>NZ_LLWH01000206.1 GCF_001411475.1 Pseudomonas endophytica | reverse complement strand
CATAGGTCTTGTCAAACCCCGGTCCGTCTGTGCGGACACCTGGGTCGCATGCGCCATGGTCTGTTGACCAAGTATGTTGACGCATGCCGGACGAGCTTGTTGCTCGTGGGAGACTACTCCCCTAGGACGGAGCGGATTCTGCCTCGACAAATCCGATCCGGCAAGCCCTGTTTTTCAAATTGTCTCAACGACGCTTGGCGCTGTAGATCCGAAAACCCTGACCTTCAGCCTTGACCGTGCAATGCCCAAATTGCTCTTCGATCAGCGGTTGATAGCGCAGAAAGCTATTGGCCACAAGACGAAGTTCGCCGCCTGTTTTCAGATGTTTAACTGCTTTTTTCAGCAAGTTCTCAGTGGCGTGGTAATCGGTATGCACGCCAACGTGGAACGGAGGATTGCTCAAAATGCTGTTCAAACCCATTGGCGCGGCGTCGATTCCGTCACCGGTAATCACCTCGGCCTCCAGACCATTGGCAGCCAATGTTAGGCGGCTACTGGCGGTGGCAAAGGCATCGACATCCAGCAGCGTGACGCTGTTATGCGGGTAACGGCGTTTGACCGCGGCGCCAAGTACGCCTGCGCCACAACCGAAATCCAGCAGGTGGCCGCTAGGCAGTTTGTCCAGATGCTCAAGCAACAAAGCGCTACCACGATCCAGACGACCATGGCTGAAAACGCCCGGTAGGCTTACGACGTTCAATGGGCCTTCGGGCAGGTCCAGTTGGTAGCGCTGTGCCAGTTGTTCCAGCACCGGCGCTGGGGGCGCGTTATCAACGGTGACTTGCCATAGCTGGCAGTGCCGCGCGCTGTCTAGCTTGCGCGGCTTACCGAATGGGATGAGCTGTTTGGATGCGCCTTCGATGCCGCCTTTTTTCTCACCCACCAGAAACACGTCTGCGCCGGGCAGACGAGCGGCCACGGCGTTGAGTACGTAGTCGCTGAGTTCTTTGGATTTAGGCAGAAACACCACGGCGGTGTCGAAGGCCCGGTCTGGGGCTTCTACACCAAAATGCACACGTCCGGCAAAGCGGGCGTCGAGTGCGGCCTGATCGCCGGCGTGCCAGCACCAGCCGTGGGCATTTGGCAACTCGCTGAGCAATTGATCGGCGGGTAAGCCGACTAACAGCAGCGAGCCTTGAAAGTAGTCAGGCTGACGAAGCAGTACTTCACTGCGCGGCTCCATAATCTGCTCCTCAAAAAAGGGGCGCAGTTTATCAACTGACGACACGCAGCGCTGTACCGTTGAAGAAGGCTTCGGCATTTTTTGTGAGTTGGCCAACGATTCGCTGGCGTGCTTCGCGGCTGCCCCAAGCGCTGTGCGGGGTAATGATCAGGCGAGGAATGTCGTTGGCCAGCAGCGGGTTGCCGTCGCGTGGCGGCTCAACACTCAGCACGTCAGTGGCTGCGCCACCCAAATGGCCGCTGCGCAGGGCATCCGCCAGTGCCTGTTCGTCAATCATGCCGCCGCGAGCGGTATTCACTACGAATGCACCGGGCTTGAGCAACGCCAATTCGCGAGCTCCAATAAAGTTACGTGTGTTTTCGTTCAGTGGGCAGTGAAAAGTCAGTGCGTCGACCTGTGGCAGTAGCTCATCGACCGTAAGACGATCGGCGCGGGCTGGGCGGCCAGGGATCTGCCCGATTAAGACTTTCATGCCAAAGGCTTCGGCCAGTTTAGCCACCGCGCTGCCCAATTCCCCGTGGCCAAACAGACCAAGGGTTTTGCCTTCCAGCTCGACAATCGGGAAGTCCAATAAGCAGAACTGTTTGGCGTGTTGCCATTGACCGTCTGCCACCGCTTTTTGGTAATCAACCAGCCGTGTGGCCAGCGCCAACAACAGGGCAATGGTGTGTTGTGCCACGGATGGTGTGCCGTAACCCTGGCAGTTGGCCACGGTGATGCCTTGAGCGCGGGCGGCTTCTAGATCCACGTTATTGGTGCCAGTAGCGGCGATCAGAATCAGTTTTAGGTCGGGGCAGGCGGCGAGCGTAGCGGCATTGAGCAGGATTTTATTGCTGATGACGACACTGACGCCGCGTAAGCGCTCGATGATGTTGTCTGGGGTGGTATCGGCGTACAGCTGCAACTCACTGAACGTATTGCTCAGGGGGCTTAGATCAAGATCGCCCAAGTCCAGCGTTGGGTGATCAAGGAAGACTGCGCGGTGAGTATTCGTCATCAACTGTACCTTTTGTGCTGTCGAGTGAAGGCGTAATGTGGCGAGCCTAACAGAAGAAACAATTTGTAATGGAGTGGTGCATGTACTGGACAGAATTCTTGACCGTGGCCTTGATTCACTTGTTAGCGGTGGCCAGCCCAGGGCCTGACTTTGCTGTGGTGGTGCGTGAAAGCGTAACCCATGGTCGGCGTGCGGGCATTTTTACCGCGTTTGGCGTGGGCACGGCGATTTTTGTCCATGTGGGTTATTCGTTGCTAGGCATTGGGATCATTGTGTCGCAGTCGATCGTGCTGTTTAACGCGCTCAAATGGCTGGCGGCGGCGTACTTGCTGTACATCGGTATTAAGGCTCTGCGGGCTAAACCAGCAGACCCTACCGCACTCTCGGCGGCGCTGCCGGTGGGGGAGCGTACCGCGCGTGGTGCTTTTACTTCGGGTTTTGTCACCAACGGGCTTAACCCCAAGGCGACCTTGTTTTTTCTGTCGCTGTTCACCGTTGTGATCAACCCGCACACTCCGCTGACGATTCAAGCGGGTTATGGCGTGTACCTTGCCTTCGCCACCGGCCTGTGGTTCTGCATGGTGGCTATGCTGTTCAGCCATCAGCGCGTACGCACCGGATTTGCCCGCATGGGCCATTGGTTTGATCGCACCGCTCAATTGCTTGCGATTTTTTGATGTTGCGGTTGAAGATCAAAAGATCGCAGGCTGCGCCAGCTCCTACAAAAATGATATGCACCCAAACACCGTGTGCGACAACGCGGCGTCTGGACGACAGGGAATCTCCTACAGGATTGGTCGACAAGTGATCTTGTCAAATTCTGGTTTTCCTTCATCCTTGCGGGCTTATCGCAGCGTGCGCACGGAGAAGTATCAATGCCCTCAGTCAGCCGGTTCTGGTGTCGAGCCAAACTGCCTTTGGCAGTCAGCCTCGCTTCGGTGCTTGCCGGGCCCGCTTGGGGCGTGAGCTTTAATGTGGGCGCCATAGAAGGCCAGTTGGACTCTGAGTTGGCTATCGGCGCCAGTTGGTCCACCGCCAAGGCGGATCGCAAGCTGATTGGCGCCAATAATGGCGGCAAAGGTCAGTCTGAAATTTCCGACGATGGCCGCTTGAATTTCAAACGCGGCGAAACCTTTTCAAAAATCTTTACCGGCATTCATGGCCTGGAGCTGAAGTACGGCGACAGCGGCCTCTATGTGCGCGGCAAGTATTGGTACGACTTCGAACTGCAAGACGACAGCCGACCGTTCAAACCCATCAGCAACAGCGGTCGTAAGGCGTCTGCCCAGTCTGCCGGTACGCAACTGCTGGACGCGTACGTGTACCACAACTACGCAATTGGCGAGCAGCCGGGGGCGGTGCGTGTGGGCAAACAAGTGGTCAGTTGGGGGGAGGGCGAGTTCATCGGCGGTGGGATCAATGCAATTAACCCCACAGACGTTTCAGCCTATCGACGCCCCGGCACTGAATTTAAAGACGGCTTGGTCCCCGTCAATCTGTTCTACGTGTCGCAAAACCTGACCGACAATTTATCGGCCCAAGCTTTTTACCAGCTCGACTGGGAGCAGTCAGAAGCCGATAACTGCGGGACGTTCTTCTCGCAATCTGACGTGATTGCCGACGGTTGCAGCGGTAATTACCGGGTGATGAGCAAACGCTCAGTGCTGGATGTCGCAGACCTTTCTGCGTTGACCTCGGCGGGTGTCGAGGTTAACGGCGAAGGTGTCCTGATGCGCCGTGGATCTGATCGCGATGCGCGTAACAGTGGGCAGTTTGGTCTGGCCCTGCACTATATGTATGAGCCGCTAGACACCGATTTCGGCGCGTTCTTTATGAACTACCACAGCCGTGATCCGCTCATCAGCGGTCGTGCGGCGCCGCAGTCGGTGTACAACGCTGCTTCTGGCACGAGCAACCTAGCACCGCTGGTTGTGGCGGGTAATTCAAGTTATTACATCGAGTACCCAGAAGACATCCGGCTGTACGGGGTGAGCTTCAACACCACGTTATCCACTGGCACTGTCTGGAAAGGTGAGTTGAGCTACCGGCCCAATGCTCCGGTGCAACTCAACAGCAATGACTTGCTGTATGCCAATCTCACACTGCTGCCAGGTCTGGCCGAGGCGTCACCCCTCAGCGTGACGCCGGGAGCCGACTCGCAAGGCTATCGCCGCAAAGAAATCACCCAGTTTAAGACATCGCTGAGGCATTTTTTCGACAATGCCATGGGTGCTGATCGGCTAACTCTGAGTGGTGAAGTTGGGGTGATCCACGTGAGCGGGCTGGAAGGCCACTCCGAGGCGCGATACGGGCGCGACCCAGTGTTTGGTTCTGAGGGTAATGGCGGTTTCACTACCGCTAATGCTTGGGGCTATCGTGCGCGTGCGGTCTGGGATTACAACAAAGTGTTGCCTAGCCTCGATCTGAAGCCCAACCTTGCTTGGTCACATGACGTCAGTGGCTACTCGCCAGGTCCGGACAATACTTTCGACGAAGGGCGTAAAGCCATCAGTTTGGGTATTGATGCCGAATACGAAAACACTTACTTAAGCAGCCTCTCATACACCAACTTTTTCGGTGGTCGTTACAGCACACTCAGCGACCGCGATTTCGTGACGCTGAGTGTAGGGCTGAAGTTTTGAGTGTTGTCCCACGTTAGGGGCCAAATACACCGGGCCCTGATTGTGTGCCTCCTTACTCTGGAATAACCGCGATCACGTCAATTTCCATCAGCCACTGTGGCTGCCCCAGCGCCGACACCACCAACCCGGTAGAAATCGGGAACACGCCCTTCAGCCACTTGCCGACTTCTTGGTACACCGGCTCGCGATAGCGCGGGTCGATCAGGTAGGTGGTGGTCTTGACGATATGGCTGAGGTCGCTGCCTGCTTCTTCCAGCAGTTGCTTGACGTTCTTCATGGCCTGCTCGGCTTGAGCGCGAGGGTCGCCAAGGCCGATCAGGTTGCCTTCGAAATCTGTGCCCACTTGGCCGCGCACGTACACGGTATTACCGGCGCGTACGGCTTGGCACAGGTCGTTGTCCAGGCTTTGGTTGGGGTAGGTTTCTTTGGTGTTGAACATACGAATACGGGTGTGAGTAGGCATCAAAAAAACTCCGACAATAAGGTGATCAGGCGCTGACAGGTGAGGTGCGAGTAACCGCTACCTGCGCGGGTTCGCGGTACTCAAGGTATTGACGCTGGATAGCGATGTGGTCGGCCACGTATTTAGCATCGTGCCAAACGCCCCAAATAAACGACGAGCCACGGCGTGACTGCCACGGCAAACCGAGGAAGTAGATGCCCGACTCACTGGCCACACCGCGCTGATGCTGGGGCTTGCCCGCGGCGTCAAAAGCCTCGACTTGCAACCAGCTGTAGTCCACGGCAAACCCGGTGGCCCAGATAATCGACGTGATACCGGCGTTGGCAAGATCCAGCTCAAGAATCGGATTTTTCACGCATTCGGCGTCCGGGAATACGCGGCGCGCTTCAGGCTCTACCGGCAAGTCCAAACCATTGCGCTCGATGTAAGCATCCGCAGCGTCCAACAGCGCCAAGTAGTTCTCATCGCCGCGCTTGAGGTTGTCCAGCAGGTTGGGCTGGAAGCTGACCACCCCATCCTTAAAGGCTTGGGTCAGGCCGACCAACACCATGCCTTGCTGAGCTAGCTCGCGGAAGTCGATCGTCTTGCCACCGTGAGCACCGCTGACCGCAATCGTCACGTGCTCGCGACCGGGTTTCATCGCCGCTTGATCCCACTCGCCCAACACCCCAAGCCACCAGCAGAAATCACGGTTGCGGTAGGCGCGAGGAGGGCGGTCGTGCGCCCCGACGGACAAATACACTTGGCGCCCGGAGCGTTGCAGCTCATCGGCGATCTGCACCCCAGACGACCCTGCGCCCACCACTAGCACGGCCCCAGCGGGCAGTTGAGCTGGGTTGCGGTAGTCGGCGGAGTGGATCTGATGCAGTGCGCTGTCTTGTGGCGCAATTGTTGGGATTACCGGCTTTTGAAAAGGGCCAGTGGCCGCGACCACGCGCTGGGCTTCGATCACGCCTTCGCTGGTCGTAACGGTAAAGCCAGGGCGGCCGACATTGCGAACCACCGAGAGCACATCGACGCCGGTGCGGATCGGTGCATTGAATTTGCGTGCGTAAGCTTCAAAGTAATCTGCCACGCGCTCTTTAGGCGCGAAGCCATCGGCGTGGACGTCATCGAAGGCCAAGCCTGGGAACCGGTCATGCCAGGCCGGGCCATTGGCTACCAGCGAATCCCAACGCCCGGTGCGCCAGCGTTCAGCAATACGACTGCGTTCCAACACCAAGTGAGGCACGCCTTGCTTGCTCAAGTGTTCACTCATGGCCACACCTGCTTGGCCAGCCCCCACTACCAAGGTGTCTATTGTTGTTATCGCGTCAGTCATGTGTCTGTCCTTGCGTCAGGCCGTTGGATTCAGGTCGTGCATGACGTCAAGGCTAGGGGGCAGGCCATTTTTAATAAAATATTATTAAGCTGGTATGTGAGCATAAATATCAGATACAGATACCTACCCAACTACGCCAGCCAGCGGATGACCACGTCACCCTAAAGGGTGATTCAGAAGGTTTTTAAGGTGTGGGACTATCACGCTAATGCTTGTTGCAAACGGCATGGCAATCACTTGTTCTTGCGGCGAGTCAAAGAAGTGGAAAATAACCGGCTTTCTTCTACGCAATGGTTTGAACAGATGGCTCTGGTCACCGAAAACATCGGGCAGGCGGGGTTCGTTGCGACATTGTTCGAGGCGTTGGGGCATATCTGGCCCATCCAAGCCAAAACCTTGTACCAGTACCCACACAACGGCATGCCCAGCGCATTGTTCGAGATGGATGGCCCTTGGTTACCACAGGGTAATGTGCGCCAGTATTTGTCCGGTTATTACGTGCTTGACCCGTTTTACGGGGCCTGCGTTGAGGGCGTCAGCTCGGGGTGTTACGACCTCGCCGATGTGGCCCCCGATCACTTTAAACGCAGTGAGTACTACCAATCGTTTTACCGGCATTCCCACCTTGAAGACGAGCTTAACTACATCTGGCAGTCGTATAACGGCCTGAGCCTTTCGGTTTCACTGGCGTTTACTCAAAAATTAAGCGTCACCACCACCCAGCAATTTAAGTGCATAACGCCTTGGGTGCTGGCGGTGATGGGCAAGCATTTTGCTGGTCTGGATGCCCGTGGCGTGCGCTTCGAAAACCAACTGGAGCAACGCATCCATGCGGCGCTCAATAACTTTGGCTCCTCAATCTTGACTGAGCGCGAGTGTCGAATTGCCCAGTTAATTCTAAGGGGCCACTCCACGCGCTCCCTGGCCGAACGCCTTAGCGTCTCAGAAGACACCATCAAATCTCACCGCAAACATATTTACAGCAAGCTCGATATCGGCACGCAGTCAGAACTGTTTTCATTGTTTATTGATTCCTTAGCCGAAGCCCAGGGCGTACTCAGCAAAGACCCTCTGGAAAATTACATGAGCAAAAATCGCTGACCTTGAACCGCGGGTATTACCAACTCACACCAACCTGTAGGGGGCGAGCATGTCTAGCAATGTTTTATCTTGCTTAGGCTTAATACCGGTTCGCGTAGTTTACTGCCGCCGCAAATCCGCACACTGCGGTGCATCTGTCGAAGTGAGCCGCTAGGTTTTACGGTCGCTTCGCAACCGCTCTTTAGCGACCACAGCGCTTATCCGGTTGTGAAGTTTACGAGGGCAACACTGAGGAACTCGCTCGCACCTGCAACTGCGGAGTCAATATAATCGACGCCACTGGCTCGCCTTTGATGCGTTTGAGCAGTAACTCAACCGCATGTTGGCCCATTTCTGTCAGCGGTAAGCGCACGCTGGTCAACGGCACTATCAGTTCGTGGGCCAGGGGTATGTCGTTGAAGCCGACCACTGCAATGTCTTTGCCCGGCATGAGCCCTTTGTCGCGTGCGGCGCCCATCAGGCCGATGGCTAGGAAGTCGTTAACGGCGAAAAACGCTTGCGGACGTGGGGTCAGACCCAGCAGATATTCACCTTGTTGGTGACCGGTCAGGCTGTCAAATGGGCCGTTAACGGTCCATTCCTGGCGTAGGGTGATGCCTTGTTCACGGTAGTAGCGTGTAAAGCCGCGTGTGCGATCAGCACCGGTCGAGGCGTGCCGCTCGCCTGCCAAAATCGCAACGTCTCGACAGCCAAGTTGGTAAAGGTGTTGAGCCGCCAACCAGCCGCCCAACTCGTCATTACTGCACGCCGCAACGTGCCCGGCAATTTGGCGACTGACCAGTACGTAGGGGATGTGTTTGCGGGTTAACAAATCGAGCAGAGGTTGGGTATCACCCACGTGGGAGTCGCCGACGATCAACCCGGCTACCGAGCGACGTAAGGCGTGTTCGGCACGTTGCATCTGGCGCGGTTGCTGGTCGTCGGTGTTGGACACAAAAGTGAGATAGCCAGCCTGTTCGGCGGTGCTGTCAATACCGTCGTAAATGGTCGCCATCACTAAGTCGGTGATGCGCGGCATCAGCACACAGATCTCCTGACTTTTGCGCAGTTTAAGGTTAGATGCCTGCGTGTTCGGTCGATAATCCAGCTCTTTGGCCAAGGCACGAATTCGTTCCACGACCTCCGGCGATGCCGCTCGCTCAACCCCGGCCGGGTCGCCGTTGAGTACCCGGGAGACGGTGGATACATGCACGCCAAGTGCTGTCGCCATGGACTTCAGGGTGGCGGGGCGAGATGGATTGGGCATGTTTGAGGGGTTTCCTACTGTCTGTAATGAGCGCGCGAATTCTACCCGAATGAGCTGTTTTATCTCGGATAAAAATTTTACCCAAACGTTTGACTAGAATTTTTTTCCGCACTACATTTCGCCAACCCAAACGTTTGGGTCACACAATAAAAATACGCCGGACGCGGCCGACTTTTTGACTTCTGCCATTATTTGAAGAGTCAGATCCCTATGAACAATCCCGCTATCCCCGCATTCCGCTATCAGATTTTCTTTTTGATCATGCTCATGGCGTTGCTCAATTACATCGACCGAGGCGCGATTGCTTATGCCTCAGCGAGCATTCTTCCCGAGTACGGTTTTGATAAGGCCGACTGGGGTAAGGTCTTGGGCTACTTCGGTTACGGCTACATTCTGGGGGCGTTGGTGGGCGGTATTTTGGCTGACCGCTTTGGCGCTAAACGCGTGTGGTTGATCGCAGGCGGAACCTGGTCACTGTTTGAGATTGCTACAGCGTTTGCGGGCGATTTCGGATTGGCATTTCTCGGCGGTTCGGCCATGGCCGGTTTTGCCACCATCCGCGTGATGTTCGGTTTTGCCGAAGGCCCAGCCTACTCGGTCATCAACAAAAGCGTGGCGAACTGGGCAACCCCTAAAGAGCGTGGTTTTGTGGTGTCGGTCGGCTTGCTCAGCACGCCGTTGGGCGCACTGCTCACCGCTCCGGTGGCGGTAGGGCTGCAAACCCTGACCGGTGACTGGCGCAGCATGTTTGTGATTTTGGGCGTGGTCAGTTTGGCGCTGTTGATTTTCTTCATGACGCGTTTCACCAATACGCCCGATGAAAACCCGCGGGTGTCCAAGGCCGAACTGGAGTTCCTGCGCAAAGAGCGCGCCGAGGCTGCCAATGCTTCGACCCCAACCTCTAGCGCTGCGCCGATCTGGCACTTTTTCAAGAACAAAGACCTGCTGTTCAACGCAATTGGCTATTTCTCGTTTGTATACGTGACGTTCCTATTGCTGACTTGGACCCCGAAATACTTGCAGGACGAGTTTCATTACAACCTGTCGTCGCTGTGGTACATGGGCATGATCCCTTGGACAGGCGCCTGCTTCACTGTGCTGCTGGGTGGCAAAATCTCCGATTGGTTGCTGCGTCGTACCGGCAACCTGAAAGTCGCTCGCAGTTGGTTAGCCGCGACCTGCCTGCTGTTGACCACACTGTGCTTCATTATGGTTTCCCAAGCTCAAACCGTGTGGGGCGTGATTGCCCTAATGACCTTAGCCAACGCTCTCAACGCGCTGCCTAACTCGGTGTATTGGGCCGTGGTCATCGACACTGCACCGTCTAACCGCGTAGGTGCTTACAGCGGCATGACGCACTTTATTGCCAACACCGCTTCGTTTATTGCGCCGATGCTGACCGGCTACCTGACCATTCGCTACGGCTACTCGTCGATGTTCGTGGCTGCCGCAGTCGCCACCGCCTTGGGCATGAGCGCTATGTTGATGGTGCGTCCCGGCGGTCGTCCGACTGCTTCTCCTTTGCCCGCTGCCGCCTGATGGAGCTGTTTGTATGAACCAGATGAAACCTACCCACTCGGGCTATTTCTTGGGTAAATCGGTCGTCGCGCTGGCCGCAAGCCTTCGCGAAGGCAGTGTGACCAGTGTCGAACTGACCCAAGCTGCACTCGACAGCATTGAGCGCCTAAACCCGACGCTGAACGCTTTCGTTCAAGTCGATGCGCCCATTGCCCTGGCCCAAGCCTGTAAGGCCGATGAATTGTTGGCCCAAGGCCAAGACTTGGGGCCGCTGCACGGCATACCCGTGGCGGTCAAAGACAACATCGACACATTCGACTACATCACGACCTATGGCTCGGCCCATTTTGAGGGGTTTAAACCAGAGCGCGACGCCCTGTGCGTGCAGCGTGTGCGCTTAGCGGGCGCAATAATCGTCGGCAAAACCTTGACTCATGAATTCGCCTACGGCCCGACTGGCGATCGTTCATTGCAGGGCGCGGCACGCAACCCGTGGGACGCGCGTTGCATGACCGGCGGCTCCAGCGCGGGCAGCGCCGCGGCGGTGGCCAGCGGTATCGTGCCACTGGCGTTGGGCACCGACACTGGCGGCTCGATCCGAATTCCATCGGGGCTGTGCGGAGCTGTCGGTTTTAAGCCCTCTTATGGCAGCGTGCCACTGGATGGCGTGTTCCCGTTGTCGTCCAGCCTTGACCATGTTGGGCCTATTGCTAATTGTATTGAGGGAGCGCGGCTTCTGTTTGAAGTGTTGTCGGGTCGGGTTTGCGCGCCTGCGGCCCCTGAGCCTCGACCGCTGCGGGTAGGTTGGATCACCTCTGGCAGTTTCGGCCCGGTTGATGCACAGGTGGAGCAACAGTTTTACCAGGCCGCGCAACAGCTGTTTGGCAATGCTTTGCAAGAGGTTGAAGACTTGGCCTCTCAAGCCGCTGGGATGAAAGACACCTTACTGATGCTGCAACGTGCCGAAGCGTACGATGTGCATGCCGAGCGAATGCAGCAGGCTGCGCAATTGTTTGAGGCTGAGGTTCGCGAGCGCCTCGAATTGTCGCAAGAGGTACGGGGTTGGCAATACATTCGTGCCCAGGCCGCTCAGCAGCAGTACCACGCGCACATGGCGCAGTTGTTCGAGCGCTATGATTTTCTGGTGTCGCCGACCGTACCGATCACCGCGCCTGTGGTTGATGCACGCGAGGTTCGGGTGGGCGAGCAGAACATCGACGTACGCGCCGCTGTGCTGAGCTACACCAGTGCCTGGAACCTGACCGGCCTGCCGGCAATCAGCTTGCCGGTGGGGCAGGTGAAGGGTCTACCAGTAGGGTTACAAGTGATTGCTGCCGCAGGTAGGGATGATCGTCTATTGCAGGTCATGGGCGACTTGTATAGCCACCTTCCACTGTAGGAGCTGCCGAAGGCTGCGATCTTTTGCATTTGAAGATCACAAGATCGCAGCCTACAGCAGCTCGGTTTTTTCAGGGGTTGTAGGAGCTGGCGACCACAGCATTTCTCAGTGAAAGGGAAACTTCAGATCGCTATTAAGCTGCCTTGGTCTTAAGCGCTTGCTCAATAAAATCCGCTTGCCTAATCGCCAGGCTGACAATCGTCAACGTTGGGTTTTCAGCCGCGCTGGTGGTGAACTGACTTCCATCCGAGATAAACAAATTGGGCACCTCATGGCTTTGACCGTGCTTGTTGCACACGCCATCCGCCTCTTTAAGGCTCATGCGGCAGGTGCCCAAGTTGTGGGTTGACGGGTAGGGCGGCACGCGGTGCGTTTTCAGCGCGCCCACGGCCTCGTATACCGCGCTGCCTTGTTTAAAAGCATGCTCGCGCATGGCCAGGTCGTTGGGGTGATCGTCGTAATGCACGTTGGCCACAGGGATACCCAAATGATCTTTGGTGTCACTTAAGGTGATGCGGTTGGTCTCGCGGGGCATGTCTTCACCCACCAGCCACATGCCGGCTAAGTGCGTGTAATTGTCCATCACCCGGGTAAAGTCCCGACCCCACGCACCGGGGTTGAAAAAAGCCGCCATGAATGAAGGTCCGAGGGAGATCGTTTCCATCTCATAGCCGCCGACAAAACCGCGATCAGGGTCCAATCGCGACTCGTCGCTGATAAGCCCCGCCATGATGGTTCCACGGTAGAAGTGCACCGGGTCGTTGAACTCTGCGAAAACCGAGCCGGTGGTGTGGCGCATGTAGTGCTTACCAACCATCCCCGCGCCATTGCCCAAGCCGTGTGGAAACATCGAACTGGAAGAGTTGAGCAGTAACCGTGGGGTTTCAATCGCATTGCCAGCAATCGCAACGATACGGCCTTGTTGTCGATGCAACTGGCCCTTGGCATCGGCATAGACCACCGCATTGGCGCGGCCTTTGGCGTCATGTTCGATGCGCACTGCATGGGCCTGCGTGCGCAAATCCAGCTTGCCGGTGGCTTCGGCAGCGGGGATCTCGGTATACAGCGTCGACCACTTTGCGCCCATCTTGCAGCCCTGAAAACAGAACCCGAGCTGCATGCATTGCGCACGCCCATCACGGCCACGGCTATTGATCGCCATGTGCCCGGTCGAGCACTCTTTGTAACCGAGCTTTTTGGCGCCGTTGTACATCACCTGAAAGTTGTTGTTACCCGCCAACCCCGGAATATCGTTGGTCCGGGTGACACCCATTTTGTTTTCGGCAAGCGCGTAATAGGGCTCCAGCTCGGCCAGGGTCAAAGGCCAGTCCAGTAGATTGGCGCCCTTGACCTCGCCGTACATTTGGCGCGCGCGAAACTCGTGGTCTTGAAGGCGAATACTGGCCCCCGCCCAGTGAGTCGTTGTTCCGCCCACGGTTTTGCAGATCCAAGCGGGCAAATTGGGAAAGTCTTTGGCAATCTGCCAAGTGCCTGACGTGGTACGGGTATCGCCCCAAGACAACTGCGCAAATGAAGGCCACTCATCGTTGATAAACGTAGCCGGTGATTGCCGCTCTCCAGCCTCCAGCAGCACCACTGGAATGCCTTTTTGGCACAACTCGTTAGCCAGCGTGCCGCCTCCTGCGCCGGAGCCAATGATGATTACAACCGAATCGTCGTCAAAACTGTAAGTCGTCATGTTCTCTGCTCCTCAAAACGCACTGGGGCTGGCATCGGCGGGGGCGGCGGGCAGCCACTCAAGGTCATTGAAACCGCGCATCAAATAACCGCCTTTGGGGAAAGAGGCGCCCTCGTAGCCGAAGTGTTCATAGGCCAGTTCATTGCTGTACAGCGAATTGACCGCAGTGCCACGTACCTGCTTGAAAAAGTCGCTGTGCTGGATTTTTTCGAGCAGGGCCACTTGCTGGTTTTCATCAAGGCTCGACCATTTGCCGCCCGCCATTGCGTCCAGCTCAGCCAAGCCTTTTTCAAGTTGAGGTAACACTGAGGGGGCGGCTGACGCGCGCTCATCCAACGCTTTTACGCTAAAGGCGTAAACGGCGTCTTCCATACGGTCATGGGGGTAGATACGGCGCACCACGAGCAGTAACTGCGAAGCGACATCGCTGGGCAGCGTGTTCATTTCCATGGCCCAAGAGCGGCTAGGCGCTAACAGCGCGATGGGGCCGGAGCCGAACATGAGGGTGCCTAACAGCAGGCCGCCACTTCCTTGCAGAAAACGGCGACGATTGACCTTTAGCTCTTGCATGAAATGTCTCCTTGTTATTTTTATAGGAGTAACAGTGACACAGGCAAATCAGCGGTCGCGGACGGGCGGGCGGGGCCTTACAGCAGAAGATCCGTTGCGCCAGACGCGCGTTTCAAGCAACAAGCCTCATTAGCGATAGTGACCTGCACGTTGCAACACTTCGATCTTGTAACCGTCAGGGTCTTGAATAAAAAAGAACCGTGCGAGCAACTCACCGTCTCTCTTGAATTCCTTGATAGGGGCGGGTGACCACTGTAAGTCAGCCAAACGCTGGAACTGTTGATCGAGATCATCGACTACGAAAGCCGCATGCCCGTAGCCCGTGCCGTGGGTGTACTCAAGCTGGCCCTTGTTCCAAGTGAGCTCTATTTCAGCACCACTCTCGATATCTCTCAGGTACACCAGTGAGAAATCATCAAAATCCAGTCGATGAGACTCAACCAGCCCGAACGCTTGCTGATAAAAAGCGATGGATTTCTCTAGGTCACCGACACGGATCATGGAATGAATAAACTTTGCCATTGGCAGTCCCTGCTTCGGAATTTTCGGTTCTTGTTATAAGCACATTCCAATTGATCATGAGACTAATCGCAGGGGGGTGGGTAATAGAGGGGTACTACGTTCAACCTAATAGATTACGGCAAGGCGGCCTCAACCAGTTCGATCCAATGGCGCACCGGGGTTCGCCCAGCACCGTTAAGGTGAGATTGACAGCCGACATTGGCAGTGATGATGACATCCGGTTGCCCGCTCTCCAGCGCGTTTAAGCGCTTATCACGCAATTGCTGAGACAGCTCGGGTTGGGTGATTGAATACGTGCCTGCCGAGCCACAGCACAGATGGCCGTCAGGCACGGCCGTGAGGTTAAAGCCCAGCCGGGCGAGGACTGACTCCACTGCACCGCCAAGTTTTTGCGCGTGCTGCAACGTGCAGGGGCAGTGGAAGGCCAGTCGTTGTGCGCCGTGGATCGCGAGCATTTCCAGTGGCTCGTCACGCAACACTTCAACCAAGTCCTTGGCCAGTGCGCTGACCTTTTTAGCCTTATCGGCATAGCTTGGGTCGGTGCTCAGCAAGTGCCCGTATTCTTTGATAAAGGCACCGCAGCCACTGGCGGTTTGCACAATGGCTTCAACCCCTTGCTCAATGCTCGGCCACCACGCGTCAATGTTGCGGCGGGCGCGGTCTAAACCCGCGGCTTGGGCGTCGAGGTGATAATCCACGGCACCGCAACAACCGGCTTCGCGGCTGGGCATCACGCCGATCCCCAACCGATCCAGAACCCGCGCCGTGGCCGCATTGGTGTTGGGCGACAAGCTAGGTTGGACGCAGCCTTCAAGCATCAGTACCTGACGGGCATGGTGGCGGGTCGGGCGGGCTTTGGCGGGCGCAGCGGGGTGCGGCAATTTAGTCTGCAAGCGCTGTGGTAATACGGCGCGAAATAGGTGCCCGCTGCTCATCAAGCTTTTAAACAGGCTGGGTTTAGCGACGACGGCGCGTAAACCTTCACGCACCAAACGCTGGCCAAGGGGGCGTGCCACTGCCGCATCCACCACCGCTCGGCCGATGTCGAGCAGGTTGTGGTAATCAACCCCGGACGGGCAGGTGGTTTCGCAATTGCGGCAAGACAGGCAGCGGTCCAAATGTTGCTGGGTTTTCTGGGTCACCTGGTTGCCTTCGAGTACCTGCTTGATCAGGTAAATCCGGCCTCGCGGACCCTCCAACTCATCGCCCAGCAATTGATAAGTCGGGCAGGTGGCATTGCAAAAACCGCAGTGCACACAGGCGCGCAGAATACGTTCGGCTTCTTCGGCGCGCGGCAGTTGGCGGGCCTGCTCGCTCAGCGTGGTTTGCATAGCTCAAAGCTCCGTGTACAGACGGCCGGGGTTAAAAATACCTTTGGGATCCAGTTGTTGCTTGAGGTTACGGTGGTAGTGCAGCAGGGCGGCTGGCAACGGTTGAAATGGGCTGTCAGTCAGGCCGGGGGTATAGCACGTCACGTGCCCGCCCAGCGCTGCCACGACGTGACGGATATAAGCTGCGTCGGCATCGGATTTGAGCCAGCGTTGAGCGCCACCCCAGTCCAATAGTTGCTGGCCCGGCAGAGCTAGCGGCGCGATGTTGTTGGGCAAAGACAGGCGCCAAAGCGGCTGTTCTCCAGCAAAGAAACCTAAGCGCTGTTGATTAAGATCGGTCCAGTACACGGGGTCCAACCACTCGCCTCCCAGTCGATCATGGGCGGCAGCTACCGAGCCTTCTCCACCCTCAAGCCGCAGGTGCAGGCGTTGCCCGTCATGGCACGCGGCGCTGATGGGCAGTGGCTGTTGGCCCCAAAGGGCAAGGCGCTGCAGGGCCCGATCGGCATCAATCTCTAGGCTGATGCTTAACGTTTGACGCGGTTTGGGCAGGACTTTTAGCGAGACCTCGGTGATCACCCCCAGCGAGCCATAACTGGCAGCCATCAAGCGCGATAGGTCGTAGCCGGCGACGTTTTTCATCACTTCGCCGCCAAAGCGTAAAAGCTTGCCGTGGCCGGTGATCACGCGGGTGCCCAGCACGTAGTCGCGAACCGAGCCCGCCCAAGGGCGGCGCGGCCCTGACAACCCGCTAGCTACCATCCCGCCCACCGTCGCGTCGGCGCCGAAAGAAGGAGGCTCGCATGGCAACATTTGTTGTGCCGCGTCCAAGGCGGTGCTCAGTTCGGACAATGGCGTGCCGCAGCGCGCGGTAATCACCAATTCGGTCGGGTCGTAGCTGACGATACCTCGATGGCGGCGGGTATCGAGCACAGCCCCGGTTGTCGGACGGCCCAGAAAGGCTTTGCTGTTGGCGCCTTGAATGCGCAGTGGTGCAGCGTCGCGCAGGGCTTGATTGACCTGCTCTACCAGCGCGGCGCTGTGATCTAAATCAGACTCAGTGCGCATCAAAAACGCTCCAGCTCAGGGAAGGGCAACTGACCCCTATGAACATGCATGGCACCAAATTCGGCGCAGCGGTGCAGGGTCGGAATGTTCTTGCCGGGGTTGAGCAGCCCGCTAGGGTCGAACGCGGCTTTGACTGCATGAAACAGCGTCAACTCATCGCTGTTGAATTGCGCGCACATTTGGTTGATTTTTTCGCGGCCCACGCCATGTTCGCCGGTAATGCTGCCGCCGACGTTGACGCACAATTCAAGAATCTTACCGCCCAGTGCTTCGGCGCGCTCAAGCTCGCCCGGTTGGTTGGCATCGAACAAAATCAGCGGGTGCATATTGCCGTCACCGGCATGGAAAACGTTCGCCACTCGCAAGTTGTAGTCGGCTGACAGTGCCGCAATCGCGCGCAGCACGCCGGGCAGTTCTCGACGCGGGATAGTGCCATCCATGCAGTAATAGTCCGGTGAGAGACGGCCCACCGCCGGGAACGCATTCTTGCGTCCGGCCCAGAATCGCACCCGCTCAGCTTCATCTTGGGCTTGGCGCACTTCGGTTGCCCCGGCCAGTGCCAGTACGTGCTGTACACGCTCGCAATCATCGTGAACATCGGCTTCTACGCCATCGAGCTCGCAGAGCAAAATGGCCTGCGCTTTGATCGGATAACCGGCGTGAATAAAGTCCTCGGCGGCTCGGATCGCCAGGTTGTCCATCATTTCCAAGCCGCCCGGAATAATCCCCGCCGCGATGATGTCACCGACTGCGCGTCCGGCTTTTTCAACCGAGTCAAATGCGGCCAGTAGCACTTTGGCGGTTTGCGGCTTGGGCAACAGCTTGACCGTGACTTCGGTAATCACCCCCAGCATGCCCTCGGAGCCTGTAAACAGCGCCAACAAGTCCAGCCCCGGCGCGTCGAGGGCTTGGGAGCCCAAGGTCAGGTATTGGCCTTCGACCGTGAGGACATCGACCTGCAACACGTTGTGCACGGTCAGCCCGTATTTCAGGCAATGCACGCCCCCGGCGTTTTCAGCGACATTGCCACCAATCGAACAGGCGATCTGCGAAGAGGGGTCTGGCGCGTAATACAGGCCGTAGGGCGCCGCGGCTTGGGAGATCGCCAAGTTGCGAACGCCTGGCTGAACCCGCGCCGTACGGGCAGCTGGATCAATGTGCAGGATCTGGTTGAAACGCGCCATCACCAACAGCAACCCTTTTGCCAGCGGCAAAGCGCCACCGGACAGCCCTGTGCCCGCGCCGCGTGCAACCACCGGCACTTTACGTTCATGGCAAAGCTTGAGCACGGTCTGAACTTGATCGAGATGCTCTGGCAAGACCACCAGCAGAGGTGTAGTGCGGTACGCCGACAGACCGTCGCACTCGTAGGGTTTCAATTCCTCAGGCTCATGCAGGATTTTCAAGTCGGGCAACTGCGTTTGCAGGGCCAATAACAGCGCGCTTTTGTCGACGTCGGGCAAAACCCCGTCGACGCTTTCGTCATAGAGGATGTTCATAGTCGCTGGACGACACTCGTTTGTTTTTATTAGAGGTTCGTTGCGGGTAGTACTGGCTTGCATCATTGGTGCGAGGCGACTTACTGTCCATACGTTGCTGGACTGGTCGAACCAGTTTCTACGACCCAGCTCTAACGCTATTGATAAAAACAACAGACTAAACAAGCCGTTATGTGGGTTTGGACGTCGTCAAGAGTGATCCGGCCAAACTGGTCATACCTGTTGGAGAGTTTATGGAAAGAACTCAGTCGGCCCGTCAGCCACAAGTTGCCGATGTGGTGAGTGAGCGCATCGAGCGCTTGATTGTTGACGGCGTACTTAAAACGGGGCAATTGCTGCCCTCAGAACGGCGTCTGACCGAAAAGCTGGGCGTTTCCCGTACCGCCCTTCGAGAAGGTCTGAAACTGCTTCGCGCTCGCGGCATCATCAGCACCGAGCAGGGTAAGGGCTCTTTCGTGGCCGACCTTTCAGGCGGGGCCAATGCCTCACCGCTGCTGCACTTGTTTAGCTCTCAGCCACGCACACTCTATGACCTGTTCGAAGTTCGCAGCTTGCTCGAAGGCGAGTCTGCGCGATTGGCCGCCATACGTGGAACCGAGGCTGATTTCGTGTTGATCACCCGTAGCTATCAAGCGTTGCTGGAGGGTCACAACCGACCCCTCGATGCGTGCGAGCATGCGCGTCTGGACCATGCTTTTCACCTAGCCATTTGTGAGGCTTCACACAACCCGGTCTTAGTGCAGACCCTGCGGTCACTGACCGATCTGCTACTGAATACGGTGTTTGCTTCGGTCAACAATCTCTACCACCGCGAACCGCACAAACGCCAAATCGACCGTCAACATGCCAGGCTTTATCACGCCGTGACAGGCCGCTTGCCCGATCAGGCACGCAAGGCGGCCGTTGCTCATATCCAGAGCATCAGCGAAAGCCTTAAGGAGATTGAAAACGAGGAGCAGCGGCTGGTGCGGGCGACGATGCGGCTTGAGGGCTGGAGCTAAAGACCAGCTCCAGCCCTGTTTGCGTGCGGGTTAGGCAACTTTGCCGCGAATAGTCAGAAGGCTTACGCCCAAGCCCATAAACGAAGCGCCAAACAAACGGTTCAAGGCTTTAGCCCGTGCGGGCGAAGAGAGGTAGCCTTTAAGTGTTTGTGCGAGCAGCGCATAAAACAAATGCGCGGCAATGGCGCAGCCTGCAAAGGTCGTAATCAGCACGGCCAAGTAGGTCATGCTGGAGTCACCGCCCTTGATGAACTGAGGCAGGAAGGCGGCGAAGAAAAGAATCGCCTTGGGGTTGGTAATGGCTACCGAAAAGCCCTTAGTGAACAGGCGCCAGCCTGACAAGCTTTCCGAGGTGCTGGCCTTGACGTTGTCAAAGGCGTGATTGCGACTGCGCCACTGTTTTACACCCAAGTAAATCAAATAACTGGCGCCTGCAACCTTCAGCACCAAGAACGCCGTGGCCGAAGCGATCAGCAGGGCGCCGAGGCCAGCACTGGTTGCGGAGGCAATAATCAATAGCCCGAGTGCGTTTCCGAGAGAACCGATCATCGCTCGCCACGGGCCGTGGCTGATAGAGTTGGACAACGCCATGATGACCGCAGGCCCTGGCGTGAGGGTGACGAGCATGGCGATAAAAGTGAAGCTCAGCCAATCATTTATAGAAATCAACGGGAAACTCTCCGCAAGACGTTTACAGCAGGGCTGGCAAGATTCTCACAGTGCGGCTGCTCTGACCTAGCTATCTTTTAGGGCTAAGGGCCACTCACGGCTAAATTTATAAAGTCTCTTGCTTAACTGGCTTTATCAGAGAAATCCTGAATCGGCATGATTCTCGTTTGGCTCACTTTAAAACTCGAGTTCCAGCTCTCAGTACGTTATGTTTTGCTAGTCTTGTCGCAACCGCTAATGGAGTACTGACAGCATGGAACTGAAATCACCGGATAAAAATATTCGTATCGTTGGCCTTGCAGGGGTTGTCGCGGGTTTGGGGATGGTCGTTGCAGGGCATGCCAGTTTTGGCACCACGCTTCTGGGCGGTGGGCTGTTGTTTTTGGCTCTGCCTTTGTTCAGAACGGCGGGTAAGAAATAAACCGTCTTTGTCTGCTCATCAGTTAGACCACCTTCCTTAACGACCTCGCGCCAGATCGGCTGATGCCGAACCTAGGCTGAGCGTCGCCCTCTCTATTTCCCCTCGTATCTGAGCGGCTTTTGGCCGTGAAATGAATTCGTCCGCGTATTGGCAGAAGGCTTTATTGACAAAGATTTTGACCTCGACATTTGGATCGACCTAGCACCGTTGCAACAAGCTTGGGCGGTCAAAGATTAGATTGTCTTGGGTCAGACCCTCTTGTAGCCGTTGACGAGTACCGCGAGGCTACGTCAGGCCATCCACTCCCAGCTCTGCGCTTTACCGAGCAAACCTTCAAGCTCGCCGCCAGCACCGCGAAGCCAGTACCATAGCCGCTTGGTCATGCGCCTCTGGAGTCGTGAAATGCTGTTTGTTGTCATGCTGGGAGGCAAACATCCCAGAGCCAAAATTGAAGTCCATGACGTGGTGTTTGCCATCGCCGACAGCTTGGAGGCTACCTATGCGCAACTGCGCCAAGATTGGTTTGGCAGCCCGGTAGGGTTGCACATCGACGCATGGATGCGCGTTGACGGCGTCGAGCACTGGAAAGTTGAGTTGAGTCCGTTGGCGCCCCTTGCAGGAGAGCCACGTTTGTATTTCATCAACTTGGGTGGCTATGAACCGCAGGTGTTCGGTGAGGCGCATCACTACCTACTGGTGGTGGCTCAGAATAAGAACCAAGCCAAAGCCAAAGCCAGGCGCCATATGCTGGCGCACTGGGAAAAAGCTCACACTGACGCGTTATTGGATGTCGATGATTGCCTACCGATTGACCAGGTAGGCGGGCGTTACATTCACTTGGTCGAGGGCGAGCATCTTGGGGTGATTCAGCACAATGACTACCGGGTTATTTAGCGCTAAACCGACAGGGCAGGGTGCACGTTGGTTTGCTATGTTGTCGAATGGCCCACATCAAGGAATAACGTTATGAGAAAGGAAGTATTGACCCCGCTCGCCGCCGCCATGCTGGTGCTGACGACGACAGCGTGTAGCCAGCATCCGCTTTCTACGACCAGCACGCAGCCCCAAGCCGCCGCGCCAACGCAGCAGTTTATCGCCCGCGGTAATGAGCCGTTCTGGACCATTAAGGTTAATGGCGCAACGTTGGCGCTGATTACTCCCGACCATTTACAAGGTAAGCCGCTGCACGCCGATCAAGTGATATCGGGCCAAAGCACGCGCTACAGCGGCACTGACCAAGGCAAGGCGTTCACCTTGGTGATCGAGCCAAAACCCTGCACCGATACTATGTCGGGAGAGGGGTTTAGCCATACCTCCCGCTGGACTTACGCCGGGGAAACCCATTTAGGCTGTGCGGCCCGCGCAGACTGACCCGTGGATGGCGATTGGTCAGGGGGGTTCAGGCTGTCGTTGGCGAGTTCGTCGGCATCGGCTTGCTCCGCAGTCGACAGCTCTGAGGCTGTGTGGCCAATACGTTTGAGCAAGAGCAGCATGCACACCAGCGATACCAGCGCATAAAGCCCCGAGGCGATGGCCACACCCACGATGCTGCCTGTGGAGTTGAGCAGACCCTGCGCCAGAACCGGAGTCGCGCCGCCCACCAGCAATGAGCAGAGCTGGTACGAAATGGATAAGCCGCTATAGCGCACTTTGGTCGGGAATGCGCGGGCCAGAATGCCGCCCACTGCGCCGTAAAACATCGAGTGCGGAATGGTCGCCAAACACATGCCGACCACGGCGATCCAATAGACTTTGGTTTCCACCGCAAAAAACATCGCGGGCATCAGGATCAGTTCCGGGATCACCATTAGCGCGACGGCCTTGCGCATGTCGATTTTGGACACTAGCAAGGCACCGAAAGGTTGGGCAATGAACTGCACAACCAGCGACGCAATGATCACGCTCAAAAAGGTGCTTTGGGCATAGCCCAACTCTTTGGTTGCCCATGACAGAGCAAAGGTGCTTTTGAAGTAGGTGACGTGAATGATCGGTAATACGCCCGCGCCCAGCAGGACGATCTGCCAATGGTTGCGCAGGACCTCGAGAATCGGCAGTTTGACGGTTTTCTTCTGCTTCATCAGGCGCTGCATGTCGTCTGACTCTTCGAGTTTCAGACGAATCACCATGCCAACAATCACCAGTGCCGCAGAGAGCAGAAACGGGATACGCCAGCCCCAGAGCATGAAATCTGAAACCGGCAGAGCGCTTAGGCCAAAGAACACCAGCGTTGCCAGTAAGTTGCCAGCCGGGGAGCCTTGCTGGGCAAAAGCCGCGTACATAATGCCTTTACCTTTGGGAGCGTTTTCGCTGGCGATCAAAATCGCGCCGCCCCATTCGCCACCTACGGCAATGCCTTGGATGACGCGCAGCACCACTAATGAGATGGGCGCCCAGACGCCGATTTGCAGGTAGGAGGGCAGTAGGCCGATACAGGTGGTGGCCACGCCCATCATGACCAGGGTGATAACCAACGTGGTTTTACGCCCGATTTTGTCGCCTAAGTGGCCGAAAATGATGCCGCCGATTGGCCGAGCGATGAACCCGGCCCACAGTGTCAGAAAGGACAGTAACGTTGCGGTGCCGGGGTCTAGATCCGCCGGGAAAAAGACCTTACCAAACACCAGGGCAGCTGCGATGCCATAGGCATAGAAGTCATACCATTCAATCGTTGTTCCAATGAACGAAGCCACACCCGCTTTGCGGGCTCGTTTATGCGCAGCAACTTCCTGGGCGGCATTCATAGTTGATTCCTGCTCATTATTATTTTTCAAAGGCGGCTCTCAACGTCCGAGCGCGCAGGCAAGTTGAACCTATGTGCGACATGGCTCACGGTCCAATGGGGTTGAGCCTATCTGCGCAATCTTTAAAAAAATAATGATTAAATTTTATTGTGTGATATGTGTTTTCGTATGGTTGAGCCGATCAAAACCTTATGACGAGGGCGGCTGATGCGCCTTGAACAGTTGCAGAAAGCTGTGCGCAGCGGCAGATGGCGTTACGGCAAGACGAATGGCATGGATCTCGGAGCGCGCACCGTCACCGTTGATTTCGCAGTAATGCACACCTGCGGTAGAAGTGAGCGCCAATGTTTGAGGGACCAGCGCAACCCCCATCTCGTACGCCACCATCGACACGACGGTTTGCCAAAGCCGAGTTTCATGC
>NZ_LLWH01000205.1 GCF_001411475.1 Pseudomonas endophytica | reverse complement strand
GCCGGGACGCGGCATGAATGGCGTGCGCGACCAGCTCTTTACCCACCCCGGTTTCACCGGTGATCAAGACTGTCAGGTCGCTATTACCCACCAGCGCAATTTCTTCGAGCAAGTGTTTATGAGCTTTACTCTGGCCTATCAGCTCTTTATTGGGGGCGGTGTGAGCCTGGCGATAAAGCTCGGCTTTTTGTTGTTCGTCGGCCACCCGCAGCGCCAGATGCTCAATGCGCTGCGCCACATTGACGGTGGCGGCGGCGAGGCTGGCAAACGCTTGCAGCGCATCCAGTTCAATTGGCTCGAAGCGTTTTGGGTCCAGAGCATCGAGGGTCAGCAAGCCCCAAGGGCGTTCATCGACAAACAATGGGCAGCCCATGCAGTCGTGAATTTCCAGATGCTCCGCCAGCCCGTCAACCAATCCGTCATAAGGGTCGGGCAGCTCACAGTTGTTGGGGAATCGGGTAGGGCCCGGGCTGCTGAGTAGTATCTCGAAGCGCGGATGCTCACTGACTTTGAAGCGCCGCCCTAGGGTATCGAGGCTTAGACCGTCCACGGCCAGCGGTACAAGCCATTCGCCATCAAGGCGAAGAAGGGCGGCTGCGTCGCAAGGGAGTACGGCGCGCATGGCTTCCAACAAGCGTCTGTAACGCTCACTCTCGGGTAGTTCGCGAGACAGGTCGGCGACCAGGGGCAGTAGGGCGGTGAGCAGGAGTTTTGCAGTCATATTGACCTCATGTAGTCGAAGTGACTATAGGTCAGCTTTAGTCTTTATGACTACATTGTTTTTAAGTTATTGTTTTTAAACGATTTTAATGTTGGCATGAAAGCTGACTATAAATAGACAGTTAGTTCTTATCTATCTGCTTAGGAGTCAACCTTATGCTCACTGCTCAGGACCGTGCCATTGTTAAATCCACCGTGCCGTTGCTTGAAAGCGGTGGTGAGGCGTTGATGACACACTTTTACAAAATGATGCTCACTGAGTACCCGCAGGTGCGCCCGTTGTTCAATCAAGCCAACCAAGCCAGCGGCGATCAGCCACGGGCATTGGCTAACGGCGTATTGATGTATGCCCGACACATTGATCATTTAGATCAACTGGGTGACTTGGTGGCGCGCATTATCAATAAGCACGTCGCGCTGCAAATCCTGCCGGAGCACTACCCGATTGTCGGCACCTGCTTGTTGCGTGCGATTGAGGAAGTGCTGGGCAGTGACATCGCCACCCCGCAAGTGCTGGCGGCGTGGGGCGCGGCCTATAACCAATTGGCGGATATCCTAATTGGAGCTGAAGCTGCCATTTATGACGAAAAAGCGGCTGCGCCGGGAGGCTGGCGTGGAGCGCGGGCCTTTAAGTTGTCAGACAAAGTTGAAGAAACTGCAGAAATAACCTCGTTCTACTTCAGCCCGGTGGATGAACAACCGATTCTTGAGTTTGAACCCGGTCAATATATCGGCATCAAGCTCGACATTGATGGGGAGGAGGTGCGTCGCAACTATTCGTTGTCGGCCCTAGCGCAGACCGGTCGCTACCGGATCAGTGTTAAGCGCGAAGCAGGCGGAGTGGTGTCCAACTATCTGCATGACCGGCTGCAGGTGGGTGACGTGGTGGACTTGTTCCCACCAGCGGGTGAGTTCACCCTCACTGTCAGTGAAAAACCACTGGTATTGATCAGTGGTGGCGTTGGCATTACTCCAACCTTGTCGATGCTGGAAGCCGCGCTGGCCACTCAGCGTCCAATTCGCTTTATTCATTGCGCCAAAAATGCACAGTCGCAGGCCTTCCGGGGTTGGATCGAGGACTTGTCCGCTCAACATCCGCAACTTCAGAGTTTCTATTGCTATGAAGAACAAGACCCGTCCGCTGACCACGTGGGCCTATTGACTGAGGAGGTGCTGGAGCAATGGTTGGGCCAGGAGCGCGATGTGGATGCGTATTTCCTGGGGCCTAAAGGCTTTATGAGTGCCGTCAAACGCCATTTAAAAGCGCTGGGTGTGCCTGAAAAACAAAGCCGCTATGAGTTCTTTGGGCCAGCAGCCGAATTGGAGTAAGTGGCTATCTGTAGCCGTTGCTAAAGGCTCCGCCTACGGGCGCAGCCTGCGGCAACGGCTACAGGCGTCTTATGTGGGCTTTAACCTTGTATTAATCCGTCTGCGACACGCTTCCTACACAGTTCTCCTACATTCAGGTTGATATTCTGGGTGTAAACTGCGCGCCTTGTGGCTGCGGCTTAACTCCAAAATAACCTGGCAAAGGGAAGCAGGATGACGGATGAAATGATACGACTGAGCCGCGAGAAGCGTTTTTTAGTCTTGCTCGGGGTTATTTGTTTAGCGCTGATTGGTGGCGCGATGTACATGCAAATCGTGCTTGGCGAGGCGCCTTGCCCGCTGTGCATCCTGCAACGCTATGCGTTGCTGCTGATTGCGATTTTTTCTTTTATAGGCGCTGCGATGCCAACACGGCGCAGCCTCACGGTATTTGAAGTGCTGGTGGTACTGAGCGCTATTGGCGGCGTTATCGCGGCTGGGCGTCACGTATTCATCTTGGCTAACCCGGCGGTGAGCTGCGGTTTAGATGTGCTGCAACCGATTGTTGATGGCCTGCCGCTGGCGGCCGTGTTCCCTTTGGGCTTTCAAGTCGAGGGCTTTTGCTCTACGCCTTACCCGCCCGTGTTCGGCCTGTCACTGGCGCAATGGGCGTTGATGGCTTTTGTCCTGACCAGCGTGCTAGTGCCACTGGGGATCTGCCGTAACCGCAAAAAACAGAGCTAAACAGTTAGGGTTTTACTTGAGGTGCCCCGCATTTTTCCTGAGAATGCGGGGCGTTTTTTTTGTCCGCGCAAAAATGTCAACAGGGCGTGAATTCACGCACTAAAGTGATAGTTGAATTGTGCGACATATTGTCACGGCGAAAGTGTCGCAGAAGGCGTTTTGTGTAGGACAGATCAGTACAAATAATGTTCGGAGGGATTTATCCCTAGCACGTTTTTTTTACGGATCAGACCTTTGAATTGGCCGTTCGACGTCTTCAAGGGAATCGGCTGTACGCCTCTTTAATTGGGCGTTTGGGGCGTATACTCCGCCCAATTAGTGCTCCAAAAAGGGGCGTATCAGCTGCGAGGCAGAGGCGTGCTATATGGATTTTAAAAGGGCATGTGTGGCCGTAATGGGTAACAATAGTGAGGCATTGTTACTTGAGTCGAGAAGATTTATTTCTGGATGAGACATGGTTTGTAGGGAGCTTCCTAACTACAATCGCCTGCACTGAACGTCCAGCCTGCTCGCTTCCGAGCCCAAGCGGGTAGTCGGCGGTCGTCTGGGCAGTTCACAACAGGCGTCACATGCGACTCCCAGGTACTGGCAACCCTTCTAAGTTCCGCCACAAATGGAATTGTCTGTAGTAAGGCGATTGACCCCGTATCGAATAAGAAATCACTGCTAACCCGGGATTGCGTATTCACCTGAAGGTGATGAGCAGGCAATTATTCAAGCCCGGAAAAGAGCCAACCCTTGGTAGGGCGAAGTGTTGGCGAAAAAACCAACTGCATTGTGCAAGCTGTTTTAGAGGTCGTGAGATGACTAAAAAAAGGTACCCCAGACTCCTTGGCTTATTGCCACTTTTCGGCACGTTGCTGCTGGGAGGCTGCAATATGACATTGCTCGATCCGGTGGGGCAGGTAGGGATCGATGAGCGGAATCTGATCATCACTGCAACATTGTTGATGCTTCTGGTCGTGGTTCCGGTCATCTTGATGACCCTGATCTTCGCGTGGAAGTATCGCGCGTCGAACAAAAACGCAACCTACGCTCCAAAATGGTCGCACTCCACCAAGATCGAAGTTGTGATCTGGACTGTGCCAATTCTTATCATCATCGCCCTAGGCGTGATTACCTATAAGTCGACCCACGCGCTGGACCCGTATCGTCCGCTTGAGTCCGACGTTAAGCCGATCACCATTGAAGTGGTGTCGCTGGACTGGAAATGGGTGTTCATCTACCCAGAGCAAGGTATCGCTACCGTTAACAAGATCGTGTTCCCAGCCAACACGCCTATTAACTTCCGCATTACCTCTGACTCGGTCATGAACTCGTTCTTCATCCCGGGCCTGGGTGGTCAGATCTACGCCATGGCGGGTATGACGACCAAGCTGCATTTGATTGCCAACCGCAACGCTGAAATGGATGGCATCTCGGCCAACTACAGCGGTGCTGGCTTTACTGGCATGAAGTTCAAAGCGATCGCGACCACTCAAGCTGACTTCGATGCTTGGGTAAATGAAGTCAAAGCGTCACCTAAAAAGCTTGATAACGCTGAATACGCGGCGTTGACCAAACCAAGCGAGAACAACCCTGTTGAGCTTTTCTCTTCCTACACGCCGAACCTGTTCCAGATCATCATCGACAAGTATGAAGGTATGAACCCAGGCAAGTTCGTGAAGCACGAGAAGAAAGAAGTGTCCGGGACCCAAAGTTTGGACAACACCTCGAATTCAGCTGCCGGGGCAGAGGAGTAAACGATGTTAGGTAAATTAAGTCTGGACGCCATACCGTTCCACGAGCCGATAGTGATGGTCACCGTCGCTATGATTCTGCTCGGCGGCTTGGCGCTCGTCGCTGCAATCACGTATTTCAAAAAGTGGGGCTACCTGTGGACCGAATGGCTAACGTCAGTCGACCACAAAAAAATCGGCGTGATGTACATCATCGTTGCCATGGTCATGCTTTTGCGTGGCTTTGCCGACGCCGTCATGATGCGTACTCAGTTGGCCATGGCCACCGAGGGTTCGCCTGGCTACTTGCCGCCTGAACACTATGACCAGATCTTCACCGCTCACGGTGTGATCATGATCATCTTCATGGCGATGCCATTCTTCACCGGCCTGATGAACCTTGCAGTGCCGTTGCAGATCGGCGCACGTGACGTTGCCTATCCGTTCCTGAACTCCCTGAGCTTCTGGCTGCTGGTCTCCGGTGTGGTACTGGTTAACCTGTCGCTGGGCGTCGGCGAATTCGCTAAAACGGGTTGGGTTGCCTATCCGCCGCTGTCGGGCTTGCAGTACAGTCCGGGCGTGGGTGTGGACTACTACATCTGGGCGCTACAGCTATCAGGGCTAGGTACGACGTTAACCGGGGTTAACTTCCTGGCAACCGTGCTGAAAATGCGTACTCCAGGCATGAAACTGATGGACATGCCTATCTTCACTTGGACCTGCACCTGGGCAAACGTTCTGATCGTGGCTTCGTTCCCGATCCTGACCGCTACCTTGGCTCTGCTGACCCTTGACCGTTACTTGGATTTCCACATTTTCACCAACGAACTTGGTGGCAATCCAATGATGTACGTGAACCTGTTCTGGGCGTGGGGTCACCCTGAGGTGTACATCCTCATTCTGCCGGCGTTCGGGATCTTCTCTGAAGTTATCTCGACCTTCACTGGCAAGCGTCTGTTCGGTCACCACTCGATGGTCTACGCCTCCGGCGCGATCTCGGTACTGGGCTTCATGGTTTGGCTGCACCACTTCTTCACCATGGGTTCGGGTGCAAGCGTTAACGCCTTCTTCGGTCTGGCGACGATGCTGATTTCCATCCCGACGGGGGTGAAGCTATTTAACTGGCTATTCACCATTTACCGCGGCCGTCTGCAGTTCACCAGCCAGGTGATGTGGACACTGGGCTTCATGGTGACTTTCGCCATCGGCGGTATGACCGGCGTACTGTTGGCCATCCCGGGTGCTGACTTCGTACTGCACAACAGCTTGTTTGTAATTGCTCACTTCCACAACGTAATCATCGGTGGCGCAGTCTTCGGCTACATCGCTGGTTTCGCCTTCTACTTCCCGAAAGCGTTCGGCTTCAAACTGAACGAGAAGTGGGGCAAGGCTGCATTCTGGTTCTGGATCATCGGCTTCTTCATCGCCTTCATGCCGCTCTACGCACTGGGCTTCATGGGCATGACTCGTCGTCTGAACGCCACAACCAACCCTGAGTGGGTGCCTTACCTGTACGTTGCTGCGGTCGGTGCTGCACTGATTGCTGTGGGTATTGCTTGCCAGTTGATCCAGCTGTACGTATCGGTTCGTGACCGTAACAAGCCAGAAAATCGTTGCGACTTCGGCGATCCATGGAATGCGCACACCCTTGAATGGTCGACTTCGTCGCCACCACCGTTCTACAACTTCGCTGTATTGCCAACCGTGAAAGGCATTGACCCGTTCACCGAAGCAAAAGAAGACGGAACTGCGTATAAAGCGCCTGCCAAGTACGAGCCGATCCACATGCCTAACAACACCGCGACCGGTGTGGTAATGGGCGCACTGCTGACCGTTTTCGGTTTCGCAATGATCTGGCACATCTGGTGGTTGGCTATCGCCAGTCTGGTTGGCACTGTTGTGTACTTCGTTATACACGCTGCCCGTGACGACCAAGGCTACATGGTGCCGGTGGAAACCATCGAGCGCATCGAAGCCGAGCAGCACAAGCGTCTGTTGGCCGCCAAAGTAATACCGGCTGACCGTGTTGAAACCAAGTTGGGACAGGCATAAACCATGTCGAATATAGCGACCAATGCTGGACACGCCCATGGCCATGACCATGGGCACGATGACCACCATCACGACGCGGGCGAGACTACCGTATTCGGTTTCTGGCTCTACCTGATGACCGACTGCATCATCTTTGCATCGCTCTTCGCGGTATACGCAGTACTGGTGGGTAACGTAGCGGGTGGCCCGTCGGGCCACGATATTTTCGAACTGCCTTACGTGCTGGGTGAAACCGCACTGCTGTTGTTCAGTTCGATCACGTATGGCTTTGCCATGCTCGCGTTCTATAAAGGCAATAAAAGCGGCGTGTTGGGCTGGTTGGCTGTGACCTTCCTGCTGGGCGCTGGCTTTATCGGTATGGAAATCAACGAGTTCCACCTGTTGATTTCTGAAGGTTACGGTCCACACCGTAGCGGCTTTTTGTCCGCGTTCTTCACCCTAGTCGGCACCCACGGTCTGCACGTGACCTGTGGTCTGATCTGGATGGGGATCATGATGTATCAGGTTCAAAGTAACGGCCTGAGCTCGACCAACAAAACGCGTCTGAGCTGCCTGAGCTTGTTCTGGCACTTCTTGGACGTGGTGTGGATCTGCGTATTCACCGTTGTTTACCTGATGGGGACTCTGTAAATGGCTAACGCACATTCTGACGGCGCGAACCACGGCAGCGTGAAGTCCTACGCAACTGGCTTCATCTTGTCGGTGATCCTGACTGCAATTCCGTTTTGGCTGGTGATGAACCCGATCCTGGCCAAGTCGACCACTCTGGCGATCGTGCTGTTGACCGCAGTTATCCAGGTGGTTGTTCACCTGGTGTACTTCCTGCACATGGACCGTTCCCCAGAGCAACGCAATAGCGTTGTAGCGCTGATCTTCTCGGCGCTGGTTATTGTTCTGCTGGTGGGCTTGTCCCTGTGGATTATGTTCAGCATCCACGCTGAAATGATGGCGAAGTGAGGTAAACCCGATGTCCTTTAAGCACTTTATCCAAATCACCAAACCGGGGATCATTTTCGGTAACGTGCTTTCTGTGGCAGGCGGGTTCTTCCTGGCCTCGAAGGGGCATTTTGACCTTGCCCTGTTCTTGGCTGCGGTGATTGGCACCTCCTTGGTGGTTGCGTCCGGGTGCGTGTTTAACAACTGCATCGACCGCGACATTGACATCAAAATGGATCGCACCAAGAACCGCGTACTGGTTCAAGGCTTGGTTTCCCTCAAGGTGGCGTTGATTTACGCCACCTTGCTGGGGGTTGCAGGGCTTGTACTGCTGTATCGCGTGGCCAACCCGTTGGCGGCTCTGTTTGCCGCGATTGGTTTCGTGATCTACGTGGTTCTGTACAGCCTGTACTTTAAGCGTAAGTCGGTTCACGGCACGCTTATCGGCAGTCTGTCGGGTGCAATGCCGCCGGTTATTGGTTACGTTGCAGTGAGTAATCACTTCGACATGGCCGCACTGACCTTGCTGGTGATGTTCAGCCTGTGGCAGATGCCGCACTCCTACGCTATCGCGATCTTCCGCTTCAACGATTACCTGGCTGCGTCGATTCCGGTGTTGCCAGTGAAGCGCGGGATCAAGGTCGCCAAGAAGCACATCCTGCTCTATATCCTCGCGTTCTTGATCGCGACCCTGATGCTCACTCTTGGCGGTTATGCCGGTATGAGCTACATGGCCGTGGCTGCTGCGATGGGTATGTACTGGCTGTACATGGCGTGGACGGGCTACAAAGCTGTCGACGACAAAGTGTGGGCACGTAAGCTGTTCGTGTTCTCGATCTTCACCATCACCGCCCTGAGCGTCATGATGTCACTGGACTTTAAAGTGCCGAGTGAGTTGCTACTGACTTACGCGCACTAAGGTCGCTAGACCAAAAAAACCCGCCTTCGTAAGAAGCGCGGGTTTTTTTATGGGTGAAAGTTGGGCGTTAACCAGCAGCTAGTTGCCTTGATGACTCATCGCCATTATCAGCCGTTCTTGAAGCATTTTTTCATCGAAGGGCTTTTGGATAACGAAGGCCGTTTGCAGGCCCAATACATCAATATCGGCATAGCCGGTGACGAAGACGATGGGCAGGTCGGGGTGAGACTGGCGAATGGTCGATGCCAATTCGCCACCGGTCATGTCGGGCATGGCGTAGTCAGTCACGACCACGGCAATGGTTGAGTCAATCATTTCCAGGGCTTGAATGCCGTCTGAAGCCTCTTTGACTTTGTAACCCAGAGACTCAAGCATCTGTAGGGTGACCGCTCTAACGGTTGCGTCATCATCTACCAATAGTACAGTTTTGCCTGCATGGTTGAGCGTGGTGGGAGGTGCAGGGTCGATGGCCGTTTGCTTATGGGTAGATTGATTCACGCTGGGCAAGTAGACCCTGACGCAGGTTCCTACACCCACCTTTGATTCGATGTTAACGCCGCCACCTGACTGCTTGGCGAACCCAAACACTTGGGCCAGGCCCAAGCCCGAGCCCTTACCGACGTCTTTAGTGGTGAAAAAGGGTTCAAACGCCTTGAACAACGTATCCTCGGTCATGCCGCTGCCGGTATCGCTGATAGACAAAACAGAATAATCACCCATGTCCGGGTCTTCGGGGCGGATGGGCGGCTGATCAACAGTCAGGTTGGAGGTGGAAAAGGTTATCGTCCCGCCCGATGACATTGCATCGCGTGCGTTAATGGCCAAGTTGAGAATGATCATTTCAGTTTGCGTGGGGTCACCCATCGCGTTACTGAGCTTTGGGTTCAGGTCATAGCGGATTGAATTGTTTGCACCCATTGCCCTGGCGATCAGGCTGCCCATGTCTCTGATGACATCGTTCAAATTAATAACGACCGGCACCAAGCGCTGACGACGCGAAAACGACAACAATTGAGCGGTTAATTTAGCGCCACGCTCACCGGCGGCAATGACATTGCTCAGCCTTTGGGTGGTCTTTTCTAGTGTTCCCCTTTCAATGTCTCGAATGGCGAAGGTGGTGCTGGTCAGAATGACCGTCAGCAGGTTGTTAAAGTCATGCGCGACCCCGGCGGTCAGTTGGCCCACGACTTCAAGCCTTTGTAACTGCTGCAAAGCAGCCTCAACACGCTCACGCTCTTTGATTTGATCGCGTAGGCGTTGGTTGGCAGAGGCGAGTTCTTCAACCACGGCTCGCTCGTCAGTGATGTCACGCACGGCGGCATACATCAGCCCGTCTTCAGGGACGATCGTCCAAGACAACCAGCGGTAAGCGCCTGAAATATGGCGCATCCGATTCACGAAGCGGGTTGAGATGTTGCCGCTGGCGATGCTCTCCGTCTCTTTGACCGTGGCCTCAACATCCTCGGGATGAATCAGCTCCCACAATCTCATTTCATTGAGCTGAGTGTCTGTCCAGCCCAGTGCAGAGCGCCAAGCGGGGTTTACCGCGATAGGCGTCATGTCAAAACGCAGCACCGCCAGCAGCTCTCTGGACAGCTCCCACGTTCGATCACGCTCACGGGTTCGCTGCTCGATCCTCTGGCCGAGCTCTTGGTTGCGCTCTTCCAACTCAGTGGTTGCGCGCTTGCGTTCACTGATGTCTTGCACTATGCCGGTAAAGCGAACGCATTCGCCGTTTTCAAAAACGGCTCGACCGCTCGCAAACAACCATCGTTCGCGATTGCCATGCAGAAAAATTCGGTATTCGGTGTGGTAGTTTTGCTGATGGTTGACGGCGTTATAAACAGCTAATTCGACCTCGGGACGGTCTTCTGGATGACAACGGCTGAAGAAGTAATCCAGATCCACTGTGGCGGTGGGAGGCATCTCGTACAGCGCTTTACAGCGCTCGTCCCACAGCAACCTGCCACTTTTGATGTCAAGCTCCCAGACCCCCATAAAGGCGGCCTCAATCGCCAGCCTTGCACGCACTTCGACCTCTTGCAGCGCAGCTTCTGCTTTTTGACGTTGTTTGCGTTCTCGAACCTCTAACACTGCCCGTCTAACCGCTTTAGGTAGCATTTTCAGGTTTTGTTTGAGCACGTAATCCACAGCGCCCAAGCGGATCATTTCAACGGCTTGTTGGTCGCCAAACATCCCGGACAGAAAGATAAACGGTGTTTCAGGCGCGATGTGCTGAGCAATGTGTAGCACCTCCGCCCCTGAAGATCCTGGCAGAAGGTAGTCGCACAAGACGATATCAAACACATCCGATCTAAGCGCTTGCTCAGCTTCAGAGTGATTGTGTACCAAGGTCGATTCGACTTTAAATCCGCTCACCTCCAAGGCCAGAATGGTTAACTCCGCATCGTGGGGACTATCTTCGACCAGCAGTATTTTCAGCTTGCTAAGGGGCATGGAGGTGAGCTGTTCTTAAAGTGGACGCTGTCAGGAATTTGAGCGGCGTACCGTTCTGACAGAGCCGGGAGGTGGTTCGTTCAAGACAGCCCAGAAGATACCTAGGTCTGATATCGCGCCGACAAACGCTTTGAACTCCACAGGCTTCACGACATAAGCATTAACGCCCAGTTGGTAAGCTCGTGACAGATCAGGCTCTTCTCTTGAAGAGGTCAGCATGACCACAGGGATGCTACGCAGCTCCTCCGTAGTGCGAATAGACTCGAGCACTTGCAGGCCGTCAACCTTAGGCAACTTGAGGTCCAACAGCAGCACAGCAGGATTACCATCACCGCGGTCTGCAAAATTATTGCGTTTGAACAGGTAGTCGAGCGCCTCCGCGCCGTCACGAACGACCACGACATCATTGGCAAGCTGGCTGCGCTCAAGGGCGACGAGAGTCAGCTCTAAATCATTTGGATCGTCTTCTACGAGTAAAATCGGTTTAAGCATAGTTTCTCCTCGATAAATTCAGCTAACAGGGCTTAGGTGTCTTTTGGGAAGAGAGAAAGAGAATGTGGCACCTTCTTTTAATCGGCCTTGAGCTTGCACGGTGCCACCATGGCGCTCGACGATTCGTCTTACATTCGCCAAGCCAATCCCAGTGCCCTCAAATTCATCCATGCGATGCAGGCGCTGAAATACCCCGAATAGCTTGTCGGCGTATTTCATGTCGAAGCCAACACCATTGTCTTTGATGCTCACGGTGACGTGGTCTGTCGTGCTGACGGCTTCTATCTGAATCACTGCGACCGGCTCATTGCGCGTGTATTTAATGGCGTTAGACACCAGATTGCGCAGCGCTAGATGTAAAAAAGCAGGGTCGGCAATGATCACTGGTAATTCTGAGACCTTCCATTCGATGGCTCGGTTCTCATACTCCGGTTTCATTTCACGTTTAATCGACTCAATCATTGCGCTCAGATTGACCTCGCTGAGCCTCATGGCGGAACGGCCCATTTGAGAAAAACTGAGCAGGTTGTCGACCAACGTGCCAGCAAATTTTGCCGACTCGCCGATTGTGTCCAAAAAGCGCTGGCCACGTTCAGTGAGGTTATCCACCTCCATATCGCCGAGCAGTTCAGCGTAGCCTGCGATGTGGCGCAAAGGTGCGCGCAGGTCGTGGGAAACGCTGTAAGAGAAGGCTTCCAACTCTTTATTGGATTGCTTCAGCTCGCTGGCCATTTGGGCCAGCTCTTCGGCTTTACGCAACACGATACCGAGCACGGCCTGCCGCAACTCAGACACTCCCTCGATTTCGCTGTCGTCCCAGCGCGTCGAAAAACCCTCAACCGTCTCTTGCCACATTGCAAAGCTCTGGCGCGGTGACAACTTGCCCTCATCGCTGACGACTTTGTTGGGTTTGCCCGCCCAGTTCATGATGTGAACCTGTTCCGGTTTGAACCACACAATGTAGCTGGAGTGCAGTTGCGAAATCGAGACGGCGAGTACGCCGCCAACAGACTTAGCGAGGCCGGGCAGATGAGGAATATCACGGCTCACATTGTCGCTTGAAAAAACCAGTGAACCCTCTCGCTGCTCAAGCCAGTCGGTGAGTGCTCTTACCTGATTCTCATTGGGGGTCAAGCCATACAGGTCACACTCGGTGTCCGAAACCACCGCAGCCCCCGACGCGCCCACGAAATCCAAAAAGATATCTTTAACGGATTGGATACCTTTAAACACGCTGTCGTGGTCTGCCATTGCAGCCAGCATCTGCACAATTTGCTTTCGCAGGATGAGCATTTTCTGGCTGCGTGAGTGAGCGACTTTTGTCTCTAATTGAAGCGACAGAACACGCCCCAGCAGCTCGCAGGCGGTGCGCGATTGAAAACTGACCGCGCGAGGCAATACGTTGTGGCAGGAAATCAGCCCCCACAGTTTGCCGTTTATCACGATTGAGACAGACATAGACGCGCCGGTGCCCATGTTTCGCATGTAGTGCAGGTGCACGGGCGACACACTGCGCAGCGTGGCGTAGCTGAGATCCAGAGGGAGTCCGGTCTTAGGGTTTTCAGCGGGAACCAAGGACGAAGGTACGTAGTTGACGTCTGAGATAATCCGGATTCGATTAGCGCAATAAAGGTCACGCGCCTGTTGAGGAATATCGGAAGCCGGAAAGCAAAGCCCCAAATAACGGTCGAAGCCTTCATCGGCTAGCTCTGCGTTGACTAGGCCATTGCCTGAGTCATCGAATCGGTAGGCATTAACCCGTCCATAGCCGGTGATGCGCTTGATAAAGCCGACCGCACGCTGACACAGCTGGTCAATAGACTCGTCTTCACGCATTTGGCTGACGAATGAGCGAATCATTGGGTACAAGCGCCCGTGCGCAACAGTGGCGTCGCTAGCAGGCTCGAACTCCGCAATCAGCACACCATCATTGCGATGAAGCATTATTGCCACCGACATGCCCACATTGTTGCCTTTCAAAACAGTCGCATCACCGACGTGAAACGCCTGTAACTGATCTTCGTCAAGTTCACTGAGTTGCTCGACAAACTCGGACCCATGCTTGATCAGCGCATCGAAAGAACTACCAATTAGGCTTTGGGCATCAATGCCAATCCAATCGACCACGTTTGCGCTGGCCTGAAGAATACTCATGGTTGTTTCTTCAACGACCAGTAAAAACCCTTGAGGCTGGATGCTGCCGGGGGTTCTGATGGGCTCGCGAGCGCAGTTGTCTATGGCCTTCTGAAGAGAAAGTGGGCTCTGGGTATCCATGGCTGTCAAAATCTTATCCTCTTCAAAGCGTCAGAAGCGGTCGGCGAAGACTCAGTAACGGTAATTCGCCCATTTCATTCGCTCCAAAAAGTGCCCATACGTTATCAAAATTTGAAAACAGAATCCCTGAGAGTTCCCTTCGAAATTTAGTTTTAGACGAAATGTTTTACTCATTCGCGGCGCGAATTAAACGCGCTGTGTTTCTTTCTAACAAGAGTTGCAGCGTGGGGCAGAGGTTCCATCTAATTTGGCTATCAACACCGTCAGAAATAATGATTGTTAGCCGGCCGTGTAATCATTTTGGAACGCAAAAGTGATAAGCGCGGTCTGCGCTCTTTAAATCGTTACAGCAGGGAGGACCGCGCTACTTAGCTTCACAGTCGATTTTCTGGGGGGTGATTCGACTGTTTAAAATGCACGGTTCATGCCCTTGGGTTGGGCATGAAATTGTGCATAGCATTGTGCCACTATTTGATGGCGGGTGGTGGACGGCTTTGTCTGTTAGTACACGAAAGCGCTTTTATGTTTTTTGACAAAATCTTCCCAGCGTACCGGCTGGCGGCCAGTGATAGCCGTGAAGTTATCAAAGGTGTCGCGCACACCGGGGATAGAGTCTTCAGCCATGCGTTTGAAGTTGTCGTGTACGCAGGTCATGTAAGCCATTTCGGCTCCTGCCGCGCGCATGTTCTCTAAAAAGACTTCCGGTGTCTGAGCGTTGTAACGAAAAGGCTGGCCCAGCACTCGGGTCATGATATTCGCAACATCGCCGTAGGACTGAATGTCATAACCCAAACGATAGGTTTGACCGGCATGTTTGCTCGGGTGCAACAAGGTTTGTGCGGCCACGCGGGCAACGTCTTCACCGTCTACCCAACTGAACGCGGTGTCGCCGGTGTATTGCTCAATCACCCCGGACTTAACCGCTTGAGTACCGTCGTAGCTCAACAGGTTTTGCATAAAGCATTCTGGGCGCAGATGGGTGAACGAAAAGCCCGACCACTCAATGTAACGCTCGACCAATTGATGCCAAGCCCAATGTCCGATAGTGGTGTCGTCACGGCCGCAAGCACCGAGGTGCACAACGTGCTGCACGCCGGCTTTTTTCGCTTGGTCTAAAAACGCTTTGCTTTGACGCAGCATGTCCACGGTGTAGCCCGTGACGAGCAGGGCGCGATCTATGCCTTGCAGCGCGGGTGCCAACGTCTCTTCTTTGTCGAAGTCCATGATCACGGTACGGATGCCTTGCGCCTTGAAAGGTTCGGCCTTGGCTTCGGAACGTACGGCCGCAACCACGGTGATGCTGTCGTCTGTCAAGAGCATGCGCAAGGTATCGCCGCCAATTTGGCCGGTGGCCCCAGTGATTAAAACGGTGGGAGTGTGCGAGGACATAAGTAAGCCTTAATAGAGAGGAAAGTCATCACCTAAAAGCTTAATGCGGAAATATGATCCTATTTGCGATAACTTTTACCTAATAGCGTGAATTTAATTCACTAATAAGAGGTGGCTGTGTTTTCTTCCGAGCGCTTAAAGGGCATTGATGTGTTTGTCTGCGTCGCAGACGCTGGAAGTTTCAAGGTCGCGGCTGAGCGTATGAACCTCACAGCGTCTGCGGTCAGTAAAGGCATTGCTCGCTTAGAGCATCGGTTACACGTGCGCTTGTTCAACCGCACGACCCGCCGCTTGTCACTGACCGACGCTGGCGCAGCGTTTTACCGCACCTGCACTGGCGTGCTGGCAGAGTTGGAGGAAGCTGAGGGCTGGCTACAGGCCGAAAGCGTTGAGCCACGAGGCCGAATCCGAATTGATCTGCCCGCGGCCTTCGGGCGCTTGCGGGCGTTGCCAGTGCTATTGACGTTCCTGCAGCGACATCCGCTGTTGCACCCGCACATTTCATTTTCTGATCGGTTTATCGATCCGGTTGCAGAGGGTGTCGACATTGTTGTGCGGGTGGGCGGCCCGGACGTATGGCCCGGCGCCTGGGGGCATCGTTATCTGGGTAGCGAGCGGCTGGTGTTCTGCGCATCGCCGGCTTACCTCCAGCAACACGGCGAACCGTTGACCGACCGCGACCTAGAGCAGCACGTGTGCGTCGCTTACGCCCGTGCAGATGGCACCGCTGGCCCTTGGCGCTTCACTGGCAATCAGCCCGCCGAAATGGAGCGTCGGATGATGGCCGCGCAATACCTCGTGGGCGATGGTGAGGGGCAAGTCATGGCGGTGCAGGCGGGGTGTGGTATCTCACAGCTGCCCACGTGGTTGATCAAACAGCAACTGGCTGAAGGCACCTTGGTTGAAGTGCTCCCACATTTGGCCAGCGAAGGGCTGGCGATCCATTTGGTCTGGCCCAAGAGCCGGGAAGCGGTGCCTAAGGTCAACGCGTTGCTGGAGGCGCTGGCGGCGGGTTTGATGCCGGGGTTGTAGCGCAATGCTTGTGCTCCGCGCAGGCTGCGATCTTTTGCTTTTAAAGATCAAAAGATTGCGAGCAAGCTCGCTCCTACCGGACCGCGTAGGAGCTGCCGCAGGCTGCGATCTTTAATGCAATATTTGATTCAAAAACAGTTTGGTCCGGTCGTTTTGCGGGTTGTCGAAGAAGTCATTCGGCGCGGCCTGTTCGACGATTTCCCCCTTGTCCATAAAGATCACCCGGTTAGCCACGGTGCGGGCAAAGCCCATTTCGTGGGTCACACAGAGCATGGTCATGCCGTCTTCGGCCAAACCAATCATGGTGTCGAGGACTTCCTTGACCATTTCTGGGTCCAGCGCTGAGGTCGGTTCGTCGAACAGCATGATTTTAGGTTTCATGCACAACGCCCGGGCAATCGCCACCCGCTGCTGCTGACCACCCGACAACTGCCCCGGAAACTTATGCGCTTGCTCCGGAATACGCACGCGCCCCAGGTAATGCATGGCGACTTCTTCGGCCTGACGCTTGGGCATTTTGCGCACCCACATCGGGGCCAACGTGCAGTTTTGCAAAATGGTCAGGTGCGGAAACAAATTGAAATGCTGAAACACCATGCCGACTTCACGGCGCACGGTTTCGATCTGCTTGAGGTCGTTGGTCAACTCGACCCCGTCCACCACAATCCGCCCTTGCTGATGCTCTTCCAAGCGATTAAGACACCGAATGGTGGTCGACTTGCCCGAGCCCGAAGGCCCGCACAAGACGATCCGCTCACCCGGCTGTACGTTCAGGTTGATGTCCTTGAGTACGTGAAATTGGCCGTACCATTTGTTAACACCCTGCATTTGGATAATGCCTTCAGGGCTAGCAGGCTTTTTGATTGCTTCACTCATATCGAACTCCTACTAACGCTTGTGGCCAGTGTCCAGCTTGCGCTCCAGATGTATGGAGTAGCGGGACATACCAAAACAGAAAATCCAAAACACCAACGCCGCAAACACATAGCCTTCAGTGGCCATGCCCAGCCAGGCCGGGTCGGCAGCGGCTTGTTTGACGCTGTTGAGCAAGTCGAACAGGCCGATGATGATCACCAGGCTGGTGTCCTTGAACAGGGCAATAAAGGTGTTAACGATGCCGGGGATGACCAGTTTCAAGGCTTGCGGCAAGATCACCAGGCCCATGCTGCGCCAGTAACCCAAACCCATGGCCGCAGCCGCTTCGTATTGGCCTTTAGGGATGGCTTGCAAACCGCCGCGCACCACCTCGGCCACATACGCCGACTGAAACAGAATCACCCCGATCAAGGCCCGTAACAGCTTGTCGAAGTTCATGCCTTCGGGCAGAAACAACGGCAGCATCACCGATGACATAAACAGCACGGTGATCAGCGGTACGCCACGCCAGAACTCAATAAACGTCACACACACCACGCGAATCGCCGGCATGTTTGAGCGGCGGCCCAGCGCCAGCATGATGCCCAGTGGCAAGGCACCTGCGATGCCCACGGCGGCAATCACCAAGGTCAGCATCAGGCCGCCCCATTGGCTGGTCGCCACGTTGGTCAGCCCCAAATACCCGCCGTGCAGCAGGCTGTAGGCGACAAGCGGGTACAACACCAAAAAGCTCAGCCCGTAGATGGCTTTGTGCTTGAAGCGCGAGATAAACAGCGGCGCGGCGCCGATGATCGCCAAGCACACCGTCAAATCAACGCGCCAGCGCAGTGCCGACGGGTAATAGCCGTACATAAACTGACCAAAGCGTTGCTCGATAAACACCCAGCAAGCTCCGCTTTTCGTACAGTCCGCCCGCGTAGTGCCTACCCAGTTAGCGTCGAAGAGTGTCCAGTTCAGCAACGGCGGCACGATCAACCACACCAAGTAGATCGAAAACAGCGTCAGCAGGGTGTTGAGCCAACTGGAAAACAGGTTGCTCCGCGCCCAGGCAATGATGCCAATTCGGTTGCCCGGTGGCGGCATATCAGGTTTGAAAACATGCGTCGTCATAGTCGCGCCCTCATCGCTCAATCAGCGCAATGCGCGTGTTGTACCAGTTCATCAGCAGCGAAATGCTGATACTGATCGCCAGATAAACGCTCATGGTGATGGCGATGACTTCAATCGCTTGGCCGGTCTGGTTGAGGACCGTGCCGGCAAACAGTGAAACCATTTCGGGATAACCGATGCCTGCTGCCAACGATGAGTTTTTCACCAGGTTGAGGTATTGGCTGGTCAGCGGCGGAATAATCACCCGCAGCGCTTGCGGAATAATCACCTTGCGCAACGTCGGTCCGGGGCGTAGGCCGAGCGAGGCCGCGGCTTCGGTCTGACCGTGGCTGACCGACTTGATCCCCGAGCGCACAATCTCAGCAATAAAGGCAGCCGTGTACACGGTCAAAGCGATGGTCAGCGCGAGTAATTCTGGGATCAACACCCAGCCACCGACAAAGTTAAAGCCCTTGAGCTCTGGCATTTCCCAATGCACTGGCGAGCCGAACAGCAGCATGCACAGCCCCGGAATCACCAGTAACAGCCCCAGCCCCGCCCAAAACGAATGAAACGCGACACCGGTCGCCTCAAAGCGTTTTTTGGCCCAGCGCACCATCAGTACGACGGCGACAATCGCCAGCACCAGGCTGATCACAAAGGGCCAGAACGCAGGAGTCCCCACAGCGGCAGGCATATTCAGGCCGCGGCTGCTCATATAAAAGGTGTCTGCAAAGTTGTGGCTGTTGCGTGGCCCCGGCAAGGTCAAAAAGACCGCGAAGTACCAGAACAGGATCTGCAATAGCGGAGGAATGTTGCGAAACACTTCGACGTACACCGTCGCCAGCTTGTTGATCATCCAGTTCGGTGACAAGCGCGCCACGCCGATAACAAAGCCCAGAATGGTCGCCAACACCACGCCAATCAACGACACCAGCAGCGTATTCAGCAAACCGATAAGGAAAACCCGCGCATAGCTGTCGGACTCGGTGTAATCAATTAAATGCTGCGCAATACCAAACCCGGCACTGCGCTCCAGAAAGTCAAACCCCGAGGTAATCCCCCGGTGTTGCAGGTTGGTTTGAGTGTTGTGGAACAAATACCAACCGACGAACACCACCAACGCAACGGTGATGATCTGAAATACCCACGCACGCACACGTGGGTCGCCAAGGCTAAGCCTGGGCTTGGGTGCGCCGACTTTTGTCTGCATGAAATGCCCCAGTGAAAAATAAATCAAGACAGCATCCGGTGGTTGGCCCACCGGATGACAGGGCTATCAGCGCACAGGCGGTGCGTATTGGATGCCACCGTTGTTCCACAAGGCGTTCAGCCCGCGGTCAATGGCCAAAGGCGTGCTTTTACCGAGGTTTTTCTCAAACACTTCGCCGTAGTTACCGACTTGGCTAACGATCTGTACAACCCAGTCTTTCGGCAGTTTCAGGTCTTTACCGTACTCACCGTCAGCCCCCAGCAAACGGGCAACGTCAGGGTTTTTGCTCGATTTGGCTTCAGCCACTACGTTTTTCGAGGTGACGCCTGCTTCTTCAGCGTTAAGCATGGCAAACAGGGTCCAGCGAACGATGTTGAACCAGTCTTCATCTCCTTTGCGCACGACCGGGCCCAGAGGCTCTTTAGAAATGGTTTCTGGCAATACGATGTAGTCAGTAGGGCTGGCCAGCTTGCTGCGTTGCGCATACAGCTGGGATTTATCGGAGGTCAGTACGTCGCAACGGCCACTTTCAAGTGACTTGGCGCTTTCGTCTGAGGTGTCAAAAGTGATGGGGGTGTATTTCAGGTTATTGGCGCGGAAGTAGTCGGAAACGTTGAGTTCAGTGGTGGTCCCGGCCTGAATGCAGATGGTCGCACCATCCAGTTCTTTAGCACTTTTTACCCCCAGCTTGTTATTGACCAAAAAGCCAATGCCGTCGTAATAGGTAACGCCGGTAAACAACAAGCCCATGCCCGCATCACGAGAGCTGGTCCAGGTGGTGTTGCGCGACAGCACATCCACTTCGCCCGACTGCAGCGCAGTGAAGCGCTCTTTGGCATTCAATTGGCTGAACTTGACCTTAGTTGCATCGCCGAACACAGCCGCCGCCACTGCGCGACACATATCAGCATCAATCCCCAAAATCTTGCCGTCTTTATCCGGCACCGAAAAACCCGGCAAACCATCACTGACGCCACACTGCACGAAGCCTTTCTTTTTAACGCCGTCCAATGTTGCACCGGCATGAGCGAACCCCGTCACACTCAAAACAACAGCTGCGGTGGCCAAGGCCAGGGTGGATTTCAACTGTTTCATTCAAATCTCCAAGTTTCTTTTTGTGTTTTAACAAGACCCGCCGCCCCCTTGTGAGGCATGGTTGACCCGTGTTGGCTTTTTATTAGGTCAAGCGGCATAAGCCTTGCGCGATGGATGTATCGCTCTCACCTTCGAAATGAAGCGCTCACCTGAGCTGTTGAATTCCGTGTCTAACTTCACCCGTCAGGTTTTTGCTGCCCCACCCTCGCCTGTAGCCTGTTAGTGTTACCTGCGAAGGTGAATCTGCTAACGTCACTGTCCACATAGCAAAGCCCGTACCACTCCAACGAGTTAAGCGATTCAGCCCTGTTTTAATAGGCAGAACGCCAACACAGACGACAGCCTTCTACGCATTGAAAAGAACGCGCACCGTTCTCGCGCACTGATTGCGCGGGTGCGCCCAACGATGGAGCAGCCATGACCGAACCTCTGATTATTCAGCCCCCAAAGACTCCAGACGCTTGTGTTATCTGGCTTCACGGCTTGGGAGCTGACCGCTTTGACTTCCTGCCGGTGGCTGAAGCGCTGCAAGAATCGCTATTAACCACGCGGTTTGTTTTGCCGCAGGCACCTACTCGGCCGGTGACGATCAATGGCGGATATGCCATGCCCAGCTGGTACGACATCAAGGCCATGAGCCCTGCCCGTTCGATCAGCCTCGAAGAGTTGGATGAGTCGGCAGAAACCGTCATTCAATTGATCGAAGCGCAGAAGGCTGCGGGTATCGACCCGAACCGAATTTTTCTTGCCGGTTTTTCTCAAGGGGGCGCCGTGGTCTTCCACACCGCTTATGAAAAATGGCAAGGGCCGCTGGGTGGCGTACTTGCCCTATCCACTTATGCTCCAACCTTCAGTAATGAGCTGACACTCTCTGCCAGCCAGCAACGGATACCGGCGCTCTGCTTACACGGTCAACACGATGAGGTCGTGCTCAACGCTATGGGCCGAACGGCTTATGAGCACTTGAAGCGTTTGGGTGTAAGCGTTACATGGCAAGAGTACCCAATGGGTCACCAAGTGTTACCAGAAGAGATTCGCGACATCGGTGTTTGGCTGAGCGAGCGCTTGGCTTAAAAACGAAACATCCTGTCGTTTACTACGCCGAGCACGCGACTTGCATTACACTGCCCGGCGTACACTCCTTAACCAACTGATGAGATGACCGTGCTCAAAGCACTCAAAAAAATATTCGGCAAAAGCGAGGCTGAGCCGCTCGCGCCAGCGTCCAAGACAACCCCTAGCAGCCCCAGCCCGCGAACCGACGCGCAGCAGCCTGGCCGCACTGCTCCCTCCCAAGCCGCGGTGTCCACTCCCGCCGCCGCGCCCGCGCCTGAACGAGCGCGCAGCGAAAAGCCAAAAGTAGCCAAGCCCCAGCGTAAAGCGGCGCCCAAGCCACCGGTTATTCCTTGGAAACTTGAAGACTTCATCGTCGAGCCACAAGAAGGCAAAACCCGCTTTCACGATTTCAAGCTCGCCCCTGAACTGATGCACGCCATTCAGGACTTAGGCTTCCCGTACTGCACACCGATTCAAGCAAACGTGTTGGGCTACACCCTAAGTGGCCGCGACGCCATTGGCCGTGCCCAAACTGGCACCGGCAAAACTGCGGCGTTTCTGGTTTCAATCATTAGCCAACTGACTCAAACACCACCGCCCAAAGAACGTTACATGGGCGAGCCGCGCGCGCTGATCATTGCTCCAACCCGTGAACTGGTCGTGCAAATCGCTAAAGACGCCGCCGACCTGACCAAATACACCGACCTCAACGTCATGAGTTTCGTGGGTGGCATGGACTTCGACAAACAGCTCAAGCAGCTGGAAGCCCGTCATTGCGACATTCTGGTGGCCACACCAGGCCGTCTGCTGGACTTCAACCAGCGCGGCGAAGTGCACTTGGACATGGTTGAAGTGATGGTGCTCGACGAAGCCGACCGCATGCTCGACATGGGCTTCATCCCACAGGTTCGCCAGATCATTCGCCAGACACCGCCAAAGGCTGAGCGTCAGACACTGCTGTTCTCCGCAACCTTCACCGAAGACGTGATGAACCTGGCCAAACAATGGACAACCGACCCTGCGATTGTTGAAATCGAAGCGCAGATAGGCGCCAACGAATTGGTTGAGCAACACGTGTACGCGGTGGCGGGCGCTGACAAATACAAATTGCTGTTCAACTTAGTGAATGACAACGGCTGGGAGCGCGTCATCGTCTTCGCCAACCGTAAAGACGAAGTACGGCGCATCGAAGAGCGCTTAGTGCGCGACGGCATCAACGCCGCCCAACTGTCGGGCGACGTACCGCAGCACAAACGCATCAAAACCCTCGAAGGCTTCCGCGAAGGCAAAGTGCGCGTACTGGTCGCCACCGACGTCGCCGGACGCGGCATCCACATCGACGGCATCAGCCACGTCATCAACTTCACCTTGCCAGAAGTACCAGATGACTACGTACACCGCATTGGCCGAACCGGCCGAGCGGGCGCGGCGGGCGTCTCCATCAGCTTTGCCGGTGAAGACGACTCGTATCAGCTACCGTCCATCGAAGAAAAGCTGGGCCGCAAAATCAGCTGCGAAACACCGCCAACTGAATTGCTAAGGCCAGTGGTGAGAGCGGTGCGTAAGCCGTTTGAACCGGAGGAGACGGTTTAAAGCGTCTACCCTGCGACGTCCATACGGGGCGAGTTTGTGGGCATGCTTATCCACACAGGGTGTGATGGCAGACAAATATCCCGCGTAGGAGCTGCCGCAGGCTGCGATTTTTTGATGTTGCGGTAGAAGATGCATACACCGGCCACGAATGCATTTCACGGTAGACACCCCGACACATATGAAAGTACGCCACAGTGCCTTCTTGGAACTCTTCGTCCACTAATAATGGCTCCGGCAAGGCCAGTGGCCCCTCCTCCATATAGACCCGCAGCGCCTCCCACTCGCTAACCGCCAAACTTAAATGGCCAACATTCAGCGTCAACCACACAACTTCGCCACTGCTACTGTCGCGTAGCCCTATCATCAGCGAATAACTGTGCATAACGGCGTACTGGTTAACGGTGGTGCCAGCCGTGACACAGGCAATAACTTCTTCCCATGGGACGATTAATGGCGGCTCACCTTTTTGGCGGACGTAAGCAACTTCGCGGCGTTGGCGGTTGAAACGGACTGGTGGGACGGAGGTTATTTCATGGACACTTTTGTAAAGAGGGACTCCAGCAATAAGTATATGCATGGCAGTAAAGCCCCATAAAAAAGGGTTTTCTACATTTTCAATGAGATTACTCCAGAATGGCCAGCCATGATAAAAAGATGACCCTGCCAAAAGCACATTCACTAAAAAAAAGAAGATCATCATGAAAATAACAGACCCAACCGAGACTCGCACAGCGAATTCCAAACCGCTAACACTATGAGCAAAATCCAAGAACACATCATTTACCGCGCGATGCATTCGTTGACCTGTGAATGCGGCTGATCCCGTCGGTAACGGTTTAGGAGATAGATAAAAAGCCTCTGTGCCGCTTTCAACCTCAAAATCTCCGGCATGAGGTAGTCGGTTGAACTTAGGATCATTCATTTAAATGTTCCACTTGTTCAACCGAGGCTTCAGGCTCAGAAAACTTGATCTTGTAGTAATCAAACAAACTCTGCCCTTTGTTCAAGGCCTGACGAAGTTCGGTGCTTTGTTGCACCAACTCGGCACTGGGTTTGGCGTGTTGCTCGGCAGGCAGTGGCTTAGACCATTCTAGGATTGACGTTGGAAAGGCTGCTTTAGGCCGGGTATAAATCCATTCCGAAAATCGGCACGGTAACGTCCAGCCGCTGCAAAACTGAATAGTTAAAAAACCAAATGCATACACCGGCCACGAATGCATTTCACGGTAGACACCCCGACACATATGAAAGTACGCCACAGTGCCTTCTTGGAACTCTTCGTCCACTAATAATGGCTCCGGCAAGGCCAGTGGTCCCTCCTCCATAAAGACCCGC
>NZ_LLWH01000204.1 GCF_001411475.1 Pseudomonas endophytica | reverse complement strand
TCTTGCAGCTTGCAGCTTGCAGCTTGCAGCTTGCAGCTTGCAGCTTGCAGCTTGCAGCTTGCAGCTTGCAGCTTGCAGCTTGCAGCTTGCAGCTTGCAGCTTGCAGCTTGCAGCTTGCAGCTTGCAGCTTGCAGGTGATCACCCCTACGTCGAAAGTCCTATAAATAGGCAACCTTATTTTAGACTTCGCACATTAGAATAGCCGTAGTCATTTCTAAGACAGAGACGCCTTATATGCCAGATTCGGCTGACAGCACCAAGGTGTCAGATTTACCGTTGGATGAGTTAGTGGCCTGCCATGAGTGCGATCTTTTGATGCGCAAACCGCATCTCGCTCTCGGTGAGAAAGCCCAATGCGCACGTTGCGGTTATGAACTCTATGCTCACCGCCACAATGTGATCGAACGCAGCCTCGCCTTGGTAATCGCCGCCTTATTGCTCTATGTACCCGCGAACTTTCTACCCATCATGCAACTCAATCTTTTAGGCCAAGCGTCTCAAGATACTGTCTGGAGCGGTGTTGTTGGCTTGTTCGACACAGGCATGCAAGGTATTGCCGTGGTGGTGTTCCTATGCAGCATGGGGATTCCACTGCTCAAATTGCTGTGTCAGTTGGCAGTGCTGCTCAGCATCCGTTGGAACATCGGTCGCTCTTACGGCTTACTCATCTACAGGATTTATCACCATTTGAAAGACTGGGGCATGCTTGAGGTGTACCTGATGGGAGTGCTAGTAGCCATTGTGAAGTTGGTGGACATGGCTGAGTTAAGTCTTGGCCTTGGCCTCACTTGCTTTGTTAGCCTGCTGCTGGTTCAGGTCTTGTTGGAGGTGATCATGTCGCCTCACCAGATCTGGCAGGCTCTTTCAGGGGGGGAGAGCCATGCGCGCGCTTGATGCAGGCATCCTGATCTGTACTGATTGCCACGCCTTAAATCGGCAAGACAAAGACATTGACGAGCAAACGTGTACCCGCTGCGGTGCCTTGGTGCACGCACGCCGCCCCAATAGCCTGTTACGTACTTGGGCTTTATTGCTGACCTCAGCCATTCTTTACATACCGGCCAATCTGTTGCCGATAATGACCATTAACTCGTTGGGTCAAGGCAGCCCCAGCACAATCATGTCTGGGGTTATTGAGCTGGTGCAGCACGGGATGATCCCGATTGCTGCTGTGGTATTTGTGGCAAGTATTTTGGTGCCTACTTTCAAACTGGTCGGCATTGCCTTACTGCTATTTTCGGTACAGCGCCATCAACCGTTGTCGGCCCGACAACGAATCATCATGTACCGATTTATCGAGTTCATAGGTCGTTGGTCCATGCTCGATATATTCGTCATTGCAATTCTGGTTGCGGTGGTGAATTTTGGAAGAATTGCCAGTGTTGAGGCCGATCTTGGCGCGGTAGCCTTCGCCAGTGTTGTGATACTCACGATGCTGGCAGCTGTAACTTTTGATCCCCGACTTATTTGGGATAACACGGAGTCGGATGACGACCATGAGTGATTTACCTACCGCTAAAACCCGCCCAGCGTCTAATTGGTCGGCTATTTGGATTCTCCCAATCATTGCGTTAATCATCGGAGGCTGGCTGGGCTGGAAAGCCTACAGTGAGACCGGGATTGATATTCAAGTGCGCTTTGAAAGCGGTGAAGGCATCGTCGCTAACAAGACTGAGGTCGTCTACAAAGGCATGCCCGTGGGCAAAGTCAAAACGTTGGCCCTAGATGAGAGTGGTCCGAGCAAAGGAGTGACTGCCACCATCGAGATGGACAAAGACGTCGAGCAGTATCTCAAAACCAATACCCGATTCTGGTTGGTTAAGCCCAGCGTTTCACTGGCAGGCATCACCGGTCTCGAAACCTTGGTTTCTGGTAACTATATTGCGGTGAGTCCAGGTGAAGGTGAGCCATCAAGAAAATTCAAGGCTCTGTCGCAAGAACCTCCGCTGTCTGACGCCAAGCCGGGGTTACATCTGACACTTAAAGCTGATCGTCTGGGATCACTCAACCGTGGCAGCCCTGTGTTCTACAAACAGATTCAGGTAGGACAGGTCAAAAGTTACGTGCTTTCAGAGGATCACAGCACCGTCGAGATCAAAGTCTTTATTGAGCCGACCTACGCGAATTTAGTGCGCAAACATACGCGCTTCTGGAATGCCAGCGGCATTAGCATCGACGCTAACCTGTCCGGTGTGAAAGTACGTAGCGAGTCGCTGGCCAGCATCGTAGCGGGGGGGATCGCGTTTGCAACTCCCGAAAACCGTAAAGACAGCCCACCGACGGACCCAGAACTCCCGTTCCGTTTGTATGAAGACTTTGATGCTGCCCAAGCCGGTATCAAAGTCAAAGTTAAACTCAGTGACTTTGACGGCCTTCAGGCGGGTCGCACGCCGGTCATGTACAAAGGTATTCAGATCGGCAGCCTTAAGGCTTTGAAAGTAGACCCAGACCTCAGCAGTGCGAGCGCTGAATTAGCCCTAGATCCGCTGGCTGAAGATTACCTAGTAGAGGGCACTCAATTTTGGGTGGTTAAACCTTCGATCTCACTGGCAGGTATCACCGGCCTTGAAGCGCTGGTTAAAGGTAATTACATCGCGATTCGTCCTGGCGACAAAGGCAGCAAGCCTGAGCGCGAATTCATTGCTCGGCCCAAAGCACCGCCTCTTGATCTGCGTTCCCCCGGTCTGCACATGGTGCTGTTTACCGATAATTTAGGCTCGTTGGATGTCGGTAGTCCCGTTCTCTACAAACAGGTTAAAGTCGGTTCAGTACAGAGTTATCAGTTCTCCCGAACTAAAAAGCAGCTCATTATCGGTGTTCACATCGAGAAGGAGTACGAGGGACTGGTCAACGCTTCGAGCCGTTTCTGGAACGCCAGCGGCGTAACCTTAACGGGAGGTCTGACTAGCGGGATACAGGTTAAAAGTGAGTCCCTGCAAAGCTTGATGGCAGGCGGCATCGCCTTTGACACTCCGAAAGCCACCGCGCCTCTGGAAAAACGCATCCCGCGTTTCCGCCTCTATCCAGATCATGAGGCTGCCACGCAAGCAGGTGTGCCCATCACCATCAAAGTAGCGAGTGCAGAGGGTTTAAGCAGTGGGTCGCCCATCCGGTTCAAAGGTTTAACGGTTGGCACGATCGAAAGTGTCGACCTGAGTGACGACCTGCAATCGGTTCTGCTAAAGGCGCGTATCACGCAAGTGGCAGACCGAGTCGCACGGGCCGGTAGTCAGTTTTGGGTTGTAAAACCCGAACTGGGGCTGATGAAAACGGCGAATCTCGAAACTTTGGTCACCGGCCAATACCTTGAAGTAAAACCCGCGCCGAAGGGCCGCGCCTCACAAAGCAGTTTTGTGGCACTGGATCAAGCTCCAGATACGGTGGCACCTGAGGCCGGGTTGCGTCTGGTATTGAGTGCTGCTCGTCGTGGGTCTATCAAGGAAGGCGTACCCGTCACTTATCGTGAGGTCACTGTAGGAAAAGTCACAAGTTACGAGTTGGGTGCCACTGCTGATCGAGTATTAATCCACATCCTGATCCAACCCCGTTATGCGCCATTGGTGCGTAGCGGTAGTCGCTTCTGGAACACCAGTGGCTTAGGCGTAGATTTCGGTTTGTTTAAAGGTGCGACGATTCGTACAGAATCGCTGGAAACTCTGGTCCAAGGCGGAATTGCATTCGCCACTCCAGACGGCGAGCGTATGGGCAACCCAGCTCTCGCGCAGCAGACCTTTGCGCTTTTCGACAAATTTGAAGATGAGTGGCTGCAATGGGCCCCAAAAATTAAGTTGGGGAAATAGCCCCCCATCATTCGCCTCTGACTGAGTTTCCCCAAAGGCCGCGATCATTCCCATGATCGCGGCCTTTTTGCATTGGGCTATCGGCTAAACATCCTTTGCGATCAAATTTTTAAAAAAAACATTCGGAGAATTCCTACGTTGATTTTGAAGGCCGCGGGTTAACGTCTTATCAGTTTTCACCGTAGGGGGTTAGGGAGGGGAGTGTAAGCAAACGGAAGCTTTTATTGTTCCCTCGCTATAAAAACGCGGTAAAGACTCGTTTGAGTAGTAACTAACTTTAAATAAGGAAGTTTAAAGGACTAACGTTTTTTTCTTTTGTAAGCACTCATCAGTGTTTTTTAAAGACAAAAACTTGCCTCTAAAGAGCGGATGCTCAAATTTTTGATAATTGAATGGGAATACTAAAATGAAGTGCGTATTTAAAACTGCTTTGGCTTCTATGGTCTTGTTGGCGGGCACGGCCTCTATTGCTCAAGCGGCAGGTGCGGGTGCAGGAACTGTTACATTCGAAGGTGCCATCATTGAGGCTGCATGTTCTATCAAGCCTGAAAGTGTCGACCAAACTATTGGTTTGGGGCAAGTGGCCAAGTCGCAACTTGAGGCGGGAGGTGTTGCCGATCCTGAAGAGTTTTACATCCAGCTAGTGGGCTGCGACACCAGTACTCTCAAAACAGTAACCACGACTTTTACCGGTGCTGAGTCTGCTGCAGTTCCAGGAGCTTTGGGGATTGTCGGTACTGCCGGCGGTGCAGGCATCATGATGCGTGATGGTACGGGTTCGCAAATTGTGTTGGGTACGGCCACCAAGCCGCAAGTGCTTCAGGATGGAGACAATACTCTGTCTTTCGGCGCTTACTTGCAGGGCAGTTCGACAGTGGGCGCTGTTACACCGGGTCAGTTTACAGCCGTCACAAACTTCTCATTGGCTTATCAATAAGCGTGTGCCCTGCCACTGAAAAGTGGCAGGGTCTAGTTGATGGGATATATAACGTGAAAGCACTTTCACCGATGGCTCTAACAGCCTCGCTTGTATTGATATCGATTTCTTTTAATACCGTGATGGCTGCAGGTCAGGGCAGTGGCGTTGTTACGCTGGGGGGGGAAATCGTTGATACGGCCTGTGCGCTGGAAACCGGCAGTGCATTTCAAATTATAGAAATGGATCCCGTGCCTGTTGGTCGGATGATTCGTGAAGGTGAGGGGGATCCTCATTCCTTTTCATTGCGCTTGGTCAATTGCTCGCTATCGCGTGAAAACCCCAATAGACCGGGTGAAAGTTTGCCTGATTGGCAGCATGTCAGAGTGACTTTTGAAGGCGTATCGGATCGTGAAGGGCGCTCATTTGCCGCTTTTGGTTCATCCCGAGGCGTGGCGTTACACATCCTCGATGAACTGGGCCAGGAAAGTGCTCCCGGCGTGCCAATGCCAATGGTTGCGCTCTCTTCAAGTAAAGAACAGGTCCTTCATTACACCCTTCGATTGGTCGGCAATGACCAGCCTATGTCTGTGGGCAGTCACAGTGCGGCGGTGCGTTTCAGGCTGGAGTATTACTAATGAATGGGCTGTATTCCCTGCTGACCTCGTCGGCAGTTAAAGCGTTGAGCCGCCCGGTTTTTATGGGGGGGCTTATGTCGATAGGAGGCGTCGCCATGGCTGCGGATATTCAATTCAATACCGACATTCTGGACCTGAACGATCGCACCAATATCGACTTGTCACAGTTTTCCCGCAGCGGGTTTATTTTACCGGGTGTGTACCCGATGAGTGTTCAACTAAACGCTCAGAACTTGCCCGAAAAAAGGGTGGCATTTATACCGCCGGACAATGACCCTAAAGGCAGCGAAGCGTGTTTGACCCCGGATTTAATTGAGCAGTTTGGTCTTAAGGAAGACAACCTCGGCAAGCTGAACTGGTGGAAAAATGGAGAGTGCCTGGATATCCGTAGCTTGCCGGGTATGGAGGTCAGTGGCGATTTAAGCACCTCGACGTTATACATTTCTCTTCCGCAAGCCTATCTGCAATACACCGCACAGAACTGGGACTTACCCTCGCGGTGGGATGAAGGCGTGCCCGGTGTATTAATGGATTACAACATCACCGCTCATTCGATTCATCAGGATGAACGTAACGCGCAAAACGGATTCAGTGGTAATGGCACATTTGGCGCCAATGCCGGGCCTTGGCGACTACGGGCCGATTGGCAAGGACGCGTGGATGATGATGCTACGCAGCGGACACAAAAGCTGGAGTGGAGCCGTTTTTATGCGTATCGAGCATTGCCTGCACTGCAAGCGCGCTTGATGCTGGGCGAAAACTACCTCTATTCAGACATCTTCGACAGCTTTCGTTTTACCGGTGCGGCTCTCAACTCCGACGACAGTCAGCTACCGCCCAACTTGCGCGGCTATGCCCCGGAAGTCGTTGGTGTGGCTAAAACCAATGCCAAAGTCATCATCAGTCAACAAGGTCGTGTCTTGTATGAAACGTTGGTGGCGGCGGGTCCTTTTCGCATTCAAGACCTCAATGACGCTGTGTCAGGCACCATGGATGTACGAATCGAAGAGCAAGACGGTTCGGTCAGTACTTTCAAGGTCGACTCGGCCAGCGTTCCTTACCTGACGCGTCCTGGCTCCGTGCGCTACAAACTGGCCGCGGGGCGACCGTCCGCCTTGCATGATGGCCAGGATGGCGATGTCTTTGGCACCGGTGAGTTTTCTTGGGGCGTGACTAATGGTTGGTCACTGTATGGCGGTGCCATCACTGACAACAACTACCAGGCCTTTTCGGTGGGGGTTGGTCGGGATTTATTGGCGTTTGGCGCCATCTCTCTGGATGCCACGCGGTCTCAAGCCGACCTTAGCAATGAAACCCTAAAAGGGGCTTCTTATCGCCTGAGTTATTCGAAAAACTTTGTCGAGTACGACAGCCAGGTCACGTTCGCCGGGTATCGCTTTTCGCAAAAAGACTTTCTGAGCATGAGCGAGTACCTGGACGCTCGCAATTACGACGGCCCGGTTGGCAATAACAAGTCTTTGTACACCGCGACCTTTAATAAACAGTTTCGTGATGCGGGGCTATCGGTCTATCTCAATTACAGCAATCAGTCGTATTGGGATCGTTCAGACACCCAACGTTGGAACTTGGCGGTGGCGCGCTACTTCAGCATGGGCACCATCAAAAATGCCAGCGTGTCGCTGAATATGTTTCGTACTCAGGAGCGCGATCAGGCTAACAGCGATGGCATCTACGTTTCGGTCACTCTTCCGTTGGGCCGTTCGGGCTCCTTCTCGTCAGGCATGAACCGTTCCCAAAATAAAAACACCTATTCGGCGCGTTACAGCGATCGCCTGAATGAGCGCACCAACTATCAAGTCACGGCCAGTGACAGCTCGGTCGGTGGCTATCTGAGTCATATAGGCGATAGCGCCGATATTGATCTGAGTGCCAGCCTAGAAGAAAACAATTACACCAGCCTCAGTTTTTCAGCCCGTGGCGGCGCGACTGCAACGGCTAACGGTGCCGCTTTGCACCGCAGCAACAGCATGGGCGGTACACGACTCATGGTCGACACCCTCGGAGTACCCAAAGTGCCGGTACGGGGCTATGGCAACTCAACGCGTACCAACACGTATGGTAAAGCCGTGATTTCAGACGTCAGCAGCTACTACCGGACCGCCGCCAGTGTCGATTTAGAAAACCTGCCGAGCAACGTAGAAGCCACCCAGTCAGTGACCCAACTCACCCTGACAGAAGGCGCAATCGGTTACCGCACCCTTGAGGTAATCGCCGGTGAAAAAGCCATGGCCGTGTTGCACCTAGCGGATGGCAAGACACCGCCCTTTGGCGCCACGGTGAAAAATACCCGGCAACAGGACACCGGCATTGTGAATGACGGCGGCAGTGTTTACCTCAGCGGCATGCAGCCTGGTGGCCAAATGATAGTCAGTTGGGGAGGGGCTGAGCATTGCACGGTCACATTGCCTGACGTTCTGCCAACTGACGGTTTGAGTTCAGCGCTGAGTCTGTTGTGCCACGCCGTAACACCTGACAAAAACGCTGCGCCAGCCCCGACCACGGTGGGCACCCCTGACACTACGGAGAATCCGCCCTCATGACATCCCGCACACGTTTTATCCCGCTGGCGTTCGCCGTTGTGGCAATTTGCCTTAGCCCCAGTGCTTACGCGGCCATTGGCCTAGATCGAACCCGAGTGGTGTTTGATGGTGCCAAAGACGCCGTCAGCATGAACATCGTTAACAACAATACTGAGCTGCCCTATTTGGCTCAGGGATGGATCGAGGATGAGCAAGGCAACAAAATCACTTCGCCCTTGACGGTACTTCCGCCCGTTCAACGTCTAGAGCCCGGAAAGCGCAGCCAGGTAAAAGTGCAGGCCTTACCTGGTGCCAAGCTACTCGCTCAGGACCGTGAAACGGTTTACTACTTCAACTTGCGGGAAATTCCGCCGCGCAGTGATAAAAGCAACACGCTGCAAATCGCGTTGCAAACACGCATCAAACTGTTCTATCGGCCGGCTGCCATCATGCCGAGCCAGCAAGAACTGTCTAATCCTTGGCAGCAAAAGATGACGCTGACCCGTGAAGGTAATCACTACAAGGTCAACAACCCGACGCCGTACTACATCACGCTGGTGGATGCGCGCAGCGGCAAAGAAGCCAAAACGGCTGCCGATTTTGAGCCGCTCATGGTGCCACCCAAAGGCTCATTGGTGCTTGGTCCCAGTGCTGCTGCACTGGGGGCTACGCCCTACCTGACCTACATCAATGACTACGGCGGGCGTCCGACACTGGCGTTCATCTGCAATGGCAATAACTGCACGGTCGACCTTAAAGCGTCGCCGAGTAATGAATAACAGCCGTTGCGGGAGAACGTCATGAAACGTTGCTTGATCATCGCATTGAACGGTTTTTTGTTGGCGACACAGGTTCAAGCAGCTGATGAGCCCGTGTTTGGCCGCGACGGAATGCTGGATATTCGGGGCTCTCTGCACCATGCCCCATGCATTCTGGAGATGACCTCGGCTTATCAAACTGTTGACCTAGGGGTTGTGCCGCGCAGCGACTTGCAACGCCCGGGTGACATGGCGCCACCCGTGGCATTCCAGTTGCGCTTTATGGATTGTCGTCGGATTGCCGGTGGATTGCCCGATGCGCGCAAGTCGACGATGGTGTGGAGCCCTTATGAACCGGTGTTGTCAGTAGCCTTCGTGGCACCAGCGGATCCCGATGACCCGCGTCTACTCAAGGTCAAGGGCGTCACCGGCATGGGGTTGCGTGTGACCGACGAACTGGGGCGCGACATCCGCCTTGGCGCATGGGGAGCTCCTTTATTCCTGACCCACGGCAGTGATGTCGTGACCTGGCATGTTCAACCCACACGAACGTCGGCCCCACTCACTAATGGCGCATTTCGGGCCGTAGCGGATTTCAGGCTCAACTATGACTAATCAAAACCTGATCAACCAAGCGGCAAAAAAATGTGCGCTGCTGTTATGCGCTGCCGTGCTGTGCATCATGGGTCAAAACGCCCAGGCGGAACTTTCTGTGGCCATCCGGGGCACGATCATCGCTCCTCCGGCGTGCGTCATAAACAGTGGCGGCATTTTGGACGTACCCTTTGGCGACAACCTTATGACCACCCAGATCGACGGCGTGCAGTATCGAAAGCCTGTTCAATACACCGTTGTCTGTACCGGCGGTGGCTCGGATGCCATGACCCTCACGTTGACAGGCGTTGGAGCACCATTTGATGCGCAGTCCCTGGGCACTAATAAAACCGACCTCGGGATTAAGTTGTTTATCAATGGCGCGGCATGGCCACTCAATACCAGTGTGAAATTTACCTACCCCGTGTTGCCCGCGCTGGAAGCGGTTCCTGTTAAAAGGTCCTCCAGTACCTTAGCGGCCGGTGCGTTTTCTGCAGCAGCCACCTTAGTGGTTGCATCTCAATGATGAGGAACCCGTTATGAAAATTTGGCAACAGCTTTTACTGTCCGCTGCGTGCTACATAAGTATGAGCCCCAGCGCCTCAGCCAACCTTGCCTTTAATGGCACCTTGGTGGAGCCGCCCGTGTGCACCATCAACAGCGGTAATACGATCACCATTGACTTCAAAGATGTAGGGGTCAATAAGGTCGATGGCATCAACTACAAGCAGCCCGTGAACTACACGATTGACTGCGCTGGCAGCACCTTGCCATGGGAAATGGTGTTGACGGTCAAGGGCACGGCCACCGCGTTTGATCAGGCTGCTGTGCAATCAAGTGTGGCTGATCTGGGTATTCATATGGTGCAGGATGGTAAGCCGTTTAATCTCAACACGCCTATGGTGATCAACCCGTTGACGCCTCCTGTATTGGAAGCTGTGCCGGTAAAACTTGTTGGCTCAACGCTGAGTTCAGGGGGCTTTGACGCCGCCGCAACGCTGCTGGCCGAATACCAGTGAGAGGCTTGGGCCATGGAACATCAAACTAAAACTTCGAGGTGGCAGGTGGCAGCAATGCCCCTAGTATTGGGCGCTGCACTGCTGACAAGTGCAGAAGTGCAGGCGGCAGACAACTTGAATTTTGTCGGTAATCTGGTGGTTGAAGCCTGCACCATTCGGCCGGGTGATGAGGCACTGAAGTTGGAGTTCAGAGACGCTTACAGCCATGAGTTGTATTTAAACACTCGCACGCCAGGGCGGGCATTTGAAATCCATCTTGACGGCTGTGATACCAGTATTGCAGATTCGATTACTACGACATTCAGTGGTATTGAAAACGCTGAATTACCGGGGTTATTGAAGTTGGACGGTGGCAGCAGCGCCTCAGGTATTGCCATAGGCATCGAGACGCCCGCCAACAAACCATTACCCTTAAATGTTGCCAGTGAAAAACAAGCCTTAAACGATGGTTCGAATGTTATCTCGCTCAAGGCTTATATCAGAGGTGAGCCCAAAGCTATTGCCGATCGCCTGATAGTGGTTGGCGTTTTTACAGCGACCTCAACATTCACCTTGGATTACCAATAAGTCAGTGAGTGCTTAATATTATTCTGGCGTGCTGCAAGAGCCTTTGTGAGTGAAATATGTAAATAAATGCTATAGCTGATCGGTATTTAGTGGGTGCTTGATAGCGAGGTAGGCAGTTGTGGCGTTAATGCTAAAGGCGATTCAAAGTAAATAAGGTGTGGCGATAGTTTTTTACGTGGCATCGTGGCACGGTACTTAATTTTTAACTAAGTAAAGCCGTGCATTGAGGTGTTCTACAAGTGAGTGTTTGGCCTGGCTCAGGCGGGTTCCAAATACTTTGATGAAAAAGAGATTGTCATGAAATATACAGTTGGGATGTTGTTGTTATTTAAGCAGGCGGACCTGGTTGTATTCAGGGTTTTCTACCACCGCTTTCGTCTGTTCGGGCTATATATGCTTAAACACACTGGCAGCACGTTAACGGCTGTTTGCATGATGAGCGTCTTTATTACTCCAAATAGTGCCACGGCCGATATTGTCTATCCAAGTGGTTATCTCGCGACGATTGGCAACCCAGGTATCTACGTAGAGCGTTGGGGGACTACAGGCGGGTCGACGCCTGGCATCGTAACGTGTCCCGCCGCCACGTGCTATGTCGGGATAGCGCATCAGTGGCGCAACACCACTACCCATCCGGGATACTACTGGGCCTTTATAGGCAGGAGGTACATTTCTGTACCTGCAGGCACCCTATGGGACGAGGCTATACGCCAATGGATTGAGGTATTCGGTAGGTCGGGCAGCGGTTCGCACAGTTGGTATTTCAGCGCTGGAAACCTTATAAACACCTGCATGCGAGCCACTGCGGGCGGTTTAGCGCCTGACAATATCCCTTTGCCCGCGACGTGCGGTGTGATATTGCCCGCGCCAGCAAAATGCGACTTCACAACTCAGGCTATCACTCTTGATCATCAAACGATTGACAAAAACTCTGTCGACGGAAACACCGCTAGCACCAATTTCACTGTCAACTGTTCTGCCGCGGCGCAGATCGCCGTGGACAACGTACAAGGTAACGGGCCTACTCAGGTTCTTCCGGGCATAACATCCACCCTGCAAATAGACGGACGCCCACTTGGCACAAGAATACAATTGCCGTCAGGTACGAGCACGCACACAGCGAGTTCGACACTCCGTGACACGGGGGCGGCATATGGCGACTTTAACGCGTCTATTGTGCTGCGCATCACAATCTTCTGAGGCAACCAAAACGCACAGGCTTGAGTGCACTTTTTCTACTGATACTGGCCTATCCATAACCCTTTATGCACGACATGCCAGAACTGGCTTTACCGGGATCGGGCCACTATGGCGGTATTGGGTACTTTTATGAGTGCCTCTATTTACCTCTAACGAGACACTTCAATGAAATATACAATCGGTTTTTTTTTGCTGTTACTGGGTACTTCAGTCTTGGCTTCAGAGTGTCGAGTCAATGGAAGTGACTGGCGGTGGATTCCCTCGACCAACATACTCGATGTTCGAGTCACGGTGAAAGCGACCCCGGGAACAAGACGCATCCTGTTGGATGGTTATACGTTCGAGTGCAAGTTTTCTAACGATAGCGGGCTTCCCAATACCGCTAGGGATTTCTGGCATACCACCATGGGCGGCGTGAGGCCGGGGCCGAAGTTGGTAGGTTACAACATAGGGCTGAATGTTCAAGGGACAGACCATGATGCACCTGTATCGTCGGTCCTTATTGCAACCTTGTTTAACTATGGGTCGCCCGCGAATTTAATGACTTATATGTATGTCATTAATCATGGCAGCCCACAAAACCCCATTAATATACGTTACAACGACCTGCTCGGTGAGATGCTCTTAAGGCAAACCAATAACACAGGAAAACCCCCTGTGCCTCTGATCACACTTAGACTGATCGCCAACAATGACCTCGTTATTGAACCCTCAACCTGCACCATTAATGGCAATCGACCTATCACGGTGGACTTCAATAGCGTAGATCGCTCGCTTATCGGCGAGTCACCTTTGACGACGAACATTCGTAAAGACGTGCGGTTAGCCTACTCATGCCCAGATCCGAATGTCACCCGGCCTATTAAAATTACAATGAAAGGTCAAGCTTCGCTGTTCAGTAGCGATGTATTGGCCATGAGCAATCCCAATCTGGGTGCAGGCTTATTACGTAATGGAGCAGTTGTAAAACCTCAAGGCTCCTTTAATACCAATATTTACAACAGTTCAGGCGGCGACGATGTGGTGTTTGTCCTCACGCGTAAACCCGGCACTGAGCCCACGACCGGCGCGTTTTCAGGGAGTGCCACACTGGTGATGGGATTACCGTGATGGAGTGAATTCAGATTTTTGCAGTTTGATTGGTTTACGAGCAAGCCCTCCAAATAGAGAGTTTGCTTGGCGCCGTCCAATCTATCTTTTTGTGAAAACGCCTGTCGCTAATTGGCGTTCTGTCGTCCAGGCTTTCTTTAAATCGAACTACCCCATCGTAAAGTTGCTTTATTAAGTGAGGTTGAAACCGCTATCGCCGCTTACACGGTGGGTGATCTATCTACACCTCTTATGATGACTGACCCATAAGCCGAGCTGCAGGTCGCACAGTCTTTTGATCGGGTTTTGGTCGTTGATTCAAACGGCCTAACCTACGTTCGATACACCTCAATCACTTCCAGTACGCGTTCCATCGCCTCATATTGCTCATCGACGCATTGTGCCAACTGACTCCAATTTGAGCTCAAGCAAGCGTGTTCAAGAGTCTCGCAGCAGCGGGCCAGATGCCGGGCTTTGATCATCCTTGCGCCACTTTTGACTTTGTGTGCAATTTCACTGAGCACTGTCAGGTCGTTTTTGGTGAAGGCCTGGATCAGGCTTTCCATGTCGCTTTCAAGGCTGTCGATCAGGGGTTCAAGCAGGTGACTCAAGGCACTGGCGTCACCATTGGTTAATTGCTCCAGCACTTCAAGATCAATCAATTGGCTTGAAAGGGGAGGATCAAGATTGTTTTCCAATGCCACCGGTGCCAAATGGGCGGAGGCTAATCGCGCCTCTAAATGGTGCAAGCTGATGGGCTTGAACAGGCAATCGTTCATCCCGGCACCCAGGCAGCGCTCAGACTCTCCGGTTTGAGCATTGGCGGTAAAACCGACAATCAAGATAGGGGCAATGCCACGCTCAACTTCTTCTGTGCGTATGGTGCGGGCCAACTCGTAGCCATCCATAACGGGCATGGCGCAGTCGGTCATGATCATGTCGAACCGTTGGGTTCTCCAGATATTTAACCCCTGTGCACCTTCTGCGGCTTCTACAGCACTATGCCCCAGGTATCCTAATTGTTGGGTTAGCAACCGACGATTTGGCGGGTAATCATCCACCACCAACACCTTCAGAGGCTGGGTTTTACAAACTGGAGCAGTCACGGGCGTAACAACGGCTGTATGCGACAGCAAGGTCACAATGGCCAGTTGCATATTGATGCAAGTGCCTTTGCCCAAGGTGCTTTCAAGTGTCAAGGTGCCGCCCATCATGTCGCACAATTGGCGACTGATCATCAGCCCAAGTCCCGAGCCTCCCGGTTTTTGAAGATGCGTATTCACCTGCGAGAAAGGTCTGAATAGCCGGTCCTGATCGTCGCTCGAAATCCCGATCCCCGAGTCTTTTACCTGGATAAAAAGATGAAGTCGTTCACCATCGTCGGCACGCTTGGCTTGCACACTTAAGCGGACCTGACCGCTCTCGGTAAATTTGATCGCGTTGCTCAGCAGGTTCGACAGGACTTGCCGAAATCGCAGCGGATCAATCAACACATCGGTATTGATTTTCGGGTCCAGCTCAACGCTCATCTGCAGGCCTTTTTGCTGGGCCATGGCCTCGAAGACCCGCACTATGGAGTGCACCAATGTCATCAAGTGAGTGCGCTGCTGATTGAGCGACATACGACCGGATTCGATTTGCGCGATGTCCAAAATTTCACCGATCAGTTGAAGCAGACCATGGGCTGCCTCGGATGCCACATTGATCGAGTCTTTATCGGCTACACCTTGTTCAGCTTTCTTCAAGGCCAGTTCGAGCATGCCGATCACTGCGTTCATTGGCGTGCGAATTTCATGGCTCATGGTGGTCAGAAAATCACTTTTCGCTAGGTTGGCCTGGTCGGCGTGATTTTTGGCTTCTTTCAATTGTTCGACCAATTGCTGGCGTTCACTGATATCAATCCAGCCGCCGATCATGCCCACCACAGCGCCATCACTGCCCCGATACGGCAATACCCAATGGTAAATAGTCAGCACACGGCCGTCCGGTAGGGTCAGTGGGTGGTCGCGTAATAACGGATGCCCCTCACGCATCACATCCAAGTAGTCGGTGTGAAACTTCTCGCTTTGTTCTTTGGGGCTGAACGCGAGCTCAAGCAGACTCTTGCCGATGACGGTTTCGCGACTGACACCAAACGTTTCTGAATACACCTCGTTGCAGATTAGTAAACGACCTTCACGATCACGCACATAAATAGGATGTGGAGTGCCGTCGATCAGGGTACGCATAAAGGCCAACTGATCATTTAATGCACGCTCGGCTTGGTCACGCTTTTGTACCAGCCCGCGTAAATAGGAAATCCACACCACCCCTACGATCAAGATGCCGATCAAGACTACGATGATTTTTACAACGGTGGACCGGTTGCGCACCCAATAACGATTGTCCAATACCACCGCGCTCTGCCACCGGTTGGTCATAGCGTCCATTTCTTCCGGCGGGATGCTGGTCAGCGCTTTACCCATGATCGAATACAGCTCGGGGGCACTACTATTGACGGCGAGGGCAAACTGCGCGGGATGAATGCCTACCGTACTGCGGATTCGGAGTTGGCCGCTGTACTGCTGCTTAATAAAATATCGCGCGCTAATCAATGAATTGATCGCGCCGTCGACTTCGCCTTTGGCGACCATTGCCATTGCTTGTGCCGAGTTTTGGGCCGGCACCAAGCGCACCTGGGGAAAGTGTTGTATCAAGTACGCGTGCACAACGCTTTCGAGCACCAGAGCGACAGACTTACCCGCTAGATCGTCGAGGGTCATCGCGCTGTTGGGCTTCAATGGCGTTACCAGAACAAAAGGCGTGGTGAGATAGGGCTTGGTAAATTTCAAACCCTCTTCACGATGACTGCTGGGAGTAATGGCGGGTGTGAGATCCGCTTGGCCGAGTTTTACCAGCTCGGCCAGGTGCGCCACTGATTGGCTACGCATTACGTCAAACTTTAGGCCGGTACGGGCACTGATCTTGGCCAGCAGATCGGCCGCTAGGCCACTGAACTGGCCATTCTCATCAAAAAAATTAAAGGGCAAAAAATCGTCGATAATTGCGACCGTCAGCCGCGGATGTTGCTCGAGCCAAAGCTGCTCTGACGGTGAGAAATGTAACAATCCACTGCCCACGAACTTCATCCCGCTCACCCCCCATCGACTGAGGATGGTGTAAGTCTCATCACTGGGAATACGCGCCAGTGCCGCATTAATCAGACGTAGTAAACGGGGGTTGGGATGGTGCACCGCAAAAGTAAAAGGTTGCCCATCCAAGGTGGAGAAATCATTCAAATAAACGTTGTTCAGGTAGTTCTTATTGATCAAGTAGTTGGTACTGATCGCGTCCCCCAAGTACAGATCGGCTTGGCCAAAAGCGACCGCCCCGATAGCCCCCAAGGTCGAGGCGTAGAGTTGCACATCTGCTTGTGGATAAACCGCTTTGACCTCATCAAGCGGTTGGTAATGGTAGAGCATCGCCAGCCGCAGCCCTTTGGTTAGCTGCTCGTCTCGCGGGTTACTACCAATACGCGATACTAAAACCGGCGTATCCAATGCATAAGACGAAGAAAACGCTAATTGTTTATCCGCCATCTCATACCCATTGGCGGTTCCCAAGAGGTCAATCTCTCCCCGTTTCAAGGCTGAGATAACATCTTCCCGTGAGTCATATCGACGCACGTTGATACTGACCTGCAACAGATGGCTAAGGAGCCCTGCATAATCAGCCGTCAGACCTTCGAAGTAATCACTGCCCGTTGAAATATCAAAGGGCGGGTAATCAGGGGCTGACGTACCGAGCGTTAAAGCGCCTTTGGCCGTGAGCCATCGCCGGTCTCCGTCGCTCAGGTCTAACGGCGCGCTGTCAATCTGTGAGCGAGCCAGCAACTGCAGATCCGTAGGATCGGCTTGGAGCGAAGACGATATACATAGCGAGAGACATAAAAAAAGGCTTAGCCAACTGGGGGTAGTCATTCGACAAGATTATTGCGTTTGGCAAAATCAGCCAGGTAGACCACGGACTTGATATTAAGCTTGTTGAGTAAGCGGGTTTTGTAGGTGCTTACGGTTTTTTCACTGAGTAGCATCACCTCAGATATCTTTTTATTGGATAACCCTGATACTAAATATTGCAGTGTTAGAAACTCTCTGTCAGAAAGTGTTTCGATAAGTTGTAGGTCGCTTTTATTATCTTCGTCAGATGAGGAGACGTCGGCTTCAGAGTCATTTAAATAAATACGACCGCTCATCACGTGGTTAATCGCATTGCTTAGAGCATCCACGTCTTCGGTTTTTTCAATAAAGCCAATTGCTCCCGCTCTAATACAACGGTCAGCAAAAAATGTAGATCCCTTAGAGGTCAGCACTAATACTTTTATGGGTAAGCCGAGAATACTTAACCGTTTTAATACTTCAAGCCCATCCAGCTTGGGCATCGACAGGTCTAGCACAATCAAATGCGGCACATGGGAGCGAGCCAGGTCCAGTGCCGTTGCTCCGTTATCCGTTTCTCCGGCTATTTGAAAATTGGCTTTTTCCAAAATCAACCTGACAATTCTACGAATAAAGGGGTGGTCGTCTACGATAAGGGCTTTACGCATGATATCTCCTACAACTTCTCAAGAGTTCTTTGTAGGCCTTTGTTTTCGATACTCACGGGCGTGTGAAAGCAAAGCGTTTTGATGTGTCGAAATATAAACAGTGTTGCAATTTATAAGTATTTCTGTTTTTGCTTGTGTCAATTAAGTCCGGGTGTGGGTTGTAGAAAAGTTTAGACGGTTTTTTGCCAAGTGATTTCACAGGGCCACTAATTTATAGTTTATGCATTCTGCCGTTTGTTTGCTTTTTAGTTGGTAGGAATTTTCTGAAAATTTAAATTTATTTTTTATTCGCGCCTGAGCTGAACTAAAAGACAGATTGTTAGGCGCACGTGCTCTGCTTTCTTACGCTTGGCAAGATCGCAATCCTTATGCGTAGGCATAAAAAAGGCCGCGATCAGTCATCGCGGCCTTAGCTTGTACAGAGCCAATAACGTTCAGACTTGGTCCCGCTCCAGCAACGGATTGTCTATCGCTGCGACCGATTGCACCTCGTCATGGCGACGGATGTACTTCCAGTCATCTTCATCAATGTAAATCCCGTTCGGGCCACTGCCGCCTTCTAGGTCAATGGCCACATGGGCACAGACCTGCGGTTTCACACTCGCCAGAATTGGGACAAACCCCAGTTGCAAACTGGTTTCCAGCAGTGCTGTTTGGTTTCTCTCGTCAATGTCTGCGGCTTCATCGAGGTAATACGGCAGGCGAATACGCCCGGCCAGATCGCGATCCATCAGGTGCAGCAATAAATACATGTTGGTCAGCGCCTTGATGGTCATGGTCGTACCGTTGGACGCGGCGCCGTCAATATCGGTGTGAATCACCGGCTGACCGTTCACCTTAGTGATCTCGAACGCCAGCTCAAACAGATCCTTGAGCCCTAACTGATTGTGGTTGGCGGCCACCAGGCGTGCCAGATACTCCTTGGCTTCTTCGTTCTTGTTGTCTTGCTCGGCACTCTGGCTGAGGTCGAACACCGACAACGTTTCGCCTTCTTCGTACTGGCCCGCGCTGTGGATAATTTGGTCGATGTGCTTGAGCGCTTCTTTGTTGGGGGCCAACACGATGCGAAAGCTCTGCAAGTTCGACACTTGGCGTTTGTTGATCTCGCGGTTGAACAGCGCCAGTTGATGCTCAAGGCTGTCGTAGTCGCTGCGAATATTACGCAAGGTTCGGGCAATGTCCGTCACCGCGGCCCGACGTGCTTTGCCCAGAGTCAGCGCTTCTTCACTGCGGTGGGCATACGCGTTGATCAGCAGTTGCAGGCGGCGCTCCATATCGTCTTCGCTGTCGAACTTGGCCACGCCTTTGAGGCGAACTTGCGCATACAAGGCTTCGATCTGGCCATCACAGCGCAGCAAGCCTTGCCAGGTGTCCTGATAGTCGTTGAGCAATGGCAGTAGGTTGTCCATTGAGTCGTCGACCGGGTCCATAAACGGCGTACCGAACGGCAAGTCGGCAGGTAACAGCTGGCGCCGACGCAGGCTGTCATCCAGCGTGCGCTGCTTGGCTTCCATGTCACCCAATTGACGCGAGACTAATTGGAGCTTGGCCGACAGCTGTTGCACGCGCTCGGTGAAGGCATCGCTGGAGCGTTTCAATTCATCTTGCGCGGCTTCGAGCTGAGCCAGTTGCTCCAGTTTCTCGCCTTCTTCAGCGCTCAAGGTTTGGGCGCGGCGGAAGTCTTCTAATGCCTTCTGTGCGTCCAGTACATGTTGATACAGCGACTCGGCCTCACTCTTGCTGGCCGCTCGGTCGGACGTCACCGCTTGCTGAGTTTTCAGTTGCTTGAGTTCTTTTTCCAGACGCTCTTTTTGGTCGCGCAATGCGGCGCGATCAGCCAGCGCTTGTAGGGCGGGGGGCTCAATGTGGGTGAGGTCGATGGACAGGCCCGGCGCTTCAAAACGTTCACCCTTAAAGCGATCAAGGATCGCTTCCAACGATTTGACCCACGCGTCGCCGTCATCCAGCGCGATGCCTTGCTCGCCCAGCGGCAGGCTGAACAACGCGCTGTTGAACAGGCGCATCAGGCGTTCTACATCCTGTTGCGAAAATTCTTCACGCAGGCGGGCGTAGCTGTTGTTATCGGCGTGGTCGAGTTGCTGCCTGACCGATTTCAGGCGTTTTTCCAGGTCACGCAACCGTTCGTCCAAATCTTCGGCACTAAACTGCCGCGACTGCGACAAGGCACCTGCCAACTCGTCGTGAGCGTCTTTGGCCGCCAGCAGCTGCTGCTCCAGCCCTTTCACATCATCAACCAGCGCAAAGCGATGTTTGAGCACTGACAACTCGCCCAGCCAACGCTGAATACCGGTGATTTCACGCTCCAGCCGCATCAGTTCTTGAGTGCTGCTGCGCTGATCGTTTTGCAAGGTGTCTTGTTCGTTGCGGTAATGCTCGGACTGAATCAGCAATTCTTCCTTGCGCGCCCCGGCATAGTCCTGCCAAGTGCCGAGTAGCGAATCGAGGAGCGGCGAAAGGCGATGCAGCTTGCCGCGTAACAGATCGCGCTGGCGAACCCCCGCAGCCAGCGACTCGACCAACGGCCCGGCGCCGACCAGCGCGTTGTAGTCCTGCTCCATGCGTCGTACATCGCGGAAGGCTTCTTCGCACGCTGCGATGTAGTCCACGCTGCCCGAACGGAGGCTGTGTTCAAACGCATCCAGAAACAATTGTTTGAGTTTGGCGGCGGTAATTTCGCGCATGTGCAACAGGTTGATAAACAGCGCCCGGAAGGTTTTCAAGCTCTGCTCGCTGGTGGAGCGCAGCGGGATCAACGTCAGGTCCAGCGGGATCGACGTATGCCCACCGACCAACAGGCGGCGTAGTTCATCGGGCTTGAGTTCGTAAGCTTTAAGTCCGTTACGCTCAAGGTTGCTGAACAACTCTTTTTGCCGCAGGCAGGTGTCTTCTTTTTGGTAATGGGCCAAGTCGAGTTTGCCGGCATAGGCAAAAAACTGGTGCCCGAAACCGCCACCGGGGCCGCGTCCGACCACGCCAATAACATGCGGGCCGTGGGGCAAAGAGACTTCAACGAGGATGTAGCTGGTGTCTGAAGCAAAGTAGAAGCGTCGCGACTGTTCGAGGCTGTATTTGCCGAAACTCATGTCTGACATGCGTGCCAGAATCGGGAACTGCAAGGCGTTGATTGAGGCCGACTTACCGAGGTTGTTGGCGCCATACACCGACAGCGGGTGCTCAAGCGGAAACAATCCCAAGCTGTAACCGGCGGTATTCAGTAGGGCGAATCGGCAAATTCCGTAGCGTTCTTGGCTCATGCGTCCATCTCCTGTTGCTCATCGGCAATGGCGCGGGCCAGTGCCGCCTCTTCGTCCTCTTCCTCAATTTCGGTGTCGTCATCGACTAACACGGGCGTCGGCAACGGCAAAATACTGTTCAGGCTGGCGGCCAGATCGCGGTCTTGTTGTACAGACAGGCACACATCAAGGAAGCGATGCATCGGCGGCAGAAAACGGTAAACACCGTTGTCTTCGCTGGCAAACCCGAGCTGGGTCATGCGGCGCATGATCTTCTCTTCCAGCTCGTCTTGGCTGGTGACTTCGGCCTGTACAAACAGGTCACGGTATTTTTCCAGCAACGAGGGCAACTCATCGCGGCCCAAACTGCCGCCATCCAGCACAGCAATCGGGTCACGGCCTTGATCGGCCAAGTGTTCAACGAGAATAAACGTGAACAGTGCCAGACGTTGCGCGGTCTTGTTCACCTGCCCAGAGGCAATGGCCGTGTCGGGCACGAAGTAATAAAACCCACGGGTGTCGCACACCAGTTCAAACCCGAGCGCCTTGAACAGCGCGCGGTATTGGTCCTGAAAGTTAGACAGTTGCGCGTACAGCTCCGGGTCGCGGCGGCTGACGTGGTAACCCTTGAACAGCTCGCGAAAAATCGGCGCCAGTTGGGACAGTTCAGAAAGATCAAGATGCATGGAGTGGGCTCGCAGATGTCTCGGTCGCGTCATCGCTGCGTGAAAGCAGAGCGAAGGAACGCAGGCTGACTAAGTGTTCGTGGGTGCGGTATTCACGACGTTCAAGGCGCTCGCGGACGAAGCGTTTTTCTCGCGACAGGCGCGAGAACCAATACAGCAATTCGTCAGTGTCACCGTTGGGTTCTTGAGCCAGCAGCCAACTCATTAAGTCCGGCATGGGTAACGCGTCGCTGCAACGGTCGAGCATTTCCTTAACCGTGCGTGGGGCTTTGGGCGTCTCGCCGCGATGAACTTTATGGGCCTTGGGGAAGCGTGTCGGTTTAGGCTCAAAGCGAGCCAGCGCGTACACATACGCCTCAACCTGGCTGGCGCTGCCCAAAAAGGTGCTTTGCGGGCGGGTAAACATCGGCATCGCCGCTTGCGGCACGGCGTCCAGCCCTTTGCGGCGAATAGCCGCCAGCGCCAATGCCGCGCCACGGGTGACCGCATTATGGCGGCGTGCTTCTTCACGCAGCGGCAACAGCAGTTCGCGGGCATGGCGCAAGGTGAGCTGGGCGCTGGTTTGCATCTCCAGAATTCGTGCATGGGTGCGCAGCAGCATGTCGTCGTCCACCAAGTGGCCGAGGCGCTGCTGTTCGCTGAGCATGCGTAGCAGCACGTTCTCGACTTTACGTACGCCTTGTTCGAAAGCGCCGTCGGCGTTCACCAGCTGAATCATCGGTTCGACGTATTCGTCCCATGTAGCCAACACTTCGGCATAACGCTGGCGCAATGGGATCTGCCGGTCGCTGGTCTTGGCCCGCTCAGCCACGGCCACCAGCGCCTGTTCGTCATTGGCGAGGTTTTTCAAGACATCGCGCACTCGCATGTCGAGCAAGCGCAGTTGGCGCGCCAAGTCATTGCCATCGCGAATATCGAAAGCGTCTTGGATGTAACCGGCCAGTCGCTCCAGATGGCGCAGGTAGGCTTCAATTTCCAGGCACAGCCCGAGACGATGCTCACGGCGCAAATACGCGAGGAAGTCGTGGATTTGGGCATTCAGCTCGAAGCGGTTGGGGCTCTTGGCCACCGGCACCAGAATATCCAGACGGATCCAGCTGTCGAGTACGCTGGTGACGTCTTGCGGTGTGCTGTCTAACTGTTGGGCGGCTAATTGCAGGCGCAATTCGCTCAGGCTCAAGGTGCCTTGGTCGAAGTGTTCACACAAAGGCTCAAGGAGTGCCCAGTGTTCGGCGAGGGCACGTAAAACGCGCTTGGGTTCGATCATGGGAGGGCCGGTCGATTGCCATTGAAAGGTCGCGATTGTACTGCAACACAGGTTTGAGTCATTACATGGCGTTAAGAGGCGGGAGGCGTCAAACAACCGTTGGGCCATCAACAGCAGGCGAGAAGGGCAGAAGGGCGGTAGAATCGCGGCTCTTTAGTTATCCACAGATGGCCGACCTTTGTTAAACGAGTCCCGCCGCCGTGCCTATTTGACTGCCATGCAAGTGGTCAGTTGGGTACCGCGTACTGAGCTTCCGTTTGCCGCACCTTCGCGGCCCGAACTGCTGGTGCTCCCAGAACCGCCACTCGCGCCTGAAGTCATCAAGCCTTCGGCTAAGCCTGTGGTTGCGCCGAGCAAGCCTGCTGAGCGGCCAAAAATAGAAGTGCCAAGGCCATCGGTGACGCCGCGACCTGCGAGCAAGCCTGTGGTGCAAGCCGAGTCCGCTCCTGCAGCGGTCAAGGCAACGCCAATTGCGCCCCCGCGCTTTGCGTTGCAGCTACTGCGCGCCGGGCGTTGTTTGGTGCTGGTGGAGTTACCCACAGGCGGCGCTTTCCAAAGCCGCGACCCGGCTTATTTATTGTTAAAAGATATGTTGCGCGCCGCCGGTTTGCCTGACAGCCCGCAAATCATTGGTGAACCTGTGCGTTGGCCGTTGCTCAGGCGCGGCACCGTCGACCAAGGCCCGCAAGCCGCACGTGAATTCGTACAAGGGTTTGTCATGGCCCGCCTTGAAGAGGCCGAGTGCGCCTGCTTGTGGTTGATCGGTTTGCCAGCCGTACGCTTTGCCGCAAATGTGGACGCCGAAGCCTTTAACACTGAACTTGAAATCGAAGGGCTGGGTTGCGCGTGGGCGCTGCCGGGTCTGGAACTCTTAATGGATGAGCCGCACCGCAAAGCGGATGTTTGGCAAGCAATGCGCAAGCTTTTGGCGCGCTGGAAACAAAACGATGAGTGACGCAGTAACCTTCCGCGCAATGACCGAGGCCGACCTTGAGGCGGTACTGAAAATTGAATACGCGGCCTTCAGCCACCCTTGGACCCGCGGAATTTTTCTCGACGGGCTGGGTAAATATCACATGTGGATGATGTTTGAAGGCGAGCAACAAGTAGGGCATGGCGTGGTGCAGATCATTCTTGATGAAGCGCACCTGCTCAACATCACCGTCAAACCTGAAAGCCAAGGGCGTGGATTGGGCCTCAAACTGCTTGAGCACCTGATGTCCATTGCCTATCAACATAAAGCGCGTGAATGCTTCCTCGAACTGCGAGACAGCAACACCGCCGCCTTCAAGTTATACGAGCGTTACGGCTTCAACGAAATCGGCCGCCGCCGCGACTACTACCCGGCGGTTGATGGGCGTGAAGACGCAGTAGTGATGGCTTGTACCCTCGTCGACTAACGGCGCAGCCTACAAAAGTGAACAACCTTGACCGGCTCGCGCTATCAAATACCCGTAGGAGCTGGCGCAGCCTGCGATCTTTTGATCTTCCAGCGCAAAAGATCGCAGCCTTCGGCAGCGCCTACGAGAGGCTGTTATTTACGCGGGCGTCCCACCGGATCAAGGTCCGCTAATTCGGCTTCATCCAGCCCTTTCCCCGCGCCAATTTCATCCTCATCGACCAAACGCAATTCTTGATCTGCCGGGTCATCGCTGCCTTCAGCCGCTTCTTTAGCATCTCGAGCGCCATCTTCGCGGATGAGCATTTCCTGTTCCAAGTCATCGTCGGCAAAATCGCCGTCTATGTCTTCATCAGGCAAAGCCGCGCCGTTAAGTCCTGCACGACGCCCGGATTGACCGGCTACGTGTTTGGCACGCTCTTCATCGGTAAACAGATCGCTGAGGCTCTCGTGAACCTCATCATCTTCAAAGTTCAACGGCTCGACCGAACCCGAGCGCTCCTCCAGGTCGTCCATCT
>NZ_LLWH01000203.1 GCF_001411475.1 Pseudomonas endophytica | reverse complement strand
GGTGTTCACCCTGGATAAATCGTTTCATGGGTTTCCCTTGCGATGAGATTCTCAGAAATCATAGCAAGGGTTTGTTCGGGCGTTTTTACACACTCTGGGCCAGAAGCGGTCACTCCGTTTCTCTGCGCTCTGAGTGGACCGCTGCAAGCAGCCTTACCCCCAACATCCTACGCTGAACCGTTCCATTTGTTTTTTGAAAGAGACTTGCTTTCTCTATTTCGTACTGCGCCAATGTATTTGTGATGTAGTCATCCAAGCTCTTTACCCAATGGCCATTGCTGCAGAAGGAAAAGGCCTTTCCCCAACCCAGAATTACTCGGTCGAGATTCTGTAGCGCGCCAGAGTAGGTCCCCTTTGGGAATATATCTCCAGCGTCACCACTGAATTTCATCATGCGTATCGATGCGTCTAAATCGGATTTGATCCGTTTCTTGAATCGCTCCCTCGTGCCTGCAGACGGCTGAACCAATCCTGCCGAAACAAAGCAGCCCAGGAAATCAAATCCTTTAGCTGTAGTGCCCCTTGAGGCTTTGTCGCTTGCGGCTGAGGGCCGGTATGCTTCTAGTGAGAGCTTTTTGAGCTCAGTCTGTGCTTTGCTAAAAGCACGGTCCACACAACCCATATCTTTTCCGAGGATTAGGAAGTCATCGATGTACCGAAGACAGGTGACCTCACCATCGTTGATGGTTTTGTCAAAATCATGGAGATACAAATTGGCTATGAGTGGTGACAGGGGAGATCCTTGGGCTACACCCTCCACCCCAATGGGGAAAATCTCATCGAGCCCCTGTCGCCTAAGCACGTCAATATTTGCAAGTTCTGTGGTAATAGCTGCTTGAAATAAAGCAACTGTGTCAGGGCATTTGATGTGAGGGGCCAAAAGTCTCATCACATGAGCCTTATCAATTCTAGTGAAGAACTCGGCAATATCTGACCTGATATGGAAGGTGGCTCCTTTTGCAATAGCTGCTTTCGCGTCGGCTATCGCCATCGAGACTCGTTTGTTTTTTATGCCCCCATAGCTCGTAGGGGTTGCCAGCGTTTCTTTCACGAACTTAATACGAGACAATGCGTCGAGTAGAGCCCGCTGGACGATCCGGTTCGGTATAGGTGAAAGCACAATCGGGCGCGAATTTCCGTTGGCTTTGGTTTTTGCCACGCCGGTCTGCTTTTGGAAGGTAAAGGTCTTCTTGGATAGCGCGCGTTGAATCTCGGAAAGCGACTTGGGGAGTTGACTCTCGAAATCCTTGGCTTCGTTTCGGATAGTTTCGGATGATGAAGAAAAGGCGCTTTCCTTGACCTTCCTCCAGGCCGAATACAACGAATCCCCGCTGTAAATCCTACGGTAAAACGACGAGGCCATAAAAACTCCTTGTTTGTTGGGAGACACCAGTGAACTCTCACCCAACTGCTACAGAGGACCTCCAACCTTCGGGAGACCGCGAAGCCTTAACGGCGATCTTGGTCGCGACCCGGACAGCAACCTCCGAAGAGAGATGGCTGGCGTCTGTCAAACTTGGTTCAGTGCTGTGAGGCGGCTGCACCAGCAAGCAGGCGAGGCGTCCCGATGTTAATCAGCTACGCGGCCAAAAGCCATCTATTTGGCGGCTCGTTTATTGAAAAGCGATCGGACGAGGATTGAGTGCACAAGACTGCTCGCTTAAAAAATCGGGAAAGTGAATTCCCCCAACCAGGTGCCAGACTCTAACGGAAGCAATAGCCATTTATAGCGCAAGCTCAAATAGCATAAGGATCGGGCGAAAACAGAACCGCATCGAATGTCTGTTTTTGGCCGAATGCTGAGGATCACCAGGCAATGCCAGTCCTTAGTGTTGAGAAACTAAGGCTAGGGTGACGGCATGCCAAAATCTGCGCAAAACCTACCCTGTAGGCCACGGTTTATCGTTTGCTAATGCACAAGAAACCGTTGATGTTGTGATCCTTGATGAAGGAATTTATTAATCTATTACAATGACTTAGGGTTTTATAAGATCGAACATGGGGTGCTAGGGGTCGAGTGTTCGAATCACTCCGTCCCGACCATATTTTTCAATGACTTAGGCAGATGTTTACCGCATTGGCCTTTTTCATGTGCGTGACTTTTGCGTGACTTCTCCAAATTTCACGCCTGCTTCCTCTTCAGAATTGTCAGTACCGGCCCGCATGAGTCGGTTGCTGATACCATATTTGCAGCATTTATCAGCTTATCCAGTTCTGCACCGGAGTAATGACTGGTGATGCTGCCGTTCTTGTGGCCGAGCAATGCTTTGCGGTCTTCCTCGGTTACACCTGCCGCCCGAAGGCGTCGGCCAAACGTGTGCTTCAAATCGTGAACCCTGATAGACAAGTAGCCCGGGAGAGCGGGGCGAAGGTTTTCTTCCTGCCAGAGTTTCGCCGCTCTCACTCGCGCCTTCTTCCAAGCTGGGTCATTCATTCTGTGCATGGCTGTAGCGTTGTAAGGAAACACCTATTCTTCACGCCAGATCGCTCGTTTCGGCCCTCAAAGTCCGAAGGGATCAGATAAACACTGACCCCCAGTTCTGGCACATATATCTCCAAATCCCACCGCAACTTACAAACCTCTTGCTCTCTTGTCCCTGTGTTTACATTGGATAGAGCCATTTTCAGCAAGTGCGCTGGCAGTTCCCCAAAAAGAATTGACTGCTCTTCCCATGTCAGCGGGTAGAGACGCGGCCATGACTCAGCGGGATAAGCGCCTTGAGGAGCTGACTCGCCAGACTGGCACGGCAACTGATAAGGCTTCGAAGGCTGTAACCACTGTCGACAAAGCTGCCGACAAGGCGGATGAAGCCTTCAACCGTGCATCCCTGTAATCCGCGCCACGCTTTCGAATGTGCCAAATCGTGGCGCGAGGTATTGAAGATGAGCAACGTCACCCGCCTGCGCCACGCGCTGCCGATAGGCCAGGATATCAACAAGGCCCTGGTCGATCTGGATAGCGCGATCGCCAAGGCAATCGACGCTGCCAAGGCTGCTGATCTCCCTCATGGGATTATCGTCGCGGTGCTGTATGGGCAGGCCCATTCGCAAACCGCGATCATGCTGACTTGAGTGAGTTTTAGTTTGCGGCGACCTCAGAATCCTTAAGGTGAATCCGGACCGCCCGTCACGTTGGTCGAAATGCTATCAAGGTGACGCGCCTTCCAGGGCATGCGCTGATACCAGGACTGCGGTACTGGATGAACGATGGCCCGCAGCGCCCTGGCGTAATCCATCACCAGACCGGGGGTCCAAGCCATGGTCAGCGCACGTCTGCGTACCTGCGCCGCAATCCATAGCTCAGGCATGAACAGGGTCCGCAAACAGTCTCGCCAGCGCTCGCTACGGAACGCAAGCACGCCGTCGAGGGACGCCTCCAGCGCATAAGCGACTGAGCTTGAACAGTTACGGTAGGTTAAGTTGTAGCGGTTATCGAGGCTGTAGTTCAGCCAAAAATACTCAAGGGCACTTCTGTTGAAGTAATGAAATACAATTTTGCGGTCCGATTCGCACCAATTTGCCGCCTCTTTCTCATAGTCAGGCTGGAAAGTACCCGGCACGTCATTGTCTTTGGTCGCTTTGAGTATGCGGAAAAACTCCGAGGGCGAGCGGTCGATATCAGCGGCAGGGTACAGGCTGATATAGATCGAGGGTTGCAACTCCAGGGCTGCGTGCCCGGTGGAAATAACACCCTGGCTGTCTACTGCGGCGATGTAACGATTGATGACCGGTCTTCGTACCGGGGTATTCTCCGCCGTGCCTTCCGGCGTCCAGATATGCACCACCAACGGCTCATGAATTAGTGGGGTGATAGAAACCTGAGCAAGTGCCGGTTTGACTGCCGCCTTTTTGGTTATGTTGAGCACAGGTGCCGTGGGCGTCAGCAACTCAAAGGAGGACGTTCCACGCACCAGTAAGCTGGCGCGTCTGGCCACGCGCAGGGCACTGATTGCGCTTACGATCATTAATGAGCCGATGAAAAACGAGACGGTTGACTGGTAACCGACGGGATAGGGTGTGAACAGCAGCAGCGCGAAGATCACCTTGGCAGTGCCGGTTACGACTGACAGGCGCCAATTAGGATACCGGACGACAAACGCGGATGTGATGACCAGCAAACCGAAGATGAAGTAGGAGAAACCGAAAATAATCGCCAGTAACAGGTTGCTGTAGTTCTTGTTGGTCAGAATCAACAGGGACACGAAGAAACACACGCCGCCCTTGAAAAACAGCACGGCCTTTTGCGCACCGATTCCGCTCGACGCGACGCTCAGCGTAACCAGGCTTTCCAGCAAGAGCAGGATGCCGAACGCCTTCATCGGGAAATACAACACTCCGTCCATGCCGTCGATCAGCACACCCAAGCCCATCAAGCCCCACAGCAAACCGATGCAGCCAATCACCTTGGCTTTGGAGCGGACGAACTCTGCTCCGAATAGCATCAATGCGATCTGAATCATGAGATGTTTCCTTGTTGCCAACGCTGCCAATCGAGGTCGCGCATGATTATTTGTAGTGACTGATTTGCCAGTTGCCCACGATCACTTCGCCAGTCGAGTCCGCCATCAAACCTGGAGTGTTGTCGCAGATAACCCGGGTATCCGAACCCTGCGCAGTTATGCGGAACGTCAGTGAGGCGCCGCCCTGCCTGCGCTGTTGAATCGACCAATGGCGCCGAAGCTTTTCCCGGTCCTTGGGGTGTACGCGATCAATTATGTCATTGAAGGTGGACAATACCGGCGCTTCGATGCCCAGTACCTCACGCAGGTTATCGTCCCAGTAAATCGCCCCTGACTCGGGGTGCAACCTGTACATCACCCCTTCACCCGCCGCCCGGCCAGTGTCGAGGTCGTAACGACGCGCTGACTTGGACAGCACCCGCAGAAAAACGATCAACAAGGCGGTTGCGCACAAATAGCACTGGGCCAACAGCAGCGGTTCATCCGGGTTAAGCCCCTTGAGGAAAAACGGCCCTTGGCCGTTGTCAGTGTTATGAATCACCAGCGTTGCCAGCGTCAGCAACGCCAGAGTCGCACCACGCCCGGCCCAGGTGACCGAAACGACAACGCAGAAGATGATAGGAATGCACGCCAGCGCAAAGTTCATCGCGGAGCCGGCCGAGTCGGTAACGTCGGGCTTCAGCCAGTGAGAATTGACTCCGAAGATAAACCAGGTGCTAAGGCACATCAGGACAAACGCGGTCGCTCCCGTGAGCCTGGCCAACCACCCGCTGCGACATGCATTTAGATCATCATGGAGCAGGCTCATTATCGCAATCGTGGCGAAAATCACCCCGGTAATGTTGGCGATCCAGGTCACCCACAGCAGACGTTGAAGTGGCACATCGCGCGTGAACGACAGCCAGGTTCCGGTCAATGCCGCCTCCACCCCGCACACAACCACGGTGGCAATTATCCAAAGCACAATGGCGTGCAAATAGTCGTTGCGCCGGGAGAAACGGCGCACCAGCCAAGCAATGCAAATCGCCGCACTCAATGCCAGGCAGGAATGCACAAGCGTGGAGGCCCAATCGTGTCGCCAGTGGAAGTCTAGGTAAATCCGCGTGGTCAGCAGTACCGCAAACAGCAGTGGCCAGCCTGAACGTTGCGAGATGAGGAACGCTGCGACGGCCACGCCCGCAGGGAACCACACCACAGCTACCTGGGTAATAGGATCATCGAATTCGAGTGAAATGATGCCCGTCACGTAATAGACCAATGCCCACGTTAATAAGCTGGCAGCCTGTAGTAGAGCCCTCGGTAGTATCACTGGTGTTTTTCCGATTCAAAATGTGGAAATGGTTTACATCATGGCTGATTTCCTGACAACGATGCCATGACGCAGAGGGTTCAAGTCTGCGGAGGAGTGTGTGAGTGCTGTGTGCGCATGACGGCAAACAGCGTGAACAGAGCACACAAAGCGGCGGTAAGCAGGGGCAAACCGTGTAGACCCAACTGCATGGAGATCCCAGCTAATACCGGGCCCAACAGTGCGCCGATACCCCATGCAACCGACAGTGCGCTGTAAACCCCGACCAGTTCGGTGCCGCTTAACGCTCACCGACCTGAGTCACCACCACCGTATATATACCGACAAATACACCGCCCCAGACAAATAACAACCCATACGAAAGCCAGCGATCAGTGAGTGCCAATGGCCAGATCAGCGCGCCAACGGCTGAAAGCGCCGAGAACACAATGATCAGGCGACGGCGGTCCATGCGGTCGGCGAGCCAGCCAATCAGCGAGAGGCCGGCGAGCATTGTAATCAAACTGCCGACAAAGAATGCTGCCGACGACGCATTTCTAGCCAGGACAGAATGAACGGCCCGAGGGCAAACCCCAAAGACAGGCTGGCCACATACATCGCCATCGTTTCGCCCGGACACGCTGAAGAGCTGGGACAGTCGAAGTCAAAGCCTAGCGCCCAGGCGGCGTTGTTGATCAAGCTGGTTCAGCGCTTCCCAGATATGGTTGAGCACCTCAACGCGGTTTGATTCGATGATCAACCGAAAGCCCAGCCCTCGCGCTGGGCTTTTGCATCAACTCCCCAATGCTAAAGCCCCGTCAACCCTGAGAGGGAACGACATGCGGATTCTGATAGCAGCGGTAGCAGTAGTAATCGCCGTAACCGGGTCGATGAAGGGCCGAACAGGTTATGCCGTCAGTAGGCGTCAGAGTCTCGTCGAATGTCCGAAAAGCAGAGATCTCTCCGCAAGGGGCTGTAACCCTAAGCTCTGGACGGAATCCAAGGTTTGCGGCTGGCAGTGCGCAGGCATCGGCGGCGTCTATGACGTGGACGGGCGCGGAGCCGGACACGCTGCTTTTCAATGACCGACTTGGCCACGGTGTTGATCACTGCATGTCATAAGGCCAACATTAACGGGTAGCGCCAGATAGCAAAAAGCCCGCAGGATAGCGGGCCATGCATTTAATTTGAACATTGAGAATTAAGCAGCTTTTGATGGGGTCATACTTTTCTTCAAGCTTGTTTTGAGGGTAAGCATTTGATCACCAAGCTCATCTAGCTTGGCCTTACCCAAAATCTTTTTCGCATGAGGGAACATTTCTTCTTCTTCAATGTGATGTTCCAGAAGCTCTTTGATCACTTTCACGCGGCCAGCAAATTCTGGGCTTGTCGGGTCCGTGTCTTTGTGATTTGGCAAGACCAATGAGTCAACTGTGCGGTGCTCCTCTTTGGCTTCATAGTACATTTCAGCCTCCGCCTTACCCCTTGCAGTTTTGTAGGCAGGGTAGAGAATTTTCTCCTCGAGTTGGGTGTGAATGCTCACTTCCAGCTCAAGCTTTTCTAGTAATTCCATGCGTTTTTTGACGGCTCGATCAGTCGAATCGCTTAACGGGCTAAGAATGCCTTTTACTTTTTCATGGTCGGTTTTCAGAAGGTCGATGGCGTTCATGGTATTCCCTCTCGATCACGGATGAGTGATGCCGATTCGCGCTCATGCAGTCTGCCCGAGCCTTACCTTTTGACGATGCATCTAGCCCTGTTGAGTTACACACGCTGGCTTTTTCAACTACTTGGGGTTTGGAGGGGGGGACAGTTCCAGCGCAACCCTTTATGGATTAACCCTCTCACAGCGCTCACTCATTAATTTTCAGTGAACGCTTCCCGCGGATATCGGTCAACTTCATACCACCCCAGCGAGCGCAGAGCTGTGGTGACCTATCTATATAGCCAGCTTGATTGGGTATGCGACGTCTGCGCTATGAGCGGGCTAATGAATCTCAAAGCCCAGTCTGAGTACTACGCCTATCTGGCTGAGGATTGATCAAGATAACCGCTCCGTTACATCTATCGAGGGAATCATGATGACTTACAAGAAACAACTTGCCGCTTTATCCATGGGGCTGTTTTGCTCCGTGTGCAGCTTTGCTTACGCCGCTGATGAGCCTAGCGTGACTATGGATCGCCCAGGCGCCGGAGCAGTGGAAATGAAGGTTGGGGACATCGTCCCTGCTGAGTATCAGCGTGAGAGCTTAGAAATCAAAGATTGGAAAAATCGCAAGCTTCAAGCGCCTGGCGAGCATGAGCAGTGGGTTGAGATCAAAGGCAAATATATGTTGATCAGCGTCCCTACTGGCACGATTAAAGAGATGGTCTCTAAGTAACGAAATGGCGAGTGGTTTGCAATTGTGTGTTGTTTATAGCTCTCAGAACACACGTATTTCGGCCAGCTCAATGCTATTTTCTGCTCGCAAAGATAAGCCCGCTCAGAGCGGGCTTATTGCCGATCTATTCGGTAATCTTTGGTGTTTGGAATACGACTTATAAGGAAAGGATGCGAAAGCGTATGCCGTTTAAAACGTCGTTAGTAATTACAGGGCAATCAATCTTGCTCTTGTCCTTGCTCGCTACCGGTTGTTCAACCCAGAAAAACTCAAGCTCAGTGCCTGATCTCCCGGGCGTACAAGGCACGCTAACGCTGGCTCAGCAGGCGATTTCGGCCTATGAGCAAGGAGATAAAGAGCAGTGGCAATCGCTACTGTGCCTTAAATCAGTGGATTACCCGCTAACTGGTTGGAGTCGGATTCGTTCACTGGTGGGTGATATTTCTGAAGTTAAATTGGTCAAAGTGTCTGAGGCGTCAAACGCTGGTAATGGATCTGATGCAGATAGGTTTACTCAGATTGTTTACGAAGTTCAGTCGCAGAATTACCCGCTTAAAACGCTTCTACTGAAGTTTTTTCCTGTTGAAAGTGATCAATGTGTTGGATTGGTTTATTAGCCTGAACAAATGACACTGCCTAGTGATGTGTGCCGGGTCAGGCCCGGCCGTTGAGATGATTGGTTATGCCGCTTTCGCTCTTCACTTAGTTACGTGGCAGTTGGCTCACCGCTCAATGCATCGACCATTGGCGGATGATCCTGTGCTGCTTGGCGTAGATCTTCAGTGACGCGTAGTTCAGCGCCAGTCGGCGAGAATGTTGCAGCCGCTGTAAATGGTGCGGAATTAGCCGGGATCGGACGTTTGCCACGTCGCCAGAAGAAGAAGGTGACCATGCACAGGTTAACCACTGCGAATACCCAGAATAGGCCATTTGCGCCGAATGAGTTCATCACCGGCGAGATCATCATCGGACTGATCGCTGAACCCAACGAGTTGATCAGCAGCAAGCCTTGGATCATAGGCACCAACGCTTCGGCTGGGGCGCGGTCAGCGGCATGGCTGACGGCAACCGGGTAAAGCGCGAAAACCGCGCCTCCGAGCAGAAACAACATCGCGGCAAGCATCATCGACGATAACGGCAGCAGTACGATTACCAGCGACAATCCAGTGCAAGCCAGTGCCAAAATGGTCAGCACCTGCAAGCGATCCTTATGGTCGGACCAGCGCCCGACCGGGTATTGCAGGAGCATGGCGCCTAGGATCGTCCAAGCCATCATGCTGCCGATTTCACCTATGTTTAGACCAGCGCGTTGCAGGTACAGCGGCAACAACGTGTAAATAGCCGCGATCGAGATGCCCGAGCCAAAACATCCGACCAGCCCGGTCGGCGTTACGCCCAGCAGTTGCCGTGGTTTGAGGGGTTCGACCTGATCCAGCAGTGGCGAAACCCGCGGCAGGATCACGATTGGCATGACTGACAACGAAGCGAGCATGCCGGCCACCATGAACGGTGCGCTGTCGCTCATACCGGTGATTGCTCCCAGAGCGGCCTGTCCTAGCACGCCCGCCCCATACAGCACGATCATGTAGAGCGCGAGCAGGCGCCCGCGAATCTTTGCATCGCCGGCCAGCAGTAACCAGCTTTCGATCACCAGAAATACGCCCACCGTGGCCCAGCCGTTGATCAGACGCAGCGCGAACCATCCCCACGTGTCGTAGAACAACCCTTGCAACAAGATGGTCACCGCGATCAGTGAGGCAAAGCTGCCGTAGGCGCGGATATGTCCGATGCGCAAAATCAACCGGTCATTGAAGACTGCCCCTAGCGTCAGGCCGATAAAGTAGGCTGATGAAACAATTCCGATCATCGTGGTCGATGCGCCAGCCGCATCGAGTCGAAGGGTGGTTAGGGATGAAAGGAAACCGTTGCCCAAAGCAACAATGAACAGCCCGAGCAGGGGCGCCAGCGCCATAGCCAGCAAACGCGCAGACATAAAGACCTCTAGAAATTGAACAGCAAAACAGGCGCCCGCGCGCATGCGGGTGCCAACTTTACGTGTGTCGTGTAAGCGCTCACGCAAAGGGCAGAGCAGTTGCGTCGGGCATACGCTGAGGAGGTGTGCCCCGCTATTGAGGTGCGCGTTTATAGTCCTCAAGCTGTCAGCCATCTTTACCCATGGCATCAAGCGAGCGCGGGATTCTAAGGCTTGTGCAGAATTTTCCAATAGCTGTTTGCTGCGACGTTAAGCCGCATGCTAGTTAGGGCTGAATTGTCCTGATACCGTTCCGGCGCTTGCTTGAGCTGGAATTGAGCAAGTGGTAATGGGATGGGTGACCGAAATGACCGATCCGGGCGACAACTTTCAGGCTTCACATCCTTTGCGCGACGCAAAAGTGATCGTGGAAGACATTGATGACAACCCGGGTTTCTTCCGCATCCTACGCCGATGAAGTGCTGTCGATCGGTGCTCTGGAATGTGATTTTGCCAGCGGCCCAATGCCCGATTTGTTAGCGCTCGCCGTGAAGGCAAAAGGCGTCGCAGAGCGCTGTAGCTGCTGATCGTCGCGGTGAGCATAGTTATCGCCGGGCATACTGATTCCTCAGGTGATGCAGTACAGACCTCGCGCCTGTCGCACGCTCGAGCTTCTGCGGTGCGTGATCGCGGGTAGCCGGACTTGCGACCCAAATAGGCTGGATCGGATCACTTTTCCCACTGTTCAAGCAGTATGGCGACGAATTTTTCCGCAGCCGGAGACAAGGATGCGCCTCTGCGGTAGACCAATCCCAGCGATCGGTTAACCACAGGTTCTATCAACGGTACGCTTACCAAGGTTGGATGATCCACAGCAGGCATGGCGAGGCTTGGCATAGCCGAGACGCCCAGCCCAGCCTCTACAAGACCCAGCGAAGTAGACAGGTGCTGAACCTCATAGAACCACTGTGGGCGCCAGCTCAAGCCTGACAGGGCATGGTCCAGCAGCATGCGGTTGCCGCTCAGCCGACCGACGCCAATAAGGCGGTAATTGCTCAGTTCGGACCACGTGACAGCGTTGCGTTGTGCTAGCTCATGATCGCGTCGACACGCTAAAACAAATGGCTCGTTGACTAACGGCACGAACTCTATGTCTGGATGCTGGCCGCTCATCATGTTGATGCCAAAATCAGCTTCTCCTCGCAGAACGGCTTCAAGCCCCTCGTTCGCACTGAGATCCAGCAGGCGGATGCGAATTTGTGGGTATCGTTCGTTGTACAGGCGGATGACCGAAGGCAGAAAGTAGAAGGCCGCGGTAGGAATGCAGGCGAGGGTGACACGGCCGCTCTGGCGCTCCGCCAGCTCTCGTATGTTCAATATCGAATCGTCAAAGTCATCCAGTAAGCGCCGAGCCTTGGGCAGAAAGTCTCTGCCCACGCTGGTCAGGCTGACCCTGCGCGTGGTGCGATCTAGAAGGGCCGTCCCCAGTCCTTCTTCAAGCTTTTTCATCCTGCGACTCAGCGCGGGTTGAGAGAGATGCAACGCTTCAGCTGCTTCATGGAAGCTGCCAAATTCAGCGATCTTCACGAAAGATCTAATGTCATTGAGCTCGTAATTCACTGCTTTATCCCCCGCCAACCCGCGTTAGTCGCGTCGATCAGCCTAATTTTTTCATGCGCAAAACGCAATAATTCGGCTGATATTTGCATTGGAAACAATTTTTAAACTTTGCGACTCTTGCTGGCAGGACATCAATCAAACCGATTGATCAATAAGAGTCAGGCTTATGCAACGAATTCCTTGTGTATTAATGCGCGGTGGTACTTCCAAGGGCCCAGTATTTCTCGCTTGGGATCTACCTGCCGCGATTGATGATCGTGACGAGTTGCTGCTCAACCTTATGGGCTCTGGCCATGAGCTGGAAATTGACGGCATCGGTGGCGGTAGCCCACAAACCAGCAAGGTCGCGATCGTCAGCCCGTCGCTGCACCCAGATGCAGATATCGACTATCTGTTTGTTCAAGTCATGGTTTCCCAGCGCCGGGTTGATACCGCGCCTAATTGCGGCAATATGCTATGCGCGGTTGGCCCGTTCGCTATTGAGGAGGGGCTGGTAAAAGCCTTCCAAGACCTGACGTGTGTACGTATTCGCAACCTCAATACAGGGACTTTTATAAACGCTGAGGTACACACACCCGGTGGCAAGGTCAGCTATGAAGGCAATACCGCCATTGACGGTGTGCCGGGGACTGCCGCTCCTATACAGCTGACCTTCCTGAACGCTGCGGGCAGCAAGACCGGCAAACTCTTCCCGACCGGGCAACCACAGGATTTGATCGACGGAACTCCAGTGACCTGCATCGACATGGCAATGCCGATGATGATTGTCGAAGCGGGCCAACTGGGTAAGCGCGGCGATGAGAGTCCGGCTGAACTGGATGCTGACCAAGCGTTTTTGGCTCGCCTAGAGTCCTTGCGGTTGCAAGCTGGCCTTGCAATGGGGCTGGGTGATGTCAGCGACAAAGTGATTCCCAAGCCGGTACTGGTGGCCCCTGCACAAGCGGGCGGCACACTCCAAGTGCGCTATTTCATGCCCCACAACTGCCACCGCGCCTTGGCGATCACTGGCTCCATCGGCCTTGCCACCGCCTGTGTCACTGAAGGCAGTGTGGTCGCGCAATTGCTGGGTGGGGTGAGTGAACCACGCTTAAAGCACGTACGCATTGAGCACCCAAGTGGTGGGATAGATGTTGTGTTGTCTTACACCGGCAATCAAGGCGAGACCATTCGCGCCTCAGTGGTGCGTACATCGCGCAGGCTGTTTTCTGGTTTCGTCTATGCCACGGCTTCCCGTCGACTTGCCGGATAACATTCATAAGCCATTGCCGTTCTCAGCGTGAGAACTTGGCGGTCGGTAAGGTCATGCAACACCTCTGACCCGCTTCAACTGAAACACCTTAGAAACATTTTATTTAACTCCTCCAGGTACGGTTAGTCGTAACGTCTGGCGGGTTCGAGGTCGTGCGCCTGCGCATTGACCACGCTACTAATAAGAACAAGAGAACTGAACTATGCTCGCATTTCTTGGTTTGGCCATGGTGGTGGTTTTCACCTACCTGATAATGTCGAAACGCCTGTCGCCCATTGTCGCCTTAACGGTGGTGCCGATAGTGTTTGCGGTCATTGCCGGTTTTGGCGGCACGACCGGCAAGATGATGTTCGATGGCCTAAAGATGGTTGCGCCTTCGGCTGCGCTGCTGCTGTTCGCCATCCTGTTCTTTGGCGTCATGATTGATGCCGGGTTGTTCGACCCGATGATTCGTAAAATCCTCAAGCGTGTTAACGGCGATCCGATGAAAATCGCGATTGGCACTGCGCTACTGTCACTGCTGGTCGCCCTCGACGGCGACGGTACAACCACTTACATGATCACCTGCGCGGCAATGTTGCCGTTGTACAAGCGCATCGGCATGAACCCAATGATTTTGGCGACTATTGCCATGTTGTCGTTGAGCATTATGAGTGGCATGACCCCATGGGGAGGGCCCGCGACTAGGGCGATTGCGGCACTGGGCTTAGATGCCGGCGAGTATTTCGTGCCTTTGCTGCCCACTATGATCGGTGGCGCCCTGTGGGTGGTGTTCACAGCATTCTTACTGGGGCGCGGCGAGCGTAAGCGTATCGGTAATGTGCAGCTAAAGAGCGGCGGCGGGGATTGTTACATCAACGCGATTTTGGGCGACACCCCGTACAAGCGGCCAAAACTGGCTTACATAAATCTATTGTTGGTGACTGCGGTAATGGTCGCGCTGGTTATGGGTCTTATGCACTCGGCGATCCTGTTCCTGATCGGTTTTGTGCTGGCCCTGATGATTAACTATCCGCAACTAGATATTCAGAAGGAGCGCATTCTTGCCCACTCTGGTAATGCGATGACGGTGGTGTTGTTGGTGTTTTCTGCCGGTATCTTTGCCGGGATCTTTTCGGGGACACAAATGGTCGATGCCTTGGCGCAATCGCTGGTTGAATGGATTCCGCCATCTTGGGGGCATCTGTTCCCGCTGGTGGTGGCGATCACCAGCATGCCGCTGACATTTGTTCTTTCCAACGATGCTTACTACTTCGGGGTTGTGCCGATCTTGGCTAATGCCGCTGCAGCTTATGGCATCGACCCGGTCGAAATAGCCCGAGCCTCGATACTCGGCCAACCCGTTCACCTGATGAGTCCTCTCGTGGCGTCGACTTTATTGCTGGTGGGGATGGTAGATCGCGACATCGGCGACTTCCAAAAAGCCACCGTCAAATGGGCGGTTCTCACCTCCTTGGTCATCACGGCGATAGCCCTATTGACCGGCGCACTCAGCCTCTTCACCTGATTCAACTTCGTTAGCTGTTCTTTCATAACGCGCCTCATCAATGAGGTGCGCGACGTGCTGCAGCCAAAATAACAACAATGAGTAATTTGCCAATGATCACTTTGCATAGCCGCCGGGCGTTGTTTTCACTTTTAGGTCTGTTGCCGCTAACCACTGCCAGCGCAGAAGGATTTATCGACGACAGTAAACTCAAGCTGCAATTGCGTAACGTCTACTTCAATGAAAACTTCCGCGATGAGCACGGTTTGAGTGCTAAATCCGCAATGACAGCGAAGAGCGAACGCACCGAGTGGGGCCAAGGGTTATTGCTGGATTACCAGTCGGGATTCACGTCGGGCACGCTCGGTTTTGGTGTGGACGCTCTTGGCCTGTTCGGGGTCAAGCTCGACTCAGGTCGTGGCCGCAGTGGTACAGGCTTGTTACCCGTGCATGATGACGGTCGTGCGGCTGACGAATTTGCAAGTCTGGGTATGACTGCCAAGGCTCAACTGGCCAAGACCACGCTCAAATATGGCACCTTGCTACCCAAAACCCCGGTACTGATCTATAACGATGCGCGCTTGTTGCCGCAAACTTACCAAGGGGCACACATCAGCAGCGTCGACATTGAAAACCTCACCCTGACTGGGGGGCATCTGAGTCGATTCAAGCTGCGTGATTCCAGTAACAGCATGCCGATTGTGCCCAATGGTTACGGCGGTGAAAAGTCGGGCGACTTTAGCTATGCGGGAGCTGAATACACATTGGGCAAGCGCGTTCGGTTGAGTTACTTCTACGGCGAGCTGGAGAACTTTTATCGTCAGCATTTCGCCGGCATCCAACACGATCTACTCTTGGGCAGCGGTGTTCTGACCAGTGATTTGCGCTACTTCAACAGTGTCGACAGCGGTTTTTCTTATGGCGGTAAGATCGACAACAACATGCTGAGCGGGCAGTTGTCCTATGTCGTTTCCGGGCATACCTTCGGCGGTGGATACCAGACGCTGAGTGGCGACGCCGGTTTGCCCTATATCAGCGGCGCAACGGTGTACTCGTTCAGTAACGCCGGGATTGGCAAGTTTATCGAAGCGGATGAAAACACTTGGATGCTCAACTATGGCTACAACTTCGCGGCAGTAGGCGTTCCCGGTTTAACGTTTTCTACGCGTTACTTGAGCGGCAATGACGGCAAGTCCAACACGACGGTTAAAGAGTGGGAACGTGATGCCGAACTGGCCTACGTTGTACAGCAAGGCACTTTCAAAGGTTTGGGCGTGAAGGTACGTAACTACGTTTATCGCTCTGATTATTCCCGAGGCCGAGACAGCAATCGAGTTTACCTCACCTATGACATTGCCCTCTGGTGATCTCTTGGACCTTCGCTCACCGAAGGTGTTTGGATCGTGGTAGACCTGCTTCTCTCAGTGAAGAGTTCCAATTCGGCGGCTTTCACCGATCCGAATTCTGTCCAAGGCTCTGTTTAACGCATCCAGCGCATCCAGCAAAGCCTTGGCTTCGGTCTCTCGACCTTCACCCCAAAGGCGTTCAGCCATTGTGTTGAGCGTTAGGATGGAACGCTCTATATCCGCGGCAGTCGCTTGCGTCGATGCTGCAGTGTGTTTCTTGGGCATTATCTAATCCTTATCGCTGAGTCCGGTGATTGGCATGTCCATTCGCGCTGGATGCCCGACTACGTTCGTGTGCTAGCATCGCGATTTTTTGTGAGGGATCACGCCGTGAAGTTCAAGATGACCTCGTTAGTGTTGGCAAGTACTGCCTTAATTACCTGCTCTAATGCATGGGCTTGGTATATGAGTGGGGAGACGGTTCGCTTTAACGCTGCTGAGTCGAACCTCTGTCAGCAGGGCGGTCTGGACGCGGCGGCCATTATGTACAGTAGGCAGATGGGCAAGCCTCTATCGTACCCATCTGATGAATATTCTGCTCCTTCGGCGAGCCAGAAAGAGATCAGAGTGAAGTTTCTCCAATTGGCCGAAACCTATCCTATTGAAAGCACTGAGGACAAGAAAATGGCCGTTGCCGATAAGTTCTCCAGAGATATGCGTGCAGGGTGCCTTCAATACATTAAGGTCTCTAGGCCGCAATCGTTTGCTGAGTGAGTGTAGAGCGGAGCGCGTTTTTAATGGTCAATTGGCATGCTGGTGACCCGCTGGGCTTTCTTCAACGCTGCTTGTATGAACTCAAAGAGTGGGTTATGAGCGCTCATCAGGCGATGAGATGGAATGAACCTCATAAAGAAAAAACCTTCTAATTGGATTCAGCCCATCGGAGACATACTGTGTCCAAGATCATTACTGAAGGTTCTCATCTTCAACAGGAGTCACCGGCAGACATTTTATTATTCGGTACGCCGAAAGATCGTTTGGATTTCTACCGTAGAGAAATTCAATATGAAACCACTTTGCTCTCAAACAGAACCAACGCCTATTTGACGGCTCAGTCTTTTTTGGTCATTGCGTTTGCCTCTTCAATGGCTAATCTCAACCCTCGATGGGGGGAGCTGTTCACGCTGATCGTGCCGACCATGATGGCCGTTTTGGGCATCTTCAGCTCATTGCATGCATGGCCAGGGTTTCGGGCGTCGTGGGTCATTATTGATCACTGGCATTTTAAACAGAGCCACTTGTTGCGCAGTGATCCGGTAATGGGCAATGCCTATGATGATTCGCCCTTATTTAATGAAAAAGAATCCAGCCAAAAGGGCTATCGAAAGTCGCTGATGTTTTCGATGAGAACCCCTTGGTTATTTGTGATTTTTTGGATGGTGCTAGCCAGTTTCTGCATCTGTATCCAGCTCTCTAACGCGAGTTAGTGAGGTTGCTTAACCATGCAGCCATCTATCAACAATACGCAGGTATGTAAGATGCACGCAGCGCAATTGATCGCGCAGGGACAAAAGGCTTCACAAGCGCTTTTTTTGTGGAACCAATTTGTTGCGGACACTGAATTCTTATGGCAAGACACTGCGCTGGTGACGGACGCTGACGCGTGGCAGCAGCAATGGTTTGAACTAGAAATCATTAACGGTTTAGCGTTGGCTGCGTGGGAAGAGCAGGGCAAGCCTCAAGATTGGGCGGCCTGCTGGCGCGAAGGCTACCAGCAGGAAGCTTCTGAGTTGGCACACGAGCTGTTGCGGCTGATTACGGGCGACTCCCCCACATAAGCGTGCCGCCTATAGCCCTAGGGTGTGTCTCTACATCCCGGGGTAAAGCCCTGCAGGTGGCTGGTAGTCAGGGTCTTCAAAGCGGCCGTTTTTGTAATACATTTTGGCTTTCGGTCCAGCGGGTGAGTAGGTCACATCTGGGTTCGGCGTGAGATGCCACCCATTACCGTCTTTGTCGCGCTCAATCAGCGAAGGATATGCCGTACAGGTGCCGTTTGAGCCTGAGGTCAGACGGAACTGATAATAGCGCCCGGCTTGTGGTGTGAACTCCACGGTGACGAAGCAAGACTGCGTCCGCGGCCCCTCCCAAAACATCCCCACATGGGTTTCGATACCGGGCCTGACGGGGGTTTCATAGTAATCGAAGGTCAAATTTTGCCCGGCCTTAGGCATGCCCACATCCTGCGTGTTGATAAAGGGAAGGGGGCCTGTGCGAACGACTCCACCTGAGCGTACGCCGTTTTCGTATTGATAAATATCGGCATGCTGAGTGAAGTCGACGATGCGTATCCAAGCCGGGTTTGGCTCATGCTCAGGGGCTGTGAAGTAATAGGTGTGAGGCAAATACTGGCACCCTGTAAACAGCGGGAGCATTAGTAAGCAGAGTGAAGGGCGTATCGACATAAGTGCTTCCTTAGCAAGCAGCGTTGTCGTACAGACCCTAAGATTTACCAAATATTACGCGCTCGAGACAATTTCGCATTTGAAAAGCTGAAACCCGTCTATTCAACCTATTCATGGGTAAAGCTTTAGACACCAAGCTGGCTCGGCTCAACAGCGCCAAGTGCGCGCCTCTAGCGTTGAACCCCATATAGCTTTAACGCTGCCTTTTATTCCATAAATGCAGTACAAACTATTTTTATAGTGCGTTTTAATCTATTCAATTCGCAGCCAAAACTATTCCTGATTCCTACCCGATCTAGCCGGCTCGCGCCTGCGATACCGAGACGCGTGGTTTTACAAAGCCGAACTTGCCCGTTAATGACTTTTTACAGGTACTACGATGTCTGATCCAAAACCGTTGTTGTTTGCGTTGTACGAGCAAGCCAGTGTTGGCTGTGGCGGCGCACCGAGCCTATGGACGCACCCAGCTGATGAACGACTGACTATTAACTCGCTGGGGTATTGGTCGAACTTGGCGCGCATCGCTGACCAAGCGCATCTGGATATGCTGTTTTTTGGTGACGTGTTGGGATTCTACGATGTGTTTGGCGGTAATGCAGACGCGGCCATGAAGTGGGCGGTAGAAGCACCGGCCAACGATCCATTGATGATCATTCCGGCACTGGCAGCGGTGACAGAAAACCTAGCCTTCGGGGTTACGGTCACGACCAGTTACGAGCAGCCTTTTACCCATGCCCGACGCTTCAGCACGTTGGATCATCTGACCAATGGCCGAGTCGGTTGGAACATTGTGACCTCTTATCTAAATAGCGCTGCTCGTAACTTCGGCCTGGAAGAGATGATCAAACATGATGACCGTTATGAGCGCGCAGAAGAATTTCTCGATGTCGTGTACAAACTCTGGGAGGGCAGTTGGGCAAACGATGCCGTGGTGGGCGACAAGTCTCGCCACGTCTATGCCCAAGGTGATCGTGTGCGACCGATCAATCACGTTGGCGAACATTATCGGGTGGCCGGGCCGCACTTGACGTCCCCTTCACCGCAACGCACACCGTTGTTGATCCAAGCCGGATGGTCGGGTCGGGGGCGCGAATTTGCGGCCAAGCACGCCGAATTGATTTTCGTCGCCAAGTCCAACCCGTTGGAAATTCGCCAAGGCTTAGAAGACATATGGGCGCAGGCCGAGGCGCGGGGGCGTCACGCTGATGATGTTAAATCACTGACCGTTTTGCGCATTGTCACCGCCCATACCGAGATCGAAGCTCAACGCAAATATGACGAATTGCAAAGCAACTATCACTTGCAGGCGCAACTGGTGAGTTATGCCGGTGACACCGGTATCGACATTAGCCGTTACGCGGACAGCGACGCGTTGTCCACGCACACCGAAGGTATGACCTCCTATGTGATGCGTCCAGATGGCAGTGGCAAGCCCTTGACCGCTGGCGATGTTAAACAGCGTTTTGCCAACGTTACCCGCGGCAGTGATTTAATTTTGGTGGGTACGCCGCAACAGGTGGCCGAGCGCATTGAAGAGCACGCCCGGATCTCCGGCACCAGCGGCTACATGCTCAACCCGCTGATTAGCCCCGGTAGCCTTGAGGACTTCGTCGAACTGGTGATTCCTGAGCTGCAAAAACGCGGCTTGTATCGTACCCAGCCGCAGAACGGAACGTTGCGCTCGCGATTACAAACCGGTGGTGCCAACCATTTGCCGGCATCTGCATACGGCGCTTCGTTCCGTTTTTGACCGAGGGTGTTAGCGGATCTCGATGATGACCTTACCTTTTGATCGTCCTTGTCCGACATAACTCAACGCTTGGGCTGTGGATTCGAAAGGGAAGGTTCGATCAATGACCGGCTTGATAATTCCGGCCTCAACCAGTGTTGTCATTTCATCCAATTGAGCACCGCTGGCGCGCATAAAAACGAACGAGTAACGGATGTTTTTTTTGCGCGCTTTTCGGCGGATACCGCTGCTCAACATGCGCATGACCACGCCCACCAGCCAAGGCAGTTTTTGCGCTTGGGCGAACGCTGGCGTCGGCGGCCCTGAGATGGATATAAGCTGGCCGCCCGGCTTTAAAATGGCCAGCGACTTCTCTAGCTCATCAGCCCCTAGGCTGTTCAACACGACGTCGTAGTCTCGCAGCGTTTTCTCGACGTGCTGCTGCGTGTAGTCGATAACAACATCCGCTCCCAATGCCTTGACCCACTCCACATTGCGAGTGCTGGTGGTGGTTGCGACGAAGGCGCCCAAATGCTTAGCGAGTTGGATAGCGATGCTACCGACACCACCGGAGCCCGCGTGAATGAACACCTTTTGGCCTTTTTGCACCTTTGCCGTTTCAACCAACACTTGCCAAGCAGTCAGCGCGACCAAGGGCAGCGCGGCGGCTTCATGCAGCGTGATATTTCGCGGTTTCAACGCCAGCGCGTCCTCTTTTACGGCAATGCGCTCAGCGAACGCGCCGATGCGATCTTGAGGAGGGCGGGCGTAAACTTCGTCACCTGCCCTAAAGCGCTTAACAGCGGCCCCGACCTTCATCACGACACCTGCAACGTCGTTGCCCATAATCAGCGGCAACGAATACGGCAGGATCAGTTTGAACTCGCCCGTACTGATCTTGGTATCGAGTACGTTCACGCTTGCCGCATGGACTTGAACCAGAACGTCGTGGTCACCTATCTCCGGGGCGGCAACCTCGGCGATATGTCCTGCTTGTTTGCCGTAACGCTCGATTAAAAATGCCTTCATGATGCGTCAACTCTGTGCACTGCATAGGGGAGCGGAAAACACCGTGAGGAACAATGTTTACGCCGGGATTTTATAGCGCTCGGCGACCTCAGATTGTCGAATCTGCGACAGCAAGTTCTGCCGTGCAGCCTGCAAAGCATCCCAGCGGGCCGCATCCTGTAAGGGGGGAATCGTCACCGGCTCACGACGATCAAAACCGAGCAGCGCCGCATCGACCAAATCGCCGACCTCCATGATGTCAGCGATGCTATTAAGGTCGATGCCCGCGCGCTCCCAGATTTCGGTGCGAGTGGCAGCAGGCAAGACGGCTTGCACATAGACGCCCAACGGCGACAGCTCCAGGCTCATGCCCTGTGACAAGAACTGCACAAAGGCTTTAGTCGCGCCATAGACCGTCATGCCGAACTCAGGGGCTAAGCCAACCACTGAGCCAATGTTGATAATCGCACCGTCGCCCGCTTTTGCCAGCCGTGGGGCGATGGCAGTGGCCAGCCGCACCAATGCCGTCGTATTGAGTGCAACCAAGCGAGCTACGCTGTCGCTGGACTGCTCGATAAAACTCCCCGACTGTGCAGCGCCTGCGTTGTTGACCAAGATGCCAATACGAGCATCGTCGCGCAGACGCGTCTCGACAGTCGCCAAGTCGCTGTCTTGGGTTAGGTCTGCCTGAAGGACCTCAACCGCGACAGAGTGTTTTTCACTCAGTCGCGCTGCGAGCGCGTCCAGTCGGCGCTTATCCCGGGCGACCAGCACAAGGTCGTGTCCGCGTTGTGCAAAGCGCTCAGCGTAAGTGGCGCCGATGCCCGTGGAAGCGCCTGTAATCAGAACGGTAGTGGGAGTGCTCATGGCGTTGTTCTCAGATGAGGGGGTCGATTGGCGATTAATGAACGTTGCTTTCAGTCAACGTTGGATAGTCGATGTAACCTGCGAGAATGCGGCTTTATGATGTCGTCCGTAATCAAACGTGTCAACAGTTTTGATTATGATCGACATCATAGTGCGGCCGAACGTGTGTTCAAGCTGTTGAGCCGTACGCAATGAAAATGACAGGCGCCAAAATGCACTCACTTGCGGCTGCAAGCGACTTCGAGGTTGCGGGGGTTAATTGGGCGCGAGGGCAGTAAGCTTCACTGCAACTCCCCCTCGGTCCAAGTTCAAGTAATCGCTGTCAGACAATAAGTTCTTCAGCGGTCTTCATCAGTTCAGCACCGACACGTTTTTTTAACTTCTCAATGAAGCGAGTGATTTTGGCGTCGATGAACTGACGAGATGTGTAAACAGCGTAAACATTGCGTTCGTGGGTGTGGTACTCGGGCAACACCCGTACAAGCCGTCCTGCGCGCAAGTCATCAATGGCCGAAAAACCCGCCATTAAACCAATCCCAGCACCTTCTCGAATGGCCACCGCCATGGCGTCCATATCATTGACACTGAAGCTGGGGCCTTGTGGGATAAACGTGACGTTCCCGCTCTTACCCTTCAATTGCCACTCATCTCGGACATAATCGACAGTGCCCAGCAGTAAACACTGATGGTCGGCGAGGTCCGCAGCGGTCATGGGCGCTGGATATCGCTGCAGATACTCTGCAGAGGCCACCAGTACGCAATGGCTAATACCGATCTTTTGGCTGACATAAGCCGAATCGGGTAGCGTGCGCGCAATCAGGATGGAGATGTCCAACTGGTCTTCCAGCAGGTTCGGCATACGCTGTGAAAGCAGTAAGTCCACCGTGACTTGCGGGAACTCCCTGCGGTATTCGAGCACGGCAGAGGTGACCAAATGCCGCGCGAGCCCCGGCACACAATGCACCCGTAACGTCCCTCTGGGCTTTAACGCGGCATTGCTAGCTTCCGCTTCTGCATGCTCAAGGTCGGCCAAAATTTTGGTGCAACGCTCATAAAATCGCTGGCCCGCATCGGTGACGGACAGCCGCCGGGTAGAGCGTTGCAATAGCCGTGTATCAAGCACCTTCTCAAGGGCTGACACCGAGCGCGATACATTGCCGACCGTGGAGTCCAGATGGTTAGCCACCGCAGTAAAACTGCCCATCTCGACAACTTTGACGTACACGGACATGTTCGAAAGCTTATCCATCCAGACCTTCCTGTTGGCTTGATTGCAGATGTTCGCCGCTCAAAATTACCCGTTTACGGCCTATCTATCGGCTCCAAAAACAGCACGGCGCTGCCGAGCTTGGCAGATGCTACACGCTCTAATGAATGCTCGATATTACCTCTGTACACAACAGTGATTCCCTTCTGGCCGTCTAAATCGACAGGTTGTTAATCCATAGACTGGGTTGCACAGGGCGCTTGAGTCACTCCTTCAGGAGTCGCAGCCAAGCGCCGAATGGTGCAGAACGTTTGATCAATCCAGTCGAGGTAACCCCCCATGAAGTCGTCTTACGATCCGCTGTATCTGTTTATTGGCGGTCAATGGATCAGTGCCGAAGGCCGCGTAACCGCCGCCGTCGTGAACCCAGCGACCGAAGCTGAAATCGGGCGTGTCCCACTCGCCACCGCAAGCGATCTCGATCACGCGCTTGACGTGGCGAAGCTGAGCTTTGAGCAATGGCGCAACACCTTTCCCGATCAGCGCGCCAAAGTGCTTAAACGCGCTGCGGATCTGATTCTTGAGCGGGCGCCACACATCGCCCTGCAAATGACCTTGGAAGAAGGCAAGCCACTGTCTGAAAGCATGGACGAGGTCACGCGTGCCGCCGAATACTTCGAGTGGTTCGCCGAAAGCGCTCGCCGTATAGATGGGCGTGTCGTGCCGGCCAATCGTCCAGGGGTGTTGCAAATGGTTAAACGCCAAGCCATTGGCCCAGTCGCGGCATTCACGCCCTGGAATTTCCCCGCTATTACTCCGGCGCGCAAGCTCTCGGCAGCGCTGGCCGCAGGTTGCAGTGTGATTCTCAAACCCGGTGAAGAAAGCCCCTCCACGGCACTGGCATTGGCACGCGCCCTTGACGATGCAGGGTTGCCTAAAGGTGTTTTGCAAGTGGTGTTTGGCGTCCCGGATCAGGTTTCTAGCCATTTGATCGCTTCCCCTATTATTCGTAAGGTCACGTTCACTGGCTCAGTGCCTATTGGGCGGTTGCTCTCAGCCCGCGCTGCCGAGGGCGTCAAGCCCATCACGCTGGAATTGGGTGGGCACGGGCCGGTGTTGGTTTTTGACGATGCTGACATTGAAAAAGCAGCCGTCGAAGGCGTCGCCAACCGCTTCCGTGGAACCGGCCAAGTCTGCATTTCTTCCACCCGGTTTCTGATTCAACGTGGCGCCTATGACTCCTTTGTCGATCACTTCGTGGCGGCCACCCTCGCCTTGAAAATAGGCGATGGTCTGAACGCTGAAACCCAAGTGGGTCCGCTGGCCAATCCAAGGCAGTTGGCCAAAATGCAGGAGTTGGTGGCAGATGCCGTCGCCAAAGGTGCCCGTGTACTGGCAGGAGGCAAACGTCTTGAAGGCAACGGCTACTTCTATGAGCCCACCGTCCTGGCAGATGTACCTATGCACGCTCGGGTCATGCATGAAGAGCCCTTCGGACCTATCGCCGTATTAATGCCTTTCGAGCAGTTGAGCGATGGGCTGGAGGAGGCAAACCGCTTGCCTTACGGGCTGTCCGCTTATGCCTTTACGTCCAACGCACGGATCGCCATAGACGTCGCTGACGGATTGGAAGCGGGAATGATCGGTATCAACCAATACCGGATTGTCGCCACAGAATTGCCCTTTGGTGGCCTGAAAGAAAGCGGTCACGGCTCCGAAGGCGGCATTGAAGGTATCGAGCACTATCTGACCCACAAATTTATTAGTCAGGTTTAAGGAGCATCAACATGTCCACTCTGAATTTCAGCAGCCCACGTGAAGCGGCTCGGGCTTTCACTCCCAAACTGTCGCAGTTTGTTGACTCAACACTTTATCCGCAGGTTTGGAGTGATCCGGCGCTGTCGCCACGTGATCGTAGCCTGATCACAGTGGCCGCGTTGATAGCGGGCGGTCACACAGAAGAACTGCCTTCGCATCTGCGCCGAGCCATCAGCAATGGCGTAACCCATGACGAAATTGCCGCGGCGATCACACATTTAGCCTTCTACGTCGGCTTTCCAGGGGCGATTACCGCATCCGCTATCGCCAATGCCACCTTTACCGAATCGCAGAGCAATTAATTATGAAAGCTATTCAAATCAAGGAATTTGGCGCCGCGGATGTATTGGAGTTAGCCGAGGTTGCCGCCCCTGAAGTACGTCCGACTGACTTGCTGGTACGGGTCTATGCCGCCGGTGTGAACCGGGCTGACTTAACCCACCGCACGGGCGGGTATGGCCATCCACATTTCGGAGACTCACCCATCATCGGATTAGAGATCGCCGGGGAGGTCATTGGCATAGGTGATTCGGTACAAGGGTATGAGATCGGAGATCGAGTGATGGGCGTTGTCGGCGGCGGTGCCTATGCCGAACAGGCGCGCATCGACTATCGC
>NZ_LLWH01000202.1 GCF_001411475.1 Pseudomonas endophytica | reverse complement strand
TGCACATCCTCGGTCAACGCTTCGAGCAAGGCGGGCACATTGGCGAAAAAGTGGTAAACAGATGAGGGCGGGATTGCTGCGCGCTCGGCCACGCTGTAAATCGACAGACTGGCCACGCCTTGGGTCGCCAGCAAAGTGCGAGCAGCCTCAAGGATCGTGTCGATTCGGCCCTGGCTGCGTGCACGAGATTTGCGAGGGGTGGCACGTGGGGTGGCGAGGCGCGTCATAGGTGGGTGTCTCCTGCGGGGCTGCGGGCATTGTACGAGCCGGGTCAGCGGATTGCACAGGCATAAAAAAACGCCGAGGGCTGTTAACCCTCGGCGTTTTATGGGTACCGCAAGCGCTTACACGGTATGCAGATACCAGTTGTACTCAAGGTCGGAGATGGAATGTTCAAACTCTTCCAGCTCGCTTTCTTTACACGCGACAAAAATATCAATGTATTTAGGGTCGATGTATTTAGCCATGACCTCGCTGTCATCCAACTCACGCAATGCATCACGCAGGTTGTTCGGCAGGCTTTGCTCATTTTGCTCGTAGCTGTTGCCTTCAACCGGTGCACCCGGTTCGATTTTGTTGGTCAGACCGTGGTGAACACCGGCCAAAACAGACGCCATCAACAAATAGGGGTTGGCATCGGCACCGGCAACCCGGTGTTCAATACGCACCGCATCAGCGGAGCCGGTCGGAACGCGCAAAGCGACCGTACGGTTGTCTAGCCCCCAGCACGGCGAGTTCGGCACGTAGAACTGTGCGCCGAAACGACGGTAGGAGTTGACGTTAGGGCAAAGGAACGCCATCTGCGCCGGTAGGGTCTCGAGCACACCGCCGATCGCGTGACGCAATGCGGCGTTCTGCTCGGGATCCTCGCTGGCAAAAATATTTTTGCCATCTTTGTCCAGAATCGAAATATGGACGTGCAACCCGTTGCCTGCCTGGCCTGGGTAAGGCTTGGCCATGAAGGTGGTATCCATCTCATGGTCGTAGGCAATGTTTTTGATCAGGCGTTTGAGCAGTACCGCGTAGTCACAGGCCTTAATGGGGTCGGCAACGTGGTGCAGGTTTACTTCGAACTGCGCCGGGGCACTTTCTTTAACAATGGCGTCAGCCGGAATGCCTTGTTCTTTAGCGCCTTCCAGAATGTCCTGGAGGCAATCGACGTATTCGTCGAGATCGTCGATCAGGTAAACCTGTGTCGAGTGCGGGCGCTTGCCGGAAATAGGCGAGCGTGGCGGTTGTGGACGGCCGTTTACGTTCTCTTGGTCGATCAGGTAAAACTCAAGCTCAAACGCGGCGCAAATGGTCAGGCCGAGATCGTCAAATTTGGTAACAACTTGACGCAGCACTTCGCGCGGGTCGGCGAAGAAAGGGTCACCTTCAAGTTCGTGCATGGTCATCAGCAATTGCGCGGTTGGGCGCTTTTGCCAAGGTTCGTTGCACAGGGTGTCAGGGATTGGATAACAGATTCGGTCTGCGTCACCGATGTCCAGACCTAAACCGGTGCTTTCCACCGTTGAGCCATTGATATCCAGAGCAAATAAAGAGGCAGGCAGGTTGATGCCTTTCTCGTAAACCTTGTGGAGGCTGGTGCGTTCGATGCGCTTACCACGCACCACACCATTCATATCCGCAATTAGAAGGTCTACGTACAGAACCTCAGGATGATCCTTAAGGAACGCGTTCGCTTCGTTAAGCTGAACGGCACGCGGGGGTACCGACATGATGCAACACCTTTGTTGTTAAAAATATCAATCATTGAGCGCTACGGGTTTCAGTCAACCCGAACGGCATACCGAAGTCAAGCAACCTATTTTTTGCCCTAAAAAAGCGCTCAAAGGGCATTTTTGACGCATTTTAGGGCAAATTTCGCCCTTAGCCCGATTCTCCACCCGCGGCCTTGAGCGGGCCGTGTTGTATTTTTTACGGGGGTGTTGTGTAAAAAAATGAACGAGGCTAAGCTCGATTCAAACCCATAACAGCAATAATACCGGGGTGTTACATGTCACGCCTGCCGATAATCGGCGTCACCGCCTGCACCAAGCAGATCGGCTTGCACGCTTATCACATCACTGGCGATAAGTACGTGCGAGCCGTTGCGACGGCAGCCGAAGGCTTACCCCTGATGCTTGCATCACTTGCAGATTTGCTTAAACCGTCCGATATTCTGGACGGTCTGGACGGCCTACTGTTTACCGGGTCGCCCTCCAATATTGAACCCCACTTGTATCACGGCCCTGCCACCGCGCCAGGCACTCTGCATGATCCTGCCCGTGATAGCACCACCCTCCCCTTGATTCGAGCGGCCTTGGCCGCGGGCGTTCCGGTGCTCGGCATTTGCCGAGGCTTTCAAGAGTTGAATGTAGCCTTGGGTGGCTCACTTCACCAGAAATTGCACGAAGTCGACGGTTTTATCGAGCACCGCGAGGACCCGAGCGCGCCGCTTGGGGTCCAGTACGGCCCCAGCCATACCGTGCACGTTCAACCGGGTGGTGTATTAGCTCGGTTAGGGTTACCCAGCGACTTTGAGGTCAACTCGATTCACACCCAGGGCATCAACCAATTGGCCCCAGGCTTACGCATTGAAGCCACCGCTCCAGACGGGCTGGTAGAAGCCGTTTCAGTCCAAGACGGCAAGGCTTTTGCTTTAGCAGTGCAATGGCACCCTGAATGGCAGGTAAGCTCTAATCCGATTTACCTCGCCATCTTTAAGGCATTTGGAGATGCCTGTAGAAGGCGCGCTACACAACGCGACGCCGACGCGTCAGTAAACGCCTGACTTATTCAAGCCAGGAAACTCAGCCCAGAGGCATTTATGAGTAACAACCTCGACCAGCTCACCGATTGGTTGAAAGACCACAAGATCACAGAAGTCGAATGCATGATCGCCGACCTTACCGGGATTACCCGCGGTAAGATCTCGCCGACCAACAAGTTCATTGCCGAAAAAGGCATGCGCCTGCCCGAGAGCGTATTGCTGCAGACCGTGACGGGTGACTACGTCGAAGACGACATCTATTACGAACTCCTCGACCCGGCCGACATTGACATGGTTTGCCGCCCCGATCAGAACGCAGTATTTGTGGTGCCTTGGGCCGTTGAGCCGACCGCTCAAGTGATCCACGACACCTACGATAAGCAGGGCAACCCGATTGAGTTGTCGCCGCGCAACGTGCTTAAAAAAGTCCTCAAGCTCTATGCCGACCACGGCTGGCAACCCATCGTGGCGCCAGAAATGGAGTTTTACCTGACCAAGCGCAGCGACGACCCGGACTACCCGTTACAGCCGCCTGTTGGGCGCTCGGGACGTCCAGAAACCGGCCGTCAATCCTTCTCTATTGAGGCAGCCAACGAATTCGATCCGCTGTTCGAAGACGTCTATGACTGGTGCGAGCTGCAAGACCTGGATCTGGACACCCTGATCCACGAAGACGGCACCGCGCAGATGGAAATCAACTTCCGCCACGGCGACGCACTGTCATTGGCCGACCAGATTTTGGTGTTCAAACGCACCATGCGTGAAGCCGCGCTCAAGCACGACGTGGCAGCCACCTTCATGGCTAAACCCATGACCGGTGAGCCGGGCAGCGCGATGCATTTGCACCAGAGCATCATCGACATCACAACCGGCAAAAACATCTTCTCTAATGAAGACGGCAGTATGAGCCAGCTCTTCCTCAATCACATCGGCGGGTTGCAGAAGTTCATTCCTGAGCTGCTGCCTCTGTTTGCACCGAACGTGAACTCTTTCCGCCGCTTCCTGCCTGATACCTCAGCGCCAGTGAACGTGGAGTGGGGCGAAGAGAACCGCACCGTCGGCTTACGCGTACCGGATGCAGGCCCGCAAAACCGCCGTGTCGAAAACCGTTTGCCAGGCGCCGACGCTAACCCGTATCTGGCCATTGCAGCGAGCCTGCTCTGCGGTTACATCGGCATGGTTGAAGCCATCAACCCAAGCGCACCCGTGGTTGGCCGCGGGTATGAACGTCGTAATCTGCGCTTACCGTTGACCATTGAAGACGCGCTGGAGCGGATGGAAAACAGCAAAACTGTCGAGAAGTATCTGGGCAGCAAATTCATCACCGGTTACGTCGCAGTCAAACGTGCCGAGCATGAAAACTTCAAGCGCGTCATCAGTTCGTGGGAGCGGGAATTCCTGCTGTTCGCCGTCTGACACGCCGGGGGTCGCGCCTGGAAGGTGCGATCCCCCAACTGAATTAAAGGAGAGCTGTATGACAAGCAAGAATCCGCAAACCCAAGCATGGCAACAACTGAGCAACGATCATCACCTGGCCCCTTTCAGCGACTTCAAACAATTGAAAGAAGTAGGCCCGCGCATCATCACTCACGCCAAAGGCGTGTACCTCTGGGACAGTGAAGGTCACAAAATTCTCGACGGCATGGCCGGCCTATGGTGTGTTGCCATTGGCTATGGCCGTGACGAGCTGGCCGACGCCGCCAGCAAGCAAATGCGCGAACTGCCGTATTACAACCTGTTCTTTATGACCGCCCACCCGCCGGTACTTGAGTTGTCGAAAGTCATCGCCGACGTCGCGCCGCAAGGCATGAACCATGTGTTCTTCACCGGCTCAGGCTCCGAAGGCAACGACACCATGCTGCGTATGGTTCGCCACTACTGGGCGATCAAAGGCCAGCCGAACAAAAAAGTCATTATCAGCCGCAAAAACGGCTATCACGGCTCGACCGTCGCGGGCGCCAGCCTGGGCGGCATGACGTACATGCACGAACAAGGCGACTTGCCGATTCCGGGCATCACCCACATCCCGCAGCCTTACTGGTTCGGTGAGGGTGGCGACATGTCCCCGGAAGAATTCGGTATTTGGGCAGCCAACCAACTGGAAGAAAAGATCCTCGAGCTGGGAGTTGAAAACGTCGGGGCCTTTATTGCTGAGCCTATTCAGGGCGCAGGTGGTGTGATCGTGCCGCCAGACAGCTATTGGCCGCGCATCAAAGAAATCCTCGCCAAGTACGACATTTTGTTCGTGGCCGATGAAGTGATTTGCGGCTTTGGTCGCACCGCCGAATGGTTCGGCAGCGATTTCTACGACCTTAAGCCAGACATGATGACCATCGCCAAGGGCCTGACCTCGGGTTACATCCCAATGGGTGGCTTGATCGTGCGCGACGAAGTGGTGGCTGTGCTCAACGAAGGTGGCGATTTCAACCACGGCTTCACCTACTCGGGCCACCCAGTAGCCGCCGCCGTTGCGCTAGAAAACATTCGCATCCTGCGTGAAGAAAAAATTATCGAGAAGGCGCAGGCCGAAACGGCACCGTATTTGCAAAAGCGTTTACGCGAACTGAACGATCACCCGTTGGTAGGCGAAGTGCGCGGTGTTGGCCTGTTGGGTGCCATTGAACTGGTGCAAGACAAAGCCACGCGCAAACGTTATGAGGGCCGAGGTGCAGGCATGATCTGTCGTCAGTTCTGCTTTGATAACGGACTGATCATGCGCGCCGTGGGCGACACCATGATCATCGCGCCGCCGCTGGTGATCAGCAAAGACGAGATTGACGAGTTGGTGACCAAGGCTCGCAAGTGTCTGGATCTGACTTTGGAAGCATTACAGGGTTAACTGCTAGGCTCTCAGTGCAGGAAGACTGCGATGTTTATGTAGGCAATTGCACTTAGAGCCTTAAGAAACAAGGCTCTTCCCTTGAAAGCCTGCCTTGGAACTTGCCAGACTAGCCGCCGGCTTTGGTTACCCTGACAACAGGTCGCTGAATCGGTGGTTTAAAAGAACAATTGGAGCATTACAGATGAAGGCATCAGGTTTTAAAAAAGCTGGCAAAACCCTTCTCGCCCTATCCTTGATGGGTGTGATGGCCGGGGCAGCCCAAGCAGCGGATAAAGTGCTGCACGTTTACAACTGGTCCGATTACATCGCACCCGATACCGTCAAAAAGTTTGAAGACAAAACCGGTATCAAAGTGGTTTACGACGTGTTCGACAGCAACGAAACGCTCGAGGCCAAACTGCTAGCGGGCAAGTCTGGCTATGACATCGTTGTGCCGTCCAACAACTTCTTGGCCAAGCAAATCAAAGCCGGTGTTTACCAAGAGCTGGACAAATCCAAGCTGCCTAACTGGAAAAACCTCGACCCTGCGCTGCTAAAAGCCGTTGGCGATGCCAGTGACCCGGGCAACAAATACGCCTTCCCGTACATGTGGGGCACCATCGGTATCGGCTACAACCCCGAGAAGGTCAAAGCCGCTCTGGGCGTCGACACCATTGATTCTTGGGACGTGCTGTTCAAACCCGAGAACGCAGCCAAGCTGAAAAGCTGTGGCATCAGCTTCCTCGATTCGCCGACCGAGATGATCCCGGCAGCCTTGCATTACCTAGGCTACCCAACCGACTCGCAGGACAAAAAGCAGTTGGCCGAAGCCGAAGCTCTGTTCCTGAAGATCCGCCCTTCAGTCGGCTACTTCCACTCGTCCAAATACATCTCTGACTTGGCCAACGGCAACATCTGTGTCGCGGTGGGTTACTCGGGCGACTTGGAGCAATCCATCACCCGTGCCCAAGAAGCCGGTGGCAAGATCAAACTCAAATACACGATCCCGAAAGAAGGTGCTGGCAGCTTCTACGACATGGTCGCCATCCCTAAAGATGCCGAAAACGTTGAGGCCGCTTACGCCTGGATGAACTTCCTGATGGAACCGGAAGTCATGGCAGAGATCACCAACAGTGTTCGTTTCCCGAACGGTAACAAGGCTGCAACACCTCTGGTGAATAAAGACATCTCGGGTGATCCAAGCATCTATCCGTCGGATGAAGTGAAAGAGCACCTGTACGCGATCAGTGACCTGCCGCCTACCACCTTGCGTCTGCTGACCCGCAGCTGGACCAAAATAAAATCCGGTAAGTAACCCCTTGCTCTTGTAGGAGCTGCCTCAGGCTGCGATCTGTTTAAGGTTTAAAAGATCGCAGCCTGCGGCAGCTCCTACAGGCCAGATTTCATGGGAAATCAGCGTGTTATCGCAATAAATTGCAGAAAACTTTGCTGTGCAGGTTTATCGAGGGTAAGTTGCGCGCCGGTTTTGTCTTTGGCGGCTCAGCTGCTGTGTGACACGGGCAACTCAGGCCCACCTATTTAGAGGACCACCACGTGTCTATTTCTTTGTTTCGCAAGACCTTGATGGTCGGAGCGGGTGTAGCGCTTGCAGTCAGCGTACAAGCCGCCCCTACCGTGCACATTTACAACTGGTCGGACTACATCGCACCCGATACTTTGGCCGACTTTGAAAAGGCCACCGGCATCAAGCCGGTGTATGACGTCTTCGACTCCAACGAAACCTTGGAGGGCAAGCTGCTGGCTGGCCGTACCGGTTACGACGTCGTGGTTCCGTCTAACCACTTCTTGGGTAAACAGATCAAAGCGGGCGCTTTCCAAAAACTCGACAAGTCGCAGTTGCCCAACTATTCCAACCTAGACCCCGCTTTGCTCAAGCGCCTTGAGCAAAACGATCCGGGCAACCAATACGCCGTGCCGTACCTGTGGGGCACCAATGGCATTGGTTACAACGTTGATAAAGTCAAAGAAGTGCTCGGGGTCGACAAAATCGACTCGTGGGACGTGGTGTTCAAACCAGAGAACATGAAGAAGCTGCAAGCCTGCGGCGTATCGTTCCTGGATTCGGCCGATGAAATGATGCCGACCGCGCTCAACTATCTGGGCCTTGATGCCAACAGCACCAACAAAGAAGATTACAGAAAAGCTGAAAAAACCCTGTTGGCGGTACGCCCCTACGTCACCTACTTCCACTCCTCCAAATACATCTCCGACCTCGCTAACGGCAACATTTGCGTAGCGATTGGTTTTTCCGGTGATGTCTTCCAGGCCAAGACTCGCGCCGAGGAAGCCAAAAAAGGCGTCAACATCGCCTACGTGGTTCCAAAGGAAGGCGGCGCCCTGTGGTTTGACATGCTGGCGGTTCCAAAAGACTCCAGCAACGTCAAACAAGCACACGCGTTTATCAACTACCTGCTGCAACCTGAAGTGATTGCCAAGGTCAGCGATTATGTTGGCTATGCCAACCCGAACCCTGCATCTGACACGCTGATGGATGAGTCCATTCGTACCGATGAAGCGGTTTACCCAACCCAAGCGGTACTGGACAAGACTTACGTTTCGACCGAGCTACCGCCGAACATTCAACGTCTGATGACGCGTTCGTGGACCAAGGTCAAAACGGGTAAATAGCTCGCAAGACCACCTATCCAAGGCCCGAACCTCTTGTTCGGGCTGCTAAATTTGTTGGGAGTTTCGTAAATGGCTGTTGCCTCCGGCGCCTATAAGAAAGCCCTCGAGGGCGATCAGACCCCTAAACAGGTACTGGTCAAAATCGACCGGGTCACGAAAAAATTCGACGAGACGATTGCCGTGGACGATGTGTCCTTGGAAATCAACAAAGGCGAGATCTTCGCCTTGCTCGGCGGATCGGGATCGGGCAAATCCACCTTGCTGCGCATGCTCGCCGGTTTCGAGCGCCCAACAGAAGGTCGTATTTTCCTAGATGGCGTCGACATCACTGACCTACCGCCCTATGAGCGGCCGATCAACATGATGTTCCAGTCTTACGCCTTGTTCCCGCACATGACCGTGGCCCAAAATATCGCGTTCGGCCTCAAGCAGGACAAAATGTCCAACGCTGACATTGATGCGCGGGTGGGCGAAATGCTCAAACTGGTGCACATGACTCAGTACGCCAAGCGTAAACCGCACCAACTGTCGGGCGGTCAGCGCCAGCGTGTGGCCTTAGCGCGTTCGCTGGCCAAGCGGCCAAAACTGCTGCTGCTCGACGAGCCAATGGGGGCGCTGGATAAAAAACTGCGCTCACAAATGCAGCTTGAGCTGGTGGAGATCATCGAGCGTGTGGGCGTGACCTGCGTCATGGTGACCCACGATCAGGAAGAGGCCATGACCATGGCCCAACGCATTGCGATCATGCACCTAGGGTGGATCGCTCAGATCGGTAGCCCGATCGACATTTACGAAACCCCGGTCAGCCGTCTGGTGTGCGAATTCATTGGCAACGTTAACCTGTTCGAAGGTGACGTGGTCGACGATGCCGAAGGCTACGCGCGCATTAACTGCCCGGAGCTGGAGAACGACATTTATGTCGGTCACGGCGTCAGCACCTCAGTAGAAGACAAACACACCACCTACGCCATTCGCCCGGAAAAGATGCTGGTCACCACTGAAAAGCCGGCTTATCAGTACAACTGGTCGCGCGGCAAGGTGCATGACATTGCCTACTTGGGCGGGCACTCGGTGTTCTATGTCGAATTACCAAGCGGCAAGCTGGTGCAATCGTTCGTGGCCAACGCAGAGCGCCGTGGCGCTCGCCCGACCTGGGACGATGAAGTCTACGTCTGGTGGGAAGACGACAGCGGCGTGGTACTGCGCTCATGAACATGCGAAAACTTAAACGCCGACTGCATCGAATAACCCCCGGTGGCCGCCATATGGTCATCGGGATTCCATTCCTGTGGCTGTTTCTGTTTTTCATGCTGCCGTTCTTCATCGTGTTGAAGATCAGCTTTGCTGAGGCAGACATTGCGATCCCGCCGTATACCGAGATCTACAGTTACGCCGAGCAAAAGCTTGAGATCCTGCTGAATCTAGGCAACTACGCGCTACTGGGCGACGATGATCTCTACATCGCCGCGTATCTGGGCTCGCTGAAAATGGCCTTTATCAGCACGCTATTGTGCCTGCTGATCGGTTATCCGATGGCCTACGCCATTGCCAATGCGCGCAAAGAGATGCAGACCGTCTTGGTGCTGCTGATCATGATGCCAACGTGGACTGCGATCCTGATCCGGGTTTACGCGTGGATGGGGATTCTCAGCAACAACGGCTTGCTCAACGGCTTCTTGATGTCGATGGGCTGGATCGACCAACCGCTGCAGATCCTCAACACCAACATCGCGGTGTACATCGGTATCGTGTACTCGTACCTGCCATTTATGATCCTGCCGCTGTACGCCAACTTGGTTAAACATGACAACAGCTTGCTAGAAGCCGCGTCTGACTTGGGTTCCAGCACTTTCAACAGTTTCTGGAAAATCACCGTCCCGCTGTCTAAAAACGGCATCATCGCTGGCTGCATGCTGGTGTTTATCCCGGTAGTGGGCGAGTTCGTTATCCCAGAACTGCTCGGCGGCCCGGAAACCTTGATGATCGGTAAAGTGCTGTGGCAAGAGTTCTTCAACAACCGTGACTGGCCGGTAGCGTCTGCACTGGCGGTGGTCATGTTGGCGATCCTGATCGTGCCTATCATCCTGTTCAACCGCAGCCAAGCTAAAGAGCTGGAGGGCAAGATATGAAGCGCATCCGTTTCTCTAGCTTTATGTTGGTCGTAGGGTTGTTGTTCATCTACCTGCCCATGCTGATCTTGGTGATCTACTCCTTCAACGCCTCCAAACTGGTGACGGTGTGGGGCGGCTGGTCGCTGAAGTGGTACATCGGCCTGACCGATAACACGCAACTGATGGGCGCGGTCATGCGCTCGCTGGAAATCGCCTTTTACACGGCGATTGCAGCGGTCGCGCTGGGCACCTTGGCGGCATTTGTCCTCACACGCATTAGCCAGTTCAAGGGCCGCACGCTGTTCGGCGGCCTGGTGACGGCACCGCTGGTGATGCCCGAAGTGATCACCGGTTTGTCGCTGTTGCTGCTGTTCGTGGCCATGGCGCAGATGATCGGCTGGCCACAAGAGCGCGGCATCGTCACCATCTGGATCGCCCACACCACATTCTGCGCGGCCTACGTGGCGGTCGTGGTGTCGGCACGTCTGCGTGAATTGGACTTGTCCATCGAAGAAGCGGCTATGGACTTGGGTGCTAAGCCGTGGAAGGTGTTCTTCTTGATCACCATCCCGATGATTGCTCCGTCCTTGGCGGCAGGCGCCATGATGTCCTTTGCCCTGTCGCTGGACGACTTGGTACTCGCCAGCTTCGTGTCCGGCCCGGGTTCCACTACCTTGCCAATGGAAGTGTTCTCTGCTGTGCGCTTGGGGGTTAAACCCGAGATCAACGCCGTGGCCAGCTTGATTCTGCTGGCAGTGTCGTTGGTGACCTTTTTGGTCTGGTTCTTCAGCCGTCGTGCCGAAGAACACCGCAAAAAGTCCATCCAGCAAGCCATCGACGAAGCCGCGGCCGAGTCGTGGAAGCAACCTGACGTGCGCCGTCCTAAATCGTCTACCGCGGTGTAAGACTGCCCACTAAAAAACCTCGCCTCCTGTCACAGGGAGGCGAGGTTTTTTTTATGCGGTTTTGTCGTGAGAGCTGACTCAAGCAACACTCTTTAGCGTATTTAAAAGATCGCGGACTACGGCAATTCCTACGTAAAAAACCGCATAAACCCTTCGAAATCTAAACTTCCACTCCTACATCCAAGTTCGTCTCACCCGCCTAGAGTTCAACCTTTTTTCACGGGTGAACGCGTTCATATGGCAAGCAAAGACGTACCCACCCAGATCTGGCGACAAGCGGGAGGGGAAGGAGGTTACAAATACCTCGACAAGATGACCGCCAAGGAGCTTGCAGACCAAGAATCCGAGCACCGTAGCTACGACCACATTGCAGAGGCCAATGCCACCTGCTACCAAAAGGGTTTCGACTATTACGAGCGACAACAACGCGAAGAGCGCGCAAAAAAATTCGACCTGAGCCTGCGTATCGGTGTGTTCTTCGACGGCACCGGCAACAACGCCAGCAACACTTTCGACGGCCTGCGCTGCGGCGCCCATCACCCCGTACGGGCAGAAGATCTGGAAGGTAGCTGCAAACCCTACATGGCAGATCCCGATAGCAGTTATGGGAATGATCTGAGCAATGTGTTCAAGCTATCGGAACTGTATGGGTCGGATGAGACGTTAGTGGGTAGCGGCAAAGCCAAAAGCCTGCAGCGCAAGATCTATATGGATGGCATAGGCACTATACGCAGCGAAAAGGACAACTTATTCGGTGCGGGTACCGGCCGCGGCGAGACCGGTGTCGAAGAGCGAGTCAGGGAGATGTTTCAACAACTCCTCCAATGGTTAAGCACACTGCATAAGTTACATCCTGATGCAGAAATCAGTGCCATCACCTTTGATGTGTTCGGTTTCAGCCGGGGTGCAGCGGCTGCCCGGCACTTTGCCAACCACATTGCCCTAGGCCGACAAGGCTATTGGGCAGAGCTTGTAAACCGAGTACCGGCCAAGTACAGCCGCTGCTTTAGCCCTACCTCTGGTGTAACCATTGGATTTGTCGGTCTGTTTGATACGGTCGCGTCCATTATCGGATGGGATAACCTAGGCAACTTGAGCAGTCATCAGGTTCCCCGGCTAAAACTCTTCCTGCGTCCAGACACTATCCGCAACGTCGTGCAATTGGCCGCCCGTGATGAAAAGCGCTTTAACTTCGCTTTAAGTAAAGTCAGCCCCGATCATCTGGAAATAAATCTGCCTGGGGTGCACTCGGACATCGGCGGTGGGTATAGAACACTGATGCAAGAAGTACTGATGCTGACACCCATGCAATCGCTGGAGGTAGCGCTTAATCAAGATGTAAAGCAAACATCCATTTACCGTGATGCCGTTGAAGCCAAAGCACGCTGGGTCGCCGAAGGCTGGTCAGCAGATGCACTGCATATTGTCACCCCCGAAGCGCAGCGGCTCATGCCTGATAATGAGGACCGCATGGCCCCACCAAGAAAAAAGGTCTATGCAGGTTTGCAAATTAGAAGAGAAGTTCGAGGGGAGTTATCGCGAGTTTATTGCCGGTTGATGCACTCATTGGCCAAAGCGAAAAAAGTGCCGTTCAAAGACATTGACCTCAATGATCCAAACCATGCTATTACGCCTGAACTAGAACCTCTGTGTGACAGGCTTATTAGTGGCGATTACACCTTAAATCCCGAAGAAGAAACTTTATTACGGCTGCGGTATATCCATACCTCTGCCCATTGGAACCACCCCTTGGCCAAAGCAAGAGGCAGTGCTATCACGCTCCTTTACGTTAACTCTCCCATGAAGAACGGAATACGTGTCCGCCACCCCCATGTGTTAGCCCCGAGGTGGTCATGAAAAGACTCAAGACCTTAGCTTTATTCGTAGGTTTTTTGATTCTTTGTTCGTGCACAAGCGACTCGTTTTTGAGCGATAGCGACCCTAAAGGCGATACTTGGAGCCTTGAAATCTTCAGCCCACCTTATATGCAAAGCTGGGCTGAGATGGTCGTGGTGGAGGATCTTAAAGGCAGGTCGTTCAGAAGCCCAGGAGGTGTGCTCGGATCAGGTAACGACAACCTTGAACGTGAGTACGCAAAGGGTTGGAACAGTATTGGAGGAGGGTCCCACATACTGACGGGGGCTGATCTGCCAAAACGTATTTACGTGCGCTGGCAGTCCATCATCGAACAAAAAACTTACAAAGGCTGGGTCGATATCCCCGAAGAAGCCCGACAGTTCATGCGCGGTTCCGTTATGCGTAAGTGTCCTGGCTGGCCTGAGCGGCGTCCGGCAAACCACTCGGCCCAGGCAATCCTTGGGCTTGCCCCAGGAGGCGTTGTGGGCGTCTGGGTGGGGGACAACTGTTTAAATCGTCATCAGGTCGCACGTGTTCACGTTGGGATTGAACCGTTAGGTCCATACCAAGGCCAATCAAGCGGAAAATACCGTCCAATCAAAGAACAATCAAAACGCTACATCGAACGCTATGGCATTCCCTATGGCAGTTGGTAACTAGCCTATTCGCTATGCAACCCTCACCCTTAGGCTAAGAAGAGTTGCGTGGCCACCTGTTTTCTTGAGGCGCCCAGAGCACGGTGAGCACTCGGGATCGTACTTTTTGCGGTTGTAGGCTATGAGTACAAAGCGCAGCTCTTCAACCGCAGAGCGCTTTTACCCACAAAGTTGTCACACGACTGCAATAATTCCGTTATCTAATGCGCCACAAGACAGTTAAATGACACGAGGGTTACGGCATGGTTGGCAGGAGCATTTTGATCGTTGATGACGAGGCACCGATTCGCGAGATGATCGCAGTGGCCTTGGAAATGGCAGGCTACGACTGCCTTGAAGCCGACAATGCCCAGGACGCACATGCCATCATCGTGGACCGTAAACCCGATTTGATTCTGCTGGACTGGATGCTCCCAGGCGGCACGTCGGGTATCGAGTTGGCCAGACGCTTGAAGCGCGAAGAGCTGACCAACGACATTCCGATCATCATGCTTACCGCCAAAGGCGAAGAAGACAACAAGATCCAAGGTCTTGAAGTCGGCGCTGATGACTACATCACCAAACCTTTCTCTCCCCGCGAACTGGTCGCACGCCTCAAAGCCGTGCTACGCCGCGCTGGCCCTACTGACAATGAATCCCCAATCGAAATCGGCGGCCTGCTGCTCGACCCTGTCAGCCACCGCGTGACCATCGACGGCACCCCGGCCGACATGGGCCCCACTGAATATCGGCTGCTGCAATTTTTCATGACTCACCAAGAGCGCGCCTACACCCGCGGCCAACTGCTTGACCAAGTGTGGGGCGGCAACGTGTACGTCGAAGAGCGGACCGTAGACGTACACATCCGCCGCTTACGCAAAGCCCTCGGCGAAGCCTATGAAAATCTGGTACAAACCGTGCGCGGCACCGGCTACCGGTTCTCAACGAAGGCTTAAGGGCAGCTGCTAATTGGCTTTCACCACGGGACGTGTGACTTGAATCGAAACTGGCATGGCACGCTGATTCGCCATTTATTGCTTCTAATAACCGTCTGCCTGTTAATCGGGTTAATCAGTGGCTATTACGGCTGGAGTCTGGTCGTCGGCCTTGGCCTTTATCTGGGCTGGACCCTCAAACAACTTTTGCGGCTGCACGATTGGCTGCGTCATCACCAACCCGATGAAGCGCCGCCCGATGGCTATGGCCTGTGGGGCGAGGTGTTTGACAGCATTTACCACCTGCAACGTCGCGATCAGCGCGTTCGTGGGCGTCTGCAAGCGGTCATTGATCGCGTGCAAGAGTCAACCGCCGCGCTTAAAGACGCGGTGATCATGCTCGACAGCCACGGCGATCTTGAATGGTGGAACCGCGCCGCAGAAACTTTGCTGGGCCTAAAGACCCCGCAAGACAGCGGCCAGCCAATCACGAATCTGGTCCGCCATCCGCGCTTCAAAGAATATTTCGATAACGGCAACTACGCCGAACCGCTGGAAATTCCTTCACCCGTCAACGATCACCTACGCATCCAGCTCTACCTCACCCGCTACGGCAACAACGAACACCTGATGCTGGTAAGGGACGTCACGCGTGTGCATCACTTGGAGCAAATGCGCAAAGACTTCATCGCTAACGTGTCTCACGAGCTGCGCACGCCATTAACCGTGATCTGCGGGTATCTAGAAACGCTGCTCGATAACGTCGAAGACGTAAACCCGCGCTGGAAACGCCCGCTGTCACAAATGCAGCAACAGGGCGAACGCATGCAGACGCTGCTTAATGATCTGTTGCTGCTAGCCAAGCTTGAAGCCACTGACTACCCATCGGATAACCAACCGGTGCCTATCGACGCTTTGCTGCGCTCAATCACTGGCGACGCACGAGCGTTGTCAGGGCAACGTAACCAGACCATCACACTAGACATCGAAACTGACATCGCCCTCAAAGGCAGTGAAGCTGAACTGCGCAGCGGGTTTTCCAACCTAGTATTCAACGCCGTCAAATACACCCCCGACGGTGGCTCTATTCGCATTCGCTGGTGGGCAGATCACCTCGGCGCACACCTGAGCGTGCAGGATTCGGGGGTCGGTATCGACAACAAACACCTGCCGCGCCTGACCGAGCGCTTCTACCGCGTGGACTCCAGCCGCAACGCCAGCACCGGCGGCACAGGGCTGGGCTTGGCCATCGTCAAACACGTGCTGCTACGCCATCGCGGGCACCTGGACATCAGCAGCGTACTGGGGCATGGCAGCACGTTTACCTGCCAGTTCGATCCGGCTCAGGTCATAAAACCCAGGATTCGGGCATCCATCAGCTGACACATGTGGCAAAAGCCCACTAGGCAAGCACCGCATCAGCCGCTACATTGCTCAGCCGGGGTCTGTTTATTCAGGCCCTGAAACCCTCAACTCGTTGAAATATCGGAACCCGTAAAACTCCATCATGGACCCTTCCCCTGGTTTGACCCTCGCTACACTCTTCGCCGATTTCGGCATGATTCTTTTTGCTCTGATCCTGGTTTTGCTCAACGGCTTTTTCGTTGCGGCTGAATTCGCCATGGTCAAACTGCGCTCGACTCGCGTTGAGGCCATCGCAGAGGTCAACGGCTGGCGCGGCCAGATCCTGCGGACCGTGCACAACCAACTCGACGCCTACCTGTCTGCCTGCCAATTGGGTATTACCTTGGCATCGCTGGGGCTGGGCTGGGTCGGTGAGCCAGCTTTCGCACACTTGCTGGAGCCGCTGCTCGGCGCGATGGGCGTGCAATCGCCTGAAGTGGCTAAAGGCGTGTCGTTTTTTACCGCCTTCTTCATCATTTCGTACCTGCACATCGTGGTCGGTGAGCTGGCCCCTAAATCTTGGGCCATCCGCAAACCCGAGACGTTGTCGCTGTGGACAGCGGTGCCGCTGTACCTGTTTTACTGGGCCATGTACCCGGCGATTTACCTGCTAAACGCCAGCGCCAATGCCATCTTGCGTATTGCGGGCCAAGGCGAACCTGGCGCTCATCACGATCACGCTTACAGCCGTGAAGAGCTCAAGCTGATCTTGCACTCCAGCCGTGGCCAAGACCCAAGCGACCAAGGCATGCGTGTGCTGGCTTCGGCCGTTGAAATGGGCGAGCTGGAAGTGGTCGACTGGGCAAATTCGCGCGAAGACCTAGTGACCCTAGACTCAAAGGCACCGCTCAAGGAAATCCTGGCGCTGTTCCGTCGTCACAAATTCAGCCGCTACCCGGTCTACGACGCCGAAACCAACACCTTTTTGGGCCTGCTGCACATCAAAGACCTGCTGCTGGAATTGGCCGACCTTGAGCACTTACCCGAAACCTTCAACCTCGAAGAACTGACCCGCCCATTGGAGCGCGTCTCGCGTCACATGCCGCTGGCGCAGTTGCTGGAACAATTTCGCAAAGGCGCAGCGCACTTTGCGCTGGTTGAAGAAGCCGACGGCAAAGTGGTCGGTTACCTGACCATGGAAGACGTGCTCGAAGTATTGGTAGGCGATATTCAGGACGAACACCGCAAAGCTGAGCGCGGGATCCTCTCGTACCAGCCAGGCAAACTGCTGGTGCGCGGCGACACACCGTTGTTCAAGATCGAACGCCTGCTGGGGGTGGACTTGGACCACGTCGAGGCCGAAACCATTGCAGGGTTGATCTACGACACCCTCAAACGGGTGCCCGAAGAAGAAGAACAACTGGAAGTTGAAGACCTGCGCATCATCATAAAAAAGATGAAAGGCCCGAAAATCGTCTTGGCCAAAGTCCTCAAAATCAATTAATAACCCCCGTAAGAGCTGCCGCAGGCTGCGATCTTTTGACCTTCAAGAGATCGCAGCCTTCGTGCCTCAGCAGTTGCTACAGATAAACGGCAAATGTTTCAGAAATGTTTCAACCCTCCGCCAGCTATGCGATGCTGGCGTTCTGCTCAATGACCGACTACAGCTTAAGAAACATCTGTAAGAACGGTCTGTAGCCATCTGATCCTTCAAAGTATCCAACACAGGGAGCCAGCATGCTGACCCTGCTCAATCTGCTTTCCGCCGTGACCCTACTGATTTGGGGCACGCACATCGTACGAACCGGCATATTGCGGGTCTATGGCACCCAATTGCGCCACGTCATCGGGCAAAACGTGTCTAGGCCGATACTGGCCTTTATCGCCGGTATTGTGGTGACCGCCATGGTGCAAAGCAGCAATGCCACTGCGTTGCTGGTCACCTCTTTTGTCGGCCAAGGCTTGATGTCACTTACGCCCGCGCTGGCGACTATGCTCGGGGCCGACGTCGGCACCGCGCTCATGGCACGGGTGCTGACTTTCGACCTGTCATGGCTGTCACCGCTGCTGATTTTTCTCGGCGTGATCTTTTTTCTGTCACGCAAACAAACCCGCGCAGGCCAACTGGGCCGAGTTGCCATAGGCTTGGGCCTGATTATTCTGGCGCTGCAACTGATCGTCGAAGCCGCCTCACCAATTACCCAAGCCCAAGGGGTAAAAGTGATTTTCGCGTCGCTGACCGGCGACCTGCTGTTGGATGCCCTAGTCGGCGCACTGTTCGCGATGATCTCGTACTCCAGCCTGGCCGCTGTGCTGCTGACCGCGACCTTGGCTGGAGCCAGTGTTATCAGCCTGCCGGTGGCCGTTGGGCTGGTGATCGGCGCCAACATTGGCAGCGGCGTATTGGCGTTTCTCAGTACCAGCATGCAAAACACTGCCGGACGACAAGTGGCGCTGGGCAGCCTGCTCTACAAACTGATCGGCCTGCTGCTGATCGTGCCAGTACTGACGCCGCTGGTAGGCTGGATGGACAGCCTGAACTTCAGAGCCCAAGAACTGGTCATCGGCTTTCACCTGCTTTACAACACTGCGCGTTGCTTTTTGATGTTGCCGACCATCGGCTTCATGGCGCGGCTGTGTGCTTGGCTGCTGCCCGAGCGCGAGATCGCCAATGGCAGCGTTAAACCTCGCCACCTCGATTCAACAGCGCTCGAAACCCCGACGCTGGCACTGACCAATGCTGTACGTGAAACGCTGCGCATTGGCGACCTGATCGACACCATGTTGGTCAATATGCTGGACGTTCTGCGCGGCAAACAAACATCTATCACCCCAGAAATGCGCGCCCTCAGCGACGAAGTCGAAGTGCTCTACAGCGCGGTCAAACTTTACTTAGCGCAAATGCCCCGTGAAGACTTGGGCGAACACGACAGTCGACGCTGGGCTGAGATCATTGAACTGGCCATTAACCTGAAATTGGCCAGCGACGTCATCGAACGCATGCTGCGCAAAGTCCAGCAGCAAAAAACCTCGCAACGCCGTTCGTTTTCAGCCTCTGGGCTTGAAGAGCTGGTAGGGCTGCAAACCCAGCTTATCGAGAACCTACGCCTGGGACTCACCGTGTTCCTTAACTCCGACCCACAAACGGCGCGCCAATTACTGCGCGAAAAACGCCGCTTTCGCGCACAAGAGCGGCGTCTGGCCCACGCTCATGTGAGCCGCCTGCAACGCAAAATCACCCAAAGTATTGAAACCAGTTCCGTCCATCTAGAGCTAATCGCCGACATGCAGCGCCTAAACTCCCTGTTTTGCGGCAGCGCCTACGTGGTACTGGAAAACACCAATACTGGCGCACTCAAATTGGATGACAGCAACGATACCCTGCATTCACCCTGAACGTTGCACGCTGGTGTGTTGTCAGTCTGTAAGCAGCGACTAACCTCTACAGACTGGCGCACTGCGCCAAGTGCCCTCTCAAAACGGATTCAGAGATCCAGGGATTTTTATGCGTTGCCTGTTGTTTATCTGCTTGCTGCTGGGAGCAGCTCAGAGCTTTGCCCTCGACCGCGACAGCGTTGAAGGCTATCAACTGCCTAACGGCTTACAGCTGATCCTCAAGCCAGGCTACGAGCATGGGCATGTGTCCATCCGCTTAGTCGTGGGCGTGGGCATGGATGACTTCAGCTGCGCCGATCAACAACTGCCCCACTTGCTAGAACACCTGCTGTTCAGCGGTATTGATGACACGGGCGAAGGTGGTCTTGAAGAGCGTATGCAGGCCCTGGGCGGCGAGTGGAACGCTTACACCAGTAATGCAGACACCACCTTCGTGATCGAGGCGCCCGCCAAGAACCAGCGCAAAATTCTCGACCTGCTTCTAAGCCTGCTGACCCGCTCAAACATGACCGACCAGCGCATCAACGATGCCAAGCAAGTGGTGGAGCGCGAAGACGGCGGCCACTACTCGCATCTGCAACGCTGGCTGGACCGCCAAGACCTAGGCCACAGCGCCAGCAACCAATTGGCGGTGGAACTGGGTCTCAAATGCGCCGAACGCGCCGACGTACAAACCCTCACCCGCGAACAACTCGAGGCCGTGCGCAACACGTGGTACGCGCCCAACAACATGACGCTGATTATGGTCGGCGACCTTGACCGCTTGCTACCGGCCTACCTTGAACGCACCTACGGCGCGCTTGAACCGGTCGAGCCCAGCGAGCATGCCGCGCTACCCGCCATCGAAGCCAAGGCACAGGCCGACCGCACCTTGGTGCGCGGTGTGGTCGGTGACACCGCCAAGCTGCATTGGCTATTACCGGAGCCGGTGATCGAAGACCAAAACGATGAAACCTGGGACCTGCTGCGCGACTACTTGGAGTGGTCGCTGTACAGCGAACTGCGGCTCAAGCACGGGTTGTCTTACGGGCCCTGGGCCGAGCGCGAAGTGTTCGCAGGGGTTGGCTTTTTAAGCCTAAATGCCGACCTCGCTCGCGATGACGTCCCCAAAGCGCAGCGTGTTATGAGCGACCTCAAAGCCCGCTTACTTAAAGACGGCCTCGACCCTCAGACCTTTGCCCGCCTCAAAAACGCCGCCGTGGCGCGACAAGCGTGGGCGGTGCAAGGCAATAGCGCCTTGGCCGACTACTACTGGAGCGCGTTGGGCGATTACAACGACGGCCGTTTTGCCAACCCCTCAAAACGCCTGCAAGCCGTGACGCTCAAGCAAGCCAATAGCGCGCTGCAGCAACTGTTTGCCGAGCCGGGTTACGTGCGTATCGAAAAGCCCTTGCTCAGTTACAACGGATTAAGCTTGGCGTTAGGCGCCGCGTTGGGTGCGTTAGTGCTTCTAATAGTCGGCTGGCGGATCTGGCGCCGGCGCAGTTAAGGGTTGATTAGCTAAGCCCGAAACAGTTTGATACCGTAAAATAATTGCCCATTCGCGGCTGATCAATCAGCCGCCAGCGTGCGGAGAGTTCAGCGTGAGTGATCGTTCTAATCCTTGGCAGTTGCAAACCATCGTCAGCCAATTGCGCACGGCACGTAACCAGTGGCGTACGCAAAACGGACGTGTGAGCGGTGAATTGGGCGGCCGCGAGCTGCCTTCACGCGCCGCGATGGCCGAAATTCTTGAGGCTCTATGCGGGGCTTTGTTCCCGATGCGGCTCGGCCCGGTTGATCTTCGCGAAGAGAGCGAAGACTTTTACGTTGGTCACACGCTGGATGTGGCGCTCAACGCATTGCTAGCGCAGGCGCGCCTAGAATTGCGCTACGCGGCGCGCCAAGCGGGCCTTCCGGATGACGGCGTGGATGAAACCGCAACGGTCTTGATCCAAGACTTTGCTTTGGCCTTGCCGCGCTTACGCAGCCTCCTCGACACCGACGTATTGGCCGCCTACCACGGCGACCCGGCGGCGCGCAGTGTCGACGAAGTGTTGCTGTGCTATCCGGGGATTTTGGCAGTGATTCATCATCGCTTGGCGCACCATATGTACCGTGCCGGGTTACCCCTACTGGCGCGCATCAGCGCCGAAATCGCGCATTCGTCGACAGGCATCGACATCCACCCTGGGGCGCAGATTGGCCGTAGCTTCTTTATCGACCACGGTACTGGTGTCGTGATCGGAGAAACCGCGATCATCGGCGAACGTGTGCGCATCTACCAAGCGGTAACCTTAGGAGCCAAGCGCTTCCCGGCCGACGAATCCGGCCAATTGCAAAAAGGCCACCCGCGCCATCCCATTGTCGAAGATGACGTAGTGATCTATGCCGGTGCGACCATTTTGGGCCGAATCACCATTGGCAAAGGCTCGACCATCGGCGGCAACGTCTGGCTGACGCGCAGCGTACCTGCGGGTTGCAACCTGACCCAAGCCAACCTGCAACATGATGACGGGACACAAAAGTAAGGCCCCCACAGCTCCTACGGGTTGTTCTGTGATGGCAACCTATCGGACATTTCCTGCAAACCGTAGCGGCGTTGACCCGCTTGTGGGGACGGGTTGGCACGCCTAGTCTTTGCGCTGTCGCTGCAAAATCAGTGACAGGGCGTAGGAACCCTTTTTTACCCTCGGCGCGTAAGTGTCCACCTTTCTGATTGCGACACTTTTTTTGTGTCCGTACCATCAGTCATGGCGGTCGTGCGCGGGCACGTTTCGACGTGGCCGGTTACCCTGGGATCCGGTTCCTACCCCGCGCACGACTGCCACCCAAGCCCGTAGGAAGGCTGTTGGTAGTTCCTCATCTCCCAGGAACCTAACCTTATGAAAACCCTCACACCCGATCCTCCCCTTTCAAACGCTGACTACACCCAAACCCTACTCAACGATCACATCGCTACGCAGCGTGCCTTGTCGCATTACGCGGTTGGCGCTGATGCACTCGAAAGCCGCATCTTTGTGCGTCACCGCCTGCAATTGCGGGTGGTGTGGGCAAGGGGTCAATTATGGTGTTGCGCACGCGATCTTGGCCGCTTGATGGGCCGGAGCTTAGGGCAAAGAAGTTTGAACAAACTGGATGCAGACCAGCATCAGGAATTAGCGATCCGCAGCCACGGCAGCGTGCAAAACACGCTGATGCTCAGCGAGTCGGGGGCGTATGCGTTGTTGCTGTACCACTACCACCCAGAAAACCGCAGCCTGCGCCAATGGTTGACCCATGAAGTGCTACCGGCCATGCGCTGCGGGTATAGCAACATCGACCGCACCGCAACATGACGCCCAACCCTGTGTAAGAGCGAGCTCGCGATCACTCAAAGATCAAAAGATCGCAGCCTGCGAGGCTGTGTTGGTGTCTGCAAGCTTGTAGGAGCTGACGAGGCACGAAGGCTGCGATCTTTTAAAGATCAAAAGATCGCAGCCTTCGGCAGCTCCTACGGGGTGTTGGGGTTAACTCGCGCGAGCAGTACGCACGCCTTCGGCCAAGGCCGCGCACAGGCTCAATACGCCGTCAACTGCCTGCTCCGGGGTGGCGGCATTTTCGATTTTGTCGATCAATGCCGAACCCACCACTACGCCATCCGCCAAGCGCGCAATCGCCGCGGCTTGCTCGGGGGTACGAATCCCAAAGCCAACGCTGATCGGCAAGTCGGTGTGGCGACGCAAGCGCGCAATCGCTTCGCTCACTTGCTCGGTAGTGGCAGAACCCGCACCCGTCACACCCGCCACCGATACGTAGTACACAAAGCCCGAGCTGCCATTAAGCACTTTCGGCAGGCGCACGTCGTCGGTGGTGGGTGTGGTCAGGCGGATAAAGTCCAAGCCCGCCGCCTGCGCTGGATCACACAGTTCTGCGTTGTGCTCAGGGGGCATGTCGACCACGATCATGCCGTCGACACCCGCGGCCTTGGCGTCGGCGATGAATTTAGGCACGCCGTAATGGTGGATGGGGTTGAAGTAACCCATCAGTACCAGCGGCGTGTCGCTGTTGCCCTCGCGGAACTCGCGGACCATTTGCAGGGTTTTCGCGAGGTTTTGATTGGCACCCAGCGCACGGATGTTGGCCAGTTGAATCGACGGGCCATCCGCCATTGGATCCGTGAAGGGCATGCCCAATTCGATCACGTCAGCACCAGCAGCTGGTAAACCTTTAAGGATGGCCAGCGAGGTGGCGTAATCCGGATCACCCGCGGTGACAAAGGTCACCAGTGCCGCACGGTTTTGCTCTTTGAGTTCGGTAAAACGTGTTTGCAGGCGGCTCATCAGTGTTTCTCCTGCTGGGACTGTTCGACGTGGTGCATGACGGTTTGCATGTCTTTGTCGCCTCGACCAGACAAGTTGACCACCATCAGGTGATCGGCGGGCAGGGTCGGTGCGCGTTTGAAAACTTCGGCCAGCGCGTGGGCGCTTTCAAGGGCCGGGATGATGCCTTCCAGACGGCAGCATTTGTGGAACGCATCCAACGCTTCGTCGTCGGTGACGGAGGTGTATTGAACGCGGCCAATGTCATGCAACCACGCGTGTTCAGGGCCGATGCCTGGGTAGTCCAGACCTGCCGAGATCGAATGGGCGTCGATGATCTGACCGTCGTCGTCTTGCAGCAAGAAGGTGCGGTTGCCGTGTAACACACCCGGCTCACCGCCGTTGAGGCTGGCCGCATGTTTACCGGTTTCAATGCCGTAACCGGCCGCTTCAACGCCGATGATTTCAACGCCGGTGTCATCCAAGAACGGGTGGAACAAGCCCATGGCGTTGGAGCCACCGCCGATGCAGGCTACCAAGCTGTCCGGCAGACGGCCTTCTTGGGCTTGCATTTGTTCGCGGGTTTCTTTGCCGATTACCGCTTGGAAGTCACGCACCATCGCCGGATACGGGTGCGGCCCCGCCACAGTGCCGATCAGGTAGAAGGTGCTGTCGACGTTGGTTACCCAGTCACGCAGCGCTTCGTTCATCGCATCTTTGAGGGTGCCCGTTCCGGCGACGACCGGGATCACTTCAGCGCCCAGCAGTTTCATGCGGAACACGTTGGCCTGTTGACGCTCGATGTCGGTGGTGCCCATGTAGATCACGCATTGCAGACCAAAGCGCGCCGCGACGGTAGCCGTTGCCACGCCGTGCATGCCTGCGCCGGTCTCAGCGATGATGCGTTTTTTGCCCATGCGCCGCGCCAGCAGGATCTGGCCGATGCAGTTGTTGATCTTATGCGCGCCGGTGTGGTTCAGCTCTTCGCGCTTGAGGTAGATCTTGGCGCCGCCGCAATGCTCAGTCAGGCGCTCTGCGAAGTACAGCGGGCTTGGACGGCCCACGTAGTCGCGCTGGAAGTAGGCCAGCTCTTTGATGAATTCAGGGTCTTTTTTCGCCAGCTCGTACTCGCGATCCAAATCAAGGATCAATGGCATTAGGGTTTCGGCGACATAGCGGCCGCCGAATGAGCCGAACAGGCCATTGTCGTCGGGGCCGTTACGTAAAGTGGATTCAGTCATGTGACGCTCCAGATAAAGAGGTGCGAAGGTCGATGGGCCTGACTTTACCCGCGACAGCGCCGGATGAAAACCGATAAGATCTGCACAACCTGTCAGGAAAACTCACAGATACCATGAGCCGTGACCTCCCCCCTCTAAACGCCTTACGTGCGTTCGAAGCCACCGCCCGCCTAAGTAGCGTCAGCCAGGCGGCTGAGCAGCTTAACGTCACCCACGGTGCCGTTAGTCGGCAAATTAAAGTGCTTGAAGAACATTTAGGCGTCAGTTTGTTCATCAAAGAAGGTCGCGGTCTAAAGCTCACAGACGCCGGTCTACGGCTGCGCGATGCCAGCACCGAAGCGTTTGATCGTCTGCGTCATGTATGCACTGAACTCACGCAAAGTCACAGCGATGCACCTTTTGTACTCGGCTGTTCGGGCAGCTTATTGGCGCGCTGGTTTATTCCGCGCTTGGGCCGTTTGAATGCCGATTTGCCGGATTTGCGCTTACACCTGTCTGCGGGTGAAGGCGATCTGGACCCACGCCGTTCGGGGCTGGACGCGTGGCTGGTGTTTGCCGAACCTCCTTGGCCCGCCGACATGCAGGTGTACGAATTGG
>NZ_LLWH01000201.1 GCF_001411475.1 Pseudomonas endophytica | reverse complement strand
AGACCTATGACACGAACACCTGACCCGGGGCGGGGAGGTTGTACGTGTCATAGCCGTGTCGACCCGCCCCTGGAAACTACCTGATGATGCTCGACTCCTTACTCGTACCGACTGCAATCGTTGCCTTGGCCGAAATCGGCGACAAGACGCAACTGCTCGCTCTCATCCTCGCTGCGCGCTTTCGCAAACCTTGGCCCATCATCGCAGGCATCATCGTCGCGACCCTCGCCAACCATGCGGCTGCCGGTGCTGTGGGTGCCTGGTTCAGCACATTCTTCACCGATGTGATGTTGCACTGGATCCTCGCCGCAAGCTTCATCGCCACTGCACTGTGGACCTTGGTCCCAGACAAAATGGACGACGACGAAGCCAGCACCACTCGCAAATACGGGCCGTTCATCACCACGCTGATTACGTTTTTTATTGCCGAAATCGGCGACAAGACCCAAGTGGCGACCGTGATGCTGGCTGCACAGTACCCGGATTTGTGGCTGGTAATTATCGGCACCACCTTAGGCATGCTGATTGCCAACGTGCCGGTGGTACTGGCGGGCAACTTCGCTGCCGACAAATTGCCACTGACCCTGATTCGCCGACTGGCGGCGACCGCGTTCGTCGTACTGGCCTTGGTGGCCGTGTACAAAGCCATGGAAGCGAGCGGCTGGTTGTAGGTCACTTACGATCGCAGCCTGCGGGCATTTAAGTCTCCCCGGAGCTGCCAAAGGCTGCGATCTTTTGCTGTTAAAACCTGCGCTGTTTCTTTTAGGTTTTTGGGGCCTGTTGGTAAAGCGGCATAACCTTAGGAATTGCCGCTTCCAACGCAGCAATCCGGCTGCTCGACGCCGGGTGAGTGCTCATGAATTCTGGCGGCGAGTTTTGCGCAGCCTGACCCATTTTCTGCCATAGGGTAATCGCCGCATTCGGGTTGAAGCCTGCACGCGCTGCCAACTCTAGACCAATCAGATCCGCTTCGTTTTCATTGCTGCGGCTGTTCGGCAGCGTGAGGCTGTAATTCACCACGGTATCGGCTAATTGCATGCTGTCCTGCCCTAACCCCAACAACGCCCCCGCGCCCTGCTTAGCGATCTCAATGCCATACGCCTTGGACATGGACTCACGTCCATGTTCACGCAAGGCGTGAGCAATTTCATGCCCCATAACGGCGGCAATTTCGTCGTCGTTGAGGTTGAGCTGTTCGATGATCCCGCTGTAGAAGATGATCTTGCCACCCGGCCCGCAGTTAGCATTGAGTTCGTCACTTTTGATCAAATTGACCTCCCAATTCCATTGCGCTGCATCAGGACGGAAGGCTGGGGCTTGAGCAATCAACCGATTGGCAATGACCTGCAAGCGCTTGGCGTTGGCACTGGTCTTGTCCAAAGCACCCTTGGCGTTCGCCGAGCTGACGGTTTCTTGGTAGGACTGCGCGTACATTTGATCCACTTGCTGGCTCGACAGCATGCTGAACATGTACTGCTTGCGCTCAACGCCTACCGCCCCCCCCTGAGTGGTGTTCACCGCCTGACAACCACTGAGCAAAACCCCTGCGCTCAATGCGCACATTACCGCTAACTTACCCATCGAGGCTCTCCTTAAAGACGGTCCAGAATATGCTGCGTATCGTATCTCAAGCCGGTGTCAGGCACTCAGGCGCATTGAGCTTGGGGTCGTTGACCAGATTAGCCAAAGGCCGTTCGCGCAGAGGAGTTTGCGCACTGGCCAGTAGCGCCTGTAACACCTGCAATGGGGTTTCAGGATCAAGCCAGGCTCGCTGTCCGGCCTCATCCAAAATCAAAGGTCGACGCTGATTGGCGGCGGCCTGGGTCACGATAGCGGCACTCAACCAAACGTGCCCTTCAACCGGATAGGCCTCCCAGATCCCGGCAAAAAACAGCGAAGCCCCTACGCCCGGCGTTAACCAATATGGGCGCTTGCGCACATTGCCCCGCCACTCATAAAAGCCGTTGGCCGGTATCAGGCAACGACGTAGACGAAAAGCCTCGCGAAACATCGGCTGTTCCGCCAGCGTTTCAGCACGCGCATGGGCGGGGGTTTTTGACAGGTCTGTCAGCCACGGCGGGGTCAACCCCCAACGAGCCCGGGCCAACTCACGCTGATCCGGCTCAAGGCCAGCACGCATGATCAACACCGAGTCATTGGGTGAAATGTTCCACTGAGCCTGTTGATCGGTCGGAAACCCAGGCAAACCTGCAAATGCAGGGCTCCAACGAAACAGGGCAAAACGTCCACACATGGGGCAGCACAACTCTTCTATATAGATACAGTGAAAACAGGCTGCTCAGCAGTCCAGTACACCCTGGAAGCTCTCGGGCTCATCCCCGGTCAGCGGCGAGGCGCCATTGTACGCTTCGATCAACTCGCGCGCCTGTAACGCCTGGTCATTGGCGACCGACAACCCCAACAACCCCAATGCTGGCAACTCGCCCGTGCCGCCGACCAAGTCCCGCCCCAGCAGGTGTGCTTCGATCCCTTCACTGGCAAGCATGCTCAGCAAAAGCTCGGCCTCCATCAAATTTTCCGGCTCGTAGATCCGCTGCATGATGCTTACCTGTTACTCGTTTTCTCTATGAACTTCGAGCATCCACTCAAGGCCATCGGTCTGCAGCATGAACACAATAGGCCGACAGCATACCGCGCAATCTTCGATGTACTGTTGATCGCCCCCTGACAAGTCCAATACGGCTTCGCCTGATTCACCGCAATAAGGGCATTGATAGCGGTCTGTTTCAAGCATCGCGGTCTCCAGAGTGACTTGTGCGTATAATCGCCGGTCTATTAGCAGGGACTCATTTTTGTCCTGCCCTGTGTACTAACCCTAGCCGTTTCCAACAAGAGAGCATGATGGGCGAATTCGATACCATCCGACCTTACAGCGACACTGAAGTCCCAGCCGTGTTGACCCGGCTACTCAGTGACAAGGCTTTTCTAGATATCCTGACCCACTTTCGCTTTCCGCGCCTGGCAGGCGCATTCGGCTGGCTGTTAAAACCCCTTATAGCGCATCGCCTGCGCAAAGAGTTCGCCGGCGTGACATCGGTTGCGACCTTACAAGACAAGGTCGAAGTGTATGTCGACCGTACCATCGAGCACGCCACAGACGGTGTGACTTACACCGGCGTCGAGCACTTGAAGTCCGGCAGCGCGTATCTGTTTCTGGCTAACCACCGTGACATCGTGATGGACCCGGCCTTCGTTAACTACGCCGTCTACCATGCAGGTCTGCCAACTCCGCGCATCGCAATTGGCGACAACCTGCTACAAAAGCCGTTTGTCAGCGACCTGATGCGCCTGAATAAAAGCTTTATAGTGCACCGTTCGATCACCGGTCGCCGTGAAAAACTGGCGGCGTATCAACTCTTGTCGGCGTATATCAACCATTCAATTCGCAATGACAGCCAATCTATCTGGATCGCTCAAGCCGAAGGTAGAGCCAAAGACGGTGATGATCGTACTGACTCGGCCATCTTGAAGATGTTCCACATGAGCCGTAAAACCGAGCCCTTCGCTGAGGTTATTCAGTCACTGAACCTGACCCCAGTGTCGATCAGCTATGAGTACGACCCGTGCGACCAAGCCAAAGCACGCGAGTTGTACATCCGTGCAACCACGGGCACTTATAGCAAAGCCCCGGGCGAAGATGACACCAGTATCGCTAACGGCATTACCGGCTATAAAGGCCGCGTGCACGTGAATTTCGCGACGCCGATCACTGAGCCCTTCGAAGACAGCAAACTGCTGGCCACTGAAATGGACCGACACATCCTGACGGGCTATCGCCTGTTCCCCGCGCATTACCTAGCGTATGCGCAGTGGAGCGATGCAGATCCGCAATTGCAGGTTCCGAGCGCTGCCGAGGTTTTCCCAAGCGAAGAGCTGACCAAGGCCCAGCAAGAATGGCAGCGCCGTCTGGACGCCTGCCCTGCCGAGCATCGCCCGTACCTGGTGCTGCAATACGCAATGCCTGTGCGTAATCAGTACCGTATCAAAGCTGGCTTGCCTTTGTAGCTGGCGCAAGCTGGCTGCCTCGCGATCTATCGATCTTTGTAAGATCGCGAGGTAGGCCAACGTCCGTCTAAACCTAACAACCGACCTAAATTGCCCTGTCACCGTATCGTCATGAAGAGAGGCCACTCTATGCCCCCTCGACCTCGACACGGAGCTTGTCATGCTGCACGCAGAAAACCAGGACCGCCTCTATCTCATCGCCCCCAGTGACGAACAACAGGCGTTAATCGAGAGCTTGTCCTTTAACGTTCAAGATCATCACTGGCTGGTCTATTGCGCGCTAAGTGGCCATACCCATGCGGATTTACCCGAGCTGGACCTGCTCACAGGCATCAGCCGCCTTGAGCTCTACGCTGAAGCCGCGTGAACCTGTCAGGCACAAAAAAGCCCGAACTCAATCAGTTCGGGCTTTTTTGTTTAATGAAGATTACTCGCCGAGCAAACGACCGATCGACTGATCTTCAAACACGCGCGTCAAGGCATCGCTCAACACGTCACTGACCAACTTGGTGTTGGTTTCCTGATTCGGTGCCATGCCAAAACGCTGGTCCAGTGAGGCACTGTAACGACCACTGTAGCTGCGGCCAGCATTTTTAACGTCCGAGCGGAAGGTCGCGCCGATGGTCGCTTCGGTGACATACATCGTGTCTTTAGGCGACTGATACTTCAATTCAGCCAACGTCACCGTCAATTGCGGTGCATTCGCCGCATTAGTGGTTGGTGTGTAACCCAACAAGCGCACAGCCGCTTCGGCTTGAGCTTGCAGTTTAGGGACCACATCAGCGCTGCTGACGCTGATCGAACTCGTCTCAGGGTACATACCACCGCGAGTCCCTAAGGTTGGCGAAGGACGACCATCAACCACACGAACCACCACAGGCTGACCACGGCCAACAGGCGCGATTTGCTTAGTCAGTTTAGGTTGCGGGCTTAGTTGTTGCGGGCTGTGGGCGCAGCCGACCAGCGTCAAACTGGTCACAGTGATCAAACCGAACAACAGACGTTGCAACATGCTCATCTCTCCAAGACTGGATAAAACAGGTCGCCAGTATAGCGGTGCCGCCCCTGCGGGAACTAGCCGCATGCTGTCACTGCCTTGTCATAGCCCAGACATCGCCATGTCACGACCTACAGGTAATGTCTAACCGACTCACTCAAGAGGTGCTCTCCCATGAACAGGCTATGGTCGCTATTTTCGTTTCTGCAACCGCACCGCTGCTTTGCACGGCTAGACGCCATGGGCCGCTGCCAAGCATTTAAACACTGCAAGCAACCCCCGGTTGGCGACAATTGGGTTGAGATCGAAGAAGTTCGCCTCAACTGGTTGCACCAAGTTCTACCTGCAAGTGCCCGTATCCCTGCACGTACTCCCCGCTCAGCGGCACCCACCTTGCTGGGCCTTTGACTCACTGACCAAGAAAAGTCATTTAACAGGATCAATTGACTGCGTTTCTTCGCTACAATCTCCCCCCGAGTATAAGGACGTCTCCTGATCGGGCCTCGCAGCATCGCTAATGAACTTCAATTAGCTCCCTCGCACCGCCCACAGAGAGCCGCCCACACAGATCATGTGAAGCTGGCAAGCTTGCTGTTTAAGACACAAACCTGCGCCTTTGCATCATCTGCCAGAGCTGCCACGTCGCTCGGTCACTGCGTTGCATACACGCATAGACCCGCAGTGGTAGCCCTTTTTTGAGGTTCACGTCTTCAAGAGAGCGTGAAAAAACGGGTTTTCACAACTTCACAAGAGTGTGGCGAGCAAATGAATAGTTTTGCGTCTGAACATGCACCATTAGCGTCAGCAACAACCTCACCAAGTAGGAACCTGACCGGCTCCAGAGCACGAGACTGAAAGCCTGTCCACTTACGGATTTGGTTGCACAAACGGACGCTCTTGACCTTAAGTCGAATTGCCTCCCGAGTACTGAAGTGCGTTCATATGAACCCTGAAGGTCCGGTTGGCGGCGTCCGCTGAAGCTGCAAGAAATTGCGAAGAATCGGACATGGCGATCCTTGTCATGAGTGACCCAGGACCTCACCTGAAAAGGGCCTCGGTACACCTGGCAGCTATGCCGTCACTTAGGTGCCGTAGATTTTGGAGACGCGTTAATGGCGCATAACGAAGCAGTCGACGTAGTACTGGTTGGAGCGGGCATCATGAGTGCCACCTTGGCCGTGCTGCTCAAAGAACTCGACCCCGGTATTACCCTAGAAGTTATTGAGCAGATGGATTCGGGGGCTGCAGAGAGTTCCAACCCGTGGAACAACGCAGGCACCGGCCACGCTGGCTTGTGCGAATTGAATTACACGCCGCAAGCGGCTGATGGTTCGATCGACATCAAAAAAGCGGTGCACATCAATGCCCAGTTCGAGGTGTCCAAACAGTTTTGGGCGCATTTGGCTCAACAAGGGACCTTCGGCTCGTGCAAATCCTTCATCAGCCCAGTGCCTCATCTGAGCTATGTCGAAGGTGAAAAAGGTGTGGCCTTCCTGAAAAAACGCTACGAAGTGCTAAGCCAGCACCATGCGTTTACCGACATGGAATACACCGAAGACAAAGCAGTCATGAACGAGTGGATGCCGTTGATGATGCCGGGCCGCCCTGCGGATCAAGCGATTTCGGCGACTCGTGTGCAAAACGGGACAGACGTTAACTTTGGCGCCCTGACCCAGCAACTGCTCAAGCATTTGGCTAGTGCTGAAGGCACGCACATCAAGTACAGCAAACGAGTCACTGGGCTTAAGCGCAATGGCAGCGGCTGGACCGTCAGCATTAAAGACACCAACAACGGCAGCACCCGCCATGTTGATGCCAAATTCGTGTTCCTCGGCGCTGGCGGCGCGGCCTTGCCACTGCTGCAAGCCTCGGGCATCGAAGAAAGCAAGGGGTACGGCGGCTTCCCGGTCAGCGGCCAATGGTTGCGCTGCGACAACCCAGAAGTGGTCAAGCTTCACCAAGCCAAGGTTTATAGCCAAGCTGCCGTGGGCTCGCCGCCGATGTCGGTTCCACACTTGGACACCCGCGTCGTTGACGGCAAAAAATCGTTGTTATTCGGACCTTACGCGGGCTTCACCACCAAGTTCCTTAAACACGGCTCGTTCTTTGACCTGCCGATGTCGATCCGTCTGGGCAACATCGGGCCAATGCTCGCCGTGGCCCGTGACAACATGGACCTGACCAAATACTTGATCAGTGAAGTACGCCAGTCGATGGAAGAGCGTCTTCAGTCGCTGCGTCGTTTCTACCCGCAAGCTAAAGCTGAAGATTGGCGCTTGGAAATAGCCGGTCAACGGGTTCAGATCATCAAGAAAGACCCGAAAAAAGGCGGCGTTTTGCAGTTCGGTACCGAGCTGGTTGCCGCCAAAGACGGTTCGCTGGCCGCCCTGTTGGGTGCTTCACCGGGAGCCTCGGTGACTGTTTCGATCATGCTGGAGCTGATTGAACGTTGCTTTGCGCAAAAAGCCACAGGCGAGTGGGCTGCCCGACTCAAAGAGATTTTCCCGGCGCGGGAAAAGACTCTAGAGACAGATGCAGAGCTGTATCGCACCATCAGCACCCGTAACTCTGAGTTGCTGGAGCTGGTTGAGCCCAAAAAGGCTGACATCGACCTCGCGTAACGCTGTTGTCGCGTACTGAGCCGGCCTCAAAGCCCCTACCCATTCGGGTCAGGGGCTTTTTGTTGCACGCGCCTGTTAACCCATGGTGAACAAAACCCGTGTTCCGCCATTGCGTACAAATTCATCATCATCCGGCGTCACGACCAACTCAGCCGCACAGGTGATAGGCGTCAACCCAGTCGACTTGGCTTTAGCCCAGCGATTGAGGTGAATAGCATTCGGTGTTTGATGGCCAAAACTGAAATGGCAGGCTTGATCACCTTGGCGGTAGGTAAACGCGTCTGCGCTTCGGGACGTGGGCAAGTAATACATCAGCTCCTGACTCGACTTGGGCTCCACGACAAAGTCATGCCCTGCGTTTAGTGGGTTTTCTAGCCATGCAAAATCGGGATCAGGCGAAATGTTGTGAGCGGTCGCATTAAACACCTCGACCTCCAGTACTTCATCTGCCGCGATAGCACCAGCGCACACAAGCATTAAGCCAAACCCAAAGGTCAGCGTTTTTACAACGTCGTTCAAGCGTTCCATTGTTTGATTCCCTTCACGTTAAAAGACTGCCCAAAGTCCTTTTGGGCACACGTGAGTATTGTTCGCCCACACAAAAACGCCCCGTCGCAAAAAGCGCAGGTTCTGTGGGAGGTGTCTTAAAGGGTGACTTGAAACAGCGGAGCTGCCGCAGGCTGCGATCTTTTGAATAGTTAAAGATCGCAGCCTGCGGCAGCTCCTACAGGGCTAAATCAGCCGCGTGCGGCGTTGATCAGCTCGATGTAGTCGGCCCCATTGCGCTGGTCTTTGATGATGTCGACGAACGTCTGACCGTGCTCATCTTTGCCATCCAGATCGAAACCGGCCTCTTTGAAAAAAGTCAGAAAGCGCCCGAAGTCGTCAATACGCAGCCCCCGGTAGGCTTTGATCAATTTATGCAGCGAGGGTGAAGTCGCGTCCACAGGTTCAAAGTCCAGGAACAACTTGATCTGCTCATCGCCAATCTCATCACCAATCAACTGCTTCTTATCTTTACGCATGTTCGACTCCAGCCTGCTGATACTCACGAGGCCCGCAGTTTACCCAAGGCTCAGCGCGCACGCACGTTGGCGGTGTGCAAGTCAGCCCAAATATGGCCATTGGCATAGGTCAGGAACTGACAGTAGACGGTGTCGTTGCGCAATAAATCCATCACCACTCGGTATTGAGACATCGGATAAGAGAGCGTCAGAACTTTGCTCTGACTGTCAAAAGCCGGCTTTTTCAAGCTTTTGCTCTCGCCATCGAACGAAATCAACACCTCACGCACGGTGGCGCCTTGACTCACAGGTTTGCCCTTCAAACGCACCAGCAACGGCGACGTCACTGGAATCGGTTGCTGGTTGGATTGACGCTGGTTACCGACCACCACCGAATACGACGTGACCTGCATCAGTTGCTGCTGCTCGGGCTTTTCGGTGCGCAACTGTAGATCATCGGCGGGTAAAAACTGCGCATGCACGGGCGAGGTCGCCGCTGGCGCCGCGGCTAAAGGCAAACTGAGCAACAACAGCAGAGGTGCAACACAGCGAACTAAGCGGTTCATGGCCGGCTCCCAAAGGCGAGACGGGCACTCTAGCACGTGCACATAACAAGGCATGACAGGTTGTCACAACGCTCGGGCCTGTCATGCTCGCTTCAGGTGTTTAGCGGCTACTGGGGCTGTAGGTGCCCCGAGTTAATTCGCACATGCCGAGAATGGTAACGCGCCAAGCTGCTGCGATGCCCCACGCTGACAATACTCAGCCCCGGCACCTGCTCAATGAGTGCCTGGTACAACTGAGCTTCATCTTCTTCATCCATTGCTGAGGTGGCTTCATCCATATACAACCACTGCGGTCGATACAGCAGCGCTCGAGCAAAGGCCAGACGCTGCTGCTCCCCGCCAGACAAGACGCGTTGCCAGTGATTGGCCTCATCCAGTTTGGGGATCAGATGTTCCAGACGACACGTGCGCAGCACGTCTTCATAGCGTTTAGGCGCATAGGTATCGCTGGTCTGTGGATAGCTCAGCGCTTCACGCAATGAACCAATCGGTAGATAAGGCTTTTGCGGCAAGAACAGCCCACGGGCCTGCGGTAGAAAAATTGCCCCACCGCCTTGCGTCCAAAGACCGCCCATCGCACGCAATAAGGTACTTTTTCCACTACCCGACCGGCCGCTGAGCATCAGCCGCTCGCCGGGCGCCAGGTGCAAGTTTGCGGCATGCAGCAAAGGTCGGCCATCGGCCAGCTCCAAGCACAGATCATTGATCCTTAAGCCCTCACCTTGAGCCTGCACATCAATTGCTGGCTGGCGCTGCTCATTGTCGGTCATGGCCTGACGGAAGCTGAGCAGACGATCGCAGGTCGCGCGCCATGCGGCCAACGTCACGTAAGCGTCGATGAACCAACTAAAGTTGTCTTGCACGTTGCCAAAGGCCGAGTTGATTTGCATCAGCTCACCCAATTCAATCTTGCCGGCGAAGTAACGCGGTGCAGCCACAATAAACGGGAAAATAATGGCAATTTGCGAGTAGCCCGCGGTGAAGAACGTCAGGCGTTTAGTCACCTTCATTTGCGTCCAGAAGTTATGCCAGACCTTGCTGAAACGCGCACTCAATCGCTCATGCTCATTGGCTTCGCCGTTGAACAGCGCAATGCTTTCTGCGTTTTCACGAACCCGGATCATCGAAAAACGCAGGTCAGCTTCATACCGTTGTTGTTTATTGCTCAGACCAATCAGTCGACGGCCAATCAAGTGCGCTAACCAACTGCCAACCACGGCATACACCAGCGCGCACCAAAACATATAACCGGGAATAGTGATCCCGAAGACTTCGATACTTCCCGAGACGCCCCACAAAATAATCGAGAACGAGACTAGGCTGATCAGATTTCGGATCAAGCCAAAGCCCAGTGAGAGTGTGCCGTCAGTGAACGAGTTAAGGTCTTCGCTGATGCGTTGGTCAGGGTTGTCGGTATAACCGCCCTGCTCCAATTGGTAATAGTTTTTGTGGGCGAGCCAGCGAGAGAAGTGTTTTTCAGTCAGCCAGCGACGCCAGCGGATGGTTAGCATCTGGGTCAGATAAAGTCGGTACACCGCACCGATAATACCTGCGGCCGCAATAAGCCCGAAGTAACCAATCAGATGCCAGAAGGCTGCGCTGTCCTTCTTTTCGAGGGCGTTATAGAAGTCTTTGTACCAATGGTTGATCCACACCGAGATACCGACACTGAACAGCGACAAAGCAATCACAGCGATCAACAGCAGCCACGCTTTGCCACGTTCCTCGCTGCGCCAATAAGGCGTTATCAGCTTCCAGACCCGAGGAATAAAATCTCCATGCACAGCATCATTTACGACAGAAGGCTCAGCATTCTGATTCATCGTTCAGGCTCGCTTGGAATGAAAGCAACCTGCGAGTCGATCAGGGCGATCGACTCAATAGCACGTTGAAAACAGATTAGGGCTTGTCGCAGTTGGGTTGCAAATCACAACGCAACTGCGACAGCTTCTGTTCAGCGTCGGACCGGACGCTTTTGCAACTTGCGTTGCAAGGTACGACGGTGCATGCCCAGCGCACGGGCAGTTGCGGAGATATTGCCTTCGTGTTCGGCCAGCACCCGCTGAATGTGCTCCCACTGAAGACGATCAACCGACATGGGATTGTCCGGCACCAACGTCTCTAGATCGGCGTGTTGGGTCAGCAAGGCCGCCATCACGTCGTCAGCATCAGCAGGCTTGCACAGATAATTGCACGCGCCGCGCTTGATCGCTTCAACGGCCGTGGCGATGCTCGAGTAGCCGGTAAGGATCACAACACGCATTTCAGGATCAAGCTCGAGCAACTTAGGCAGCAATACCAAGCCCGAGTCACCTTCCATTTTCAGGTCCAGTGCTGCGTAATCTGGCAAGTCCTGCTGAGCCAAGACTAACCCTTCTTCGGCCGAGCCTGCCGTGCTGACGCGAAAACCGCGTCGAGCCATGGCGCGGGCCATTACTCGGGTAAACGTTGCGTCGTCATCCACCAACAACAAATGCGGCAGCTCTTCGCCTTCGACTTGAACTTCTTCACTCATTTTCGTTTCCTCGGGCGACGTGGGGCAGGCGCAGCTCGGTGAGCGTACCGCCCTCCTCATGACTGTAGAGTTTTACCGAGCCGCCTGCGCGTGTCACGCTGGCTTTGCTCAAGAATAGGCCCAGGCCGAAACCTTTACCTTTGGTCGTAAAAAAGGGTTTACCGATTTGCTCGGCGATAGCCAACGGTACACCCGCACCGTGGTCACGAATACTAATGGTTAAGTCAAACGCATCCCAGTCGAGGGTTACTTCTAACCCCTCCGGGCATGCATCGGCGGCATTGTTCAGTAAGTTGAGCAACGCTTGGGTCAAGTCCGGGGGTGGCGCTAGGCGCGGCACCGGCGCGTGCCCGAGACACTGAAAGCGATACGTTGCTTCAGGGCGCATTAGGTGCCAGCGATTCAGCGCCTCATCAAGCCACTCGGTCACGTCTTGGACCTCAATGGCCAGACGACGGTTAGCCTCTGCGGCCCGTACCAATTGCTGCAAGGTTTCTTTGCACAACTTGACCTGATCTTGCAGCACGCTCAAATCATCCTGCAGCTCTGGATCAAGATGATCGCGGCGTATCTCTTTGAGCAGCACGCTCATCGTCGACAGCGGTGTGCCCAACTCATGAGCAGCACCGGCGGCCTGCGTGGCGACCGCCAGTAATTGCTCGTCGCGCAGCCCTTCTTCACGACGCAAGGCGCGCAGCTCTTCTTGACGACGCAGCTCTTCGCCCATTCTGGCCGCGAAGAACGTAATTACCGCCGCAGACAACGCGAAACTCAGCCACATGCCGTAGATCTGCAATTTCTCACGGAAAAACGGCGCCGCTTCAACCGGGTAAAACTGCATCAGCAGCAACGTATAAAGCGCCAGCGCAATTCCAGTCAAAATCAGTGAGTAGCGCCACGGCAGCGTCACCGCCGCGATGGTCAATGGCACTAAGTAGTACGACACAAAAGGGTTGGCTGAGCCTCCGGAGAAGTACAGCAAGGCGCTATGGATAAACAGATCACACGTCAGTTGGAGCGCGTACTCCAGCTCAGTGACCGGCCAAGTGGTACGCAAACGAATCGCTGTAAACGCGCACAGCAACGCGGAAAAGCCCAAGGTCAGGCATAACTGAAACCAAGGCAGCGGCAACAGATGAAACCAATAGGCGATGCCCACTGATCCTGCTTGCGCGACCAGCACCAAGATGCGGATGAAGGTGAGACGCCAAAGGTTTTGGCGAGTGGCTGACAATAACTGAACGGGGGCGAGCATGAGCTCTCCTGATGAGTGCTCCAGGCGACCGCACGGAGTATAACCAAGCTGGCGGCCTGTCAGGCAAAAGTGCGGCAAACAGCCACAGTGTGTTTTCTGGAAAAAGCGCTAACAGCGTCTCACACCTCCTGTGAGAGCCGCTTGCTCGCGATCGTTTGATCTTATAAAACCGGGTTCAGTTGTATTGAAAATGTAAGTGGGCGAACCGAATGCCGTCCACCAGAGTCTTATAGGTCTTGCAGACCTCACCCAAGGAGCTTTTATGTTTACTGTTCAGCGCACTGCCGCCCTTTTGACGCTAAGCCTTGGCGCGCTCGCCAGCCTGCCGGCGCTGGCTGAAGGGGTGAATTACAATCAGATCTCGTTGCGTGCAGAAGCCAGCCAAGAAGTGCCACGCGACCTAATGATCGTGTCGCTGTACACCGAGGGGCAAAACACCGATTCGGCCAAGCTCGCGGCTGAAATTACAACCGCGATGAATAAAGCCATTGGCCAAGCCAAGCAGGTCAAAGCAGTGACACTGCGCCAAGGCAACCGCAACAGTTACCCGGTTTACGACAATAAAACCCAAAAAATCACCGGCTGGCGGGAACGCGCCGAGCTGCGTCTGGAAAGTACTGACTTTGCAGCCTTGTCCAAGCTCACCGGCGAGCTGATGCAGACTCTGAAAATAGGCAACATGCAGTTCACCGTCGCCAACGCCACGCGTAAAACCAGCGAAGATGCGCTGCTCAAAGATGCCGTGAATGCCTTCAAGGCACGCGCACAACTGGCCACCGAGGCACTGGGCGGCAAGGGTTACAAAATCGTTAACCTGAACCTCAACACTAACGGTTATCCACAGCCGTACATGCGCAGCGAAATGATGATGAAAGCCGCCGCCCCCGCCATGGACTCAGCTCCCACCCCCGAGGTCGAAGCCGGAACCAGTGAGGTCAGCATGAGCGCCGACGGCGTGATTGAAGTTCAAATGTAATAAGCAGCATTGCGTCAGCCAAAGCCCTTGTAGCCCTCAAGCTTCAAGGGCTTTTTTGTGCTCGCACCAAACTAAAACTCACATGAAAAAGGGATTACTCCTACGCACAAAACAAACTTATGCCGACATCTTTTCCTGCCAAGAGCCTTGATAAGTAACACCCCCAAACCTGTGCACACCCGTTGCAGATGTTTTGAATGTGCTTATCCAAGACATGCCCCATTGTGGCGCAGACGATCAACGTCATCACTCATCAGTGATCAGGTATACGACGCATGATCGGTCTATGGTTAACCCAGTGCTGCTAAGAGGATGTAGCGCCATGTCGGGAGAGGGAAGTATCGAGAGGCTGATTCACAAGGTCGCCCTCACACTAAAAATGACAAAAATCATGAGGTTTCCATGCTCAAACACGCGGTCATTCCTTTTTTGATGGGCGCCAGCCTGCTGGTAGGCTCACCCCCGGCCCAAGCAGCAACCAGCTTGGTGTATTGCTCTGAAGGCAGCCCAGCCGGTTTTGACCCGGGCCAGTACACCACGGGCACAGACTTCGATGCCTCCGCTGAGACAATCTACAACCGTCTGAGCCAGTTCCAACGCGGCGGCACCAGCGTTGAGCCGGGGCTGGCGACCCACTGGGATGTCTCGCCAGACAACTTGACCTGGACCTTCCATCTGCGTGAAGGCGTCAAGTTTCACACCACGCCGTACTTCACGCCTACCCGCAACTTCAACGCCGATGACGTGCTCTTCACGTTCAACCGCATGCTCGACAAAGACATGCCGTTCCGTAAGGCCTACCCGACCGAGTTCCCCTACTTCATCGGCATGGGGATGGACAAAAACATCAAGTCGATCGAAAAAATTGACGACAACACCGTCACATTCACCCTAAATAAAGTGGATGCAGCCTTTATCCAAAACCTGGCGATGAGTTTTGCCTCCATCCAGTCTGCCGAATATGCGGACAAGCTGCTCAAGGCTGGCACCCCTACGGACATCAACCAAAAACCCATTGGCACCGGCCCGTTTATATTCAAGAGCTACCAGAAAGACTCAAATATCCGTTACACGGGCAACAAGGATTACTGGAAACCTGAAGACGTCAAAATCAAAAACCTGATTTTCGCCATCACCACTGACCCGTCTGTTCGGGTCCAGAAGCTGAAAAAGAATGAATGTCAGATCACTCTCTTCCCTCGACCTGCCGACCTTAAATCCCTCCAAGACGACCCAAATCTGAAAATGCCGCACGAAGCGGGCTTCAACCTCGGCTACATCGCTTACAACGTGATGGACAAAATCAAAGGCCATAGCGAGCCAAATCCGATGGCTCAGCTCAAAGTTCGTCAGGCGCTGGACATGTCGGTTAACAAACAGCAAATCATCGACGCGGTTTATCAGGGTGCAGGCCAGTTGGCGGTGGGCTCCATGCCTCCAACGCAGTGGTCGTATGACACCACGATCAAAGACACCCCTTACGATTTGGCAAAAGCCAAGGCACTGCTCAAAGAGGCCGGGATCAAGGAAGGCACAGAAATTACCTTGTGGGCCATGCCCGTTCAACGCCCCTATAACCCGAACGCCAAGTTAATGGCCGAGATGCTGCAATCAGACTGGAGCAAGATCGGCATCAAGACCAAGATCGCCACTTTTGAATGGGGCGAGTACATCAAGCGCTCCAAAAGCGGCGAGAACGGCGCCATGTTGATTGGCTGGAGCGGCGACAATGGTGACCCAGACAACTGGCTCGATACCCTGTTCGGTTGCGACGCACTGCGCAGCAACAACTTCTCTAAGTGGTGTGACCCCGAATTCGACAAGCTGGTTAAAGCTGCTAGGGCCACCACCGATATCTCTGAGCGCACAAAACTGTATCAACAAGCTCAACAACTACTCAAAAACCAGGTGCCAATGACTCCGATTGCCAACTCAACGGTTTATCAGCCGATGCGCAAAAACGTTGAGGGCTTCAAGATCAGCCCGTTTGGCCTCAACTCCTTTTATGGCGTAAGTCTCAGCAAGTAAGTCAAAAGTGAATGCGGTGACAACACCGCATTCACTTGCCCTCCGAGCAACTCAGAAACTGCCTTCACTCAAGAGTGCTTTCACCTACATCAGAAGCCACTTCAATCCGAGACGTTTCCTACGCTCTTGTCAGCCATGCCGCATTTACTCCCCCGCTTAAGCCCCCTAACTTCGACGCACGGCCAGCTTGTTGCGCCAAGTGCAGCTCTATAGCTGACGCTAAAACTGTACTGAACCAACCCGTCGCTAACGACGCTGTCGTTCAGAACATAAAACAATAAAAAATAGGGAACGCGATGCGCAATCCTCTGGTTCTATCTGTGTTGCTCAGTGCTGGCGTAATCGCTTGCAGCCCTCTCACGCACGCGGCTAACAGCTTGGTGTTTTGTTCAGAAGGTAGCCCAGCCGGTTTTGACACCGCGCAATACACCACTGCCACCGATAACGATGCTGCCGAACCTATCTATAACCGCCTGACAGAATTTGAAAAAGGAGGTACGGCGGCCGCCCCTGCGCTGGCAACTCATTGGGAGATTTCCGATGACGGCCTGACCTACACCTTTCATCTGCGCGAAGGTGTGAAATTTCATACCACCAAGTGGTTTACCCCGACCCGCGACTTTAACGCCGATGACGTACTGTTCACCTTCAATCGCATGCTCAACCCCGAGCATCCTTTTCGTAAGGCTTACCCAACCGAGTTTCCTTATTTCACCGGTATGGGCCTGAACAAGAACATCGCCAGCGTCCAAAAAACTGACCCGATGACCGTGGTCATGACGCTCAACTCGGTGGATGCCGCCTTTATACAAAACTTGGCCATGAGCTTTGCTTCAATTCTCTCAGCCGAGTATGCCGATCAACTGCTCAAAAGCGGTAAGCCCAGCAACATCAATCAACAACCGATCGGCACCGGTCCCTACGTGTTTAAGCGCTATCAAAAAGACTCGAACATCCGTTATGCCGCCAATCCAGCGTACTGGAACCCTCACCAAGTCAAACTCGATAACCTTATTTATTCGATCAGCGTCGACGCCTCGGCGCGTATGCAAAAGCTGCGCAAAAACGAGTGCCAAATTTCACTTAATCCGCGCCCTGCCGAAGTAGCTGGGCTAAAAGCTGACCCTGGGTTGAAGGTCATTGAAAAGCCTGGCTTCAACTTGGGTTACATCGCCTACAACGTCCAACATCCACCACTCGATCAACTGCCGGTGCGTCAAGCGCTGGACATGGCCGTCAACAAAGACGCCATTCTCAAGGCGGTGTATCAGGGGGTCGGGCAAAAAGCGGTCAATGCCATGCCACCAACACAATGGTCCTATGACCAAACAATCGTCGACGCCCCTTACGACCCTGTAAAAGCCAAAGCGCTGCTTAAAGCTGCCGGGGTCAAAGATGGAGCCGAAATCACCTTATGGGCCATGCCGGTGCAACGCCCGTATAACCCGAACGCCCAGCTCATGGCGCAAATGCTGCAATCCGACTGGGGCAAGATCGGGCTCAAGGTCAAGATCGTCAGCTATGAGTGGGGGGAGTACATCCAGCGCATCAAAAAAGGCGAGCACGACATCACCCTAATCGGCTGGACAGGCGACAACGGCGACCCGGATAACTGGCTTGGCACCCTTTATAGCTGTGACGCCATCGGCGGCAACAACTACTCCCTATGGTGCGACAAGACCTACGACTCGCTGGTCAAAAAGGCCAAGACCATCACTGACCGCGACCAACGAACGGTCTTGTACAAACAAGCCCAACAGATGATCAAGCAACACGTCCCGATCACTCCGATTGCCCACTCAACGGTCAACCAGCCTTTGAACAACAAGGTGCAGGGGTTTCAGGTCAGCCCCTTTGGTCGCAACTCATTCTCGGGTGTCAGCCTCGACGACTGAGCCCCCCAAACTCACAAGTACCTCAGCAGGCCACACCCGGTGGCACGCCGAAGTATTACCTAAGCAAACATCCACAACGCTCAAAACGTAGCCCCAGAGCCGTGTCGCTAGAAGACGGCAATAAAAATAACGATAGGAGCTTCAACCATGAAACTGACACACAGCGCGCTATTAGCCCTAGTCATCAGCAGCCTCACCGCAACGGCTTATGCTGACGAATTTATAAGTACCCAACTCAAATCAGACGCCAGCGAGCAAAGTAAAAGCGAGGGTTTTGTCGAAGAGAGCACTTTGAGCGGCAGCACGCGCAACTGGTACGCCAATGAACTCAAGCGTCGCGGCGGCCAGTTCACCTACAACGATCATGGCACCGCTAAAACAACCCCGCGCCGGATCAACTGGACGCAGGGCACCATCCTTGATTTCAGCTCGGGCTATACCCAAGGCACTGTAGGCTTCAGCACTCAAGTAGCGGCTTACAACGCCATAGCCCTAGATCGAGACGTCAAGCACATCGCTGGCAATAACAACCGCACGTTAACCCGCAGCGACGGCGATGCGGTTGGACAATGGAGCAAGTTGGGCTTGGCCAATATCAAGGCGCGTATCTCCAATACCACACTGACCGTAGGCCGACAGAACTTCAGCAGCCCGACCCTCGATGTGATCGGTAACCGAGCACTGCCTTCAAGTTTTCAAGGGCTGGGATTGCGCAGCGAGGAGTTCAACAACCTGACATTCGACGCCGGCTCCTTTGATCGTGTCTCGCCACGCACAGAACAAAGCTTGAGTAAGTTTCGCACTGAATATGGCGCCCTCGGCGTCGAGACAGATCGCGCCACGGTTGCGGGCCTCAACTATCAACCCTTCAAAAGCCTGAAAACCAGGCTGTATGCCACCCACGTGGAAGACTTCTGGAACCAGTACTACTTCGGCGCAGTGCATGACTTGGGCGACACCGCCGTGCTGGGCCTGAACACCAATTTCAATTACTACAAGACCCTCGACACCGGCAAAAAAGCCATGGGCGAGATCAACAATGACGCCTACAGCTTGGCCTTCGGCTTGACCCATCAGGCTCACACGTTGAGTTTGTCGTACCAACAAGTCGTCGGCGACGAGTACTTCGATTACCTGCACGAAACCAACGGCATCTATTTGGCCAACTCTCTGCTCTCGGACTTCAACGGCCCGAACGAGAAGTCACTGCAACTGGCGTACAGCATCAACATGGCGCAATACGGCATCCCTGGCCTCAAGTTCAACGCCTACCACGCCCGCGGATGGGACATTGACGGCACCCACTACAAGGGCACTGCCTACGATGTACGTAATATGAATGGTGAAAAACACTCGGAGTTCAGCATTGGCACATCTTATGCGATTCAAAGCGGCCCACTAAAAGCCACGGCTATTCGCGCGACGTACACCACGCACCGCGCCAGCAGTAACCAAGCAGACGGCAGCATCAATGAGTTCCGTGTGGTCACAACCATACCGTTCAATATTCTTTAAACGTTTCATATTGCTCAACAGCACTGCACAAGGTTCGACGCGCATTGCGCAGTGCTTCGCAGGCTCAACACATCAGGAGAGGGCTATGATGAAAAAACGCCTATTGCGTACCACCTTTGCGCTAGCACTGCTCAGTGCGGCGGTGAGTGCTAACGCCAAAAACCTGGTGGTGTGCACCGAAGCCAGCCCCGAAGGATTCGATATCGTTCAGTACACCACCGCCGTCACGGCCGACGCCTCAGCAGAAACCATCCTTAATCGCTTGGTCGACTTTAAACCGGGCACAACCGATATACAGCCAGCACTGGCTGAACGCTGGGAGATCAGCCCGGACGGGCTTGAGTACACGTTTTACCTGCGCCCCGATGTGAAGTTTCATACAACCGATTACTTCAAACCGACCCGAGCCCTGAACGCCGATGACGTGGTCTGGAGCTTTCAACGCCAGCTAGACCCCAAGCACCCTTGGCATGCTCAGTCGTTGGTCGGTTACCCCTATTTCGAGAGCATGGGCTTTAAAGACCTGCTTAAGCGTGTCGAAAAAGTTGACGACATGACCGTCAAAATCACCCTCAACCACGCCGAGTCGCCGTTCCTGCGCGACGTAGCCATGCCGTTCACCTCGATCTATTCCGCCGAGTACGCAGATCAACTGCTCAAATCAGGCAACACCGCAGACCTCAACAGCAAACCTATCGGCACTGGGCCGTTCATGTTTGTGCGTTACAGCAAAGACGCTCAAGTGCGCTTCAAGGCCAATCCGGATTACTTCCGGGGCAAGCCGCCGAGCGATAATCTGATTTTCGCCGTGACCACCGATAGCAACGTGCGCCTGCAAAAACTCAAAGCCAATGAATGCCAGATCGCGCTGTACCCCAAGCCCGATCAGGTTAAAAACATCCGTTTAGACCCAAACCTCAAAGTCGATGAACTGTCCGCCCTTATGACCAGTTACATCGCGATGAACACCCGTCACACGTACCTGAGCGATGTACGCGTACGTCAAGCAATCGACATGGCCTTCGACAAACAAACCTACTTAAACAGCGTGCACGGCGAAGGTAATGCGCAACTGGCTGTCAACCCGTATCCACCCACCATGCTGGGCTATAACAACACCTTGCACAGCCAACCTCGTGATCTGGACAAGGCGCGCGCTTTACTCAAAGAAGCCGGTGTACCTGAAGGCGCTACGCTCACTCTTTTTACCCGCAATGGCGGCGGCCCAAGCAACCCAAATCCAATGCTAGGGGCGCAGTTGTTGCAATCCGATTTGGCGAAGGTCGGTCTTAAACTCGACATCCGAGTCATGGAGTGGGGTGAAATGCTCAAGCGCTCCAAAGCAGGTGAACACGACTTGGTGTCGACCGGCTGGGGCGGTGACAACGGCGACCCGGACAATTTCCTGACACCACTGCTCAGCTGTGAGGCCGCCAAAAATGGCGAAAACTACGCCGGCTGGTGTAATAAAACCTTCCAAGACTTGATCACCAAGGCTCGTAACATCAGTGAACCGGCAGAGCGAGCCGTACTCTATGAACAAGCACAGGTGGTATTTCATCAAGAACAGCCGTGGATCAACGTCACCCACCCTATGCTGTTTACAGCTATGCGTAAAAACGTCGAGGGCTACACCCTCAGCCCTTTGACCCATAATAATTTCGCCACGACCCAGGTGAAGTAGAACAATAAAAAGACCTGCCAGGATTTACCCAGACACTGGCGGACCTGCCTAACCGGCTGATAAGGAACACCATACGATGTTTAGTTTTATTGCCCGCCGAGTGGGGTTATTGATCCCCACGTTCTTTGGCGTCACTTTGCTCACCTTCATCCTTATCCGCATGATCCCGGGCGACCCGGTAGAGGTCATGATGGGCGAGCGTCGGGTCGACCCAGAAATGCACGCGCAAGCGATGGAGCGTTTGGGCCTGAACAAACCCCTTTATGAGCAATATTTTGATTACATCGGCAAACTCGCCCACGGCGACCTAGGTGAATCACTGCGCACCCGTGAAAGCGTTTGGACCGAATTTACCACCCTGTTCCCCGCCACTCTTGAACTGTCGATGTCGGCATTGTTGTTCGCAAGTATTCTCGGACTACTGGCTGGCGTTATCGCTGCGCTCAAGCGAGGCTCACTGTTTGACCACGGGGTGATGGGGCTTGCGCTCACCGGCTATTCAATGCCGATCTTCTGGTGGGGGTTGATTCTGATCATGTTCTTCTCCGTGGGGCTAGGCTGGACACCCGTTTCTGACCGCATCGACCTGCTCTACGACATCGAGCCCAAAACCGGCTTCATGCTCATCGACACGCTGCTCAGCGATGAAAAAGGTGCCTTCTGGGACGCGGTGCATCACCTCATTTTGCCCGCCATCGTGCTGGGCACTATCCCGCTGGCGGTCATTGCCCGCATGACCCGTTCATCAATGCTTGAAGTGCTGCGCGAAGACTACATCCGCACTGCGCGCGCCAAAGGGCTATCGCCCGCTCGCGTAGTGTTTGTACACGGACTGCGCAATGCGCTGATCCCGGTTCTGACCGTCGTCGGCTTGCAAGTCGGCACCCTACTGGCAGGCGCCGTGCTCACCGAAACCATTTTCTCGTGGCCCGGCATCGGCAAATGGCTGATCGAAGCCATTGGCGCCCGGGACTATCCCGTGGTGCAAAACGGCATCCTGCTAATCGCCTGCTTGGTGATTCTGGTCAATTTCGTGGTGGACATCCTCTACGGCTTTGCCAACCCACGCATCCGTCATCAGCGCTGAGATCCTGACCATGAGTAGCCCTACCAATACCAGTGACGTGGATCAAAGCCTGCTTTATCCATCCCCCTACAAAGAGTTCTGGCACGCCTTCGCGCAAAACAAAGGCGCAGTAGCCGGTTTGATGTTCATGAGCATCATCGTGTTCTGCGCGATTTTTGCCCCATGGGTCGCACCACATAACCCGAGCGAGCAATACCGCGACTTTCTCCTTACCCCGCCGGTCTGGCTGGAAGGCGGTAATTGGCAGTTTTTATTGGGCACCGACGAGCTAGGCCGGGACATGCTGTCACGCTTAATTGCGGGCTCGCGCCTGTCGCTGCTGATCGGTTTGTCATCGGTCGTGATTTCATTGCTTCCGGGGGTCATCTTGGGCCTATTTGCCGGATTCTTCCCGCGCATCCTTGGCCCCAGCATCATGCGCTTAATGGACATCATGTTGGCACTGCCATCTTTACTTCTGGCGGTGGCCATTGTCGCCATCCTCGGCCCTGGGTTAATCAACACCGTAATCGCCATTGCAGTGGTTTCGCTGCCGTCCTACGTACGCCTGACCCGTGCTGCGGTGATGGGCGAATTGAACCGCGACTACGTCACCGCAGCACGCTTGGCCGGTGCTGGCTTGCCCCGTTTGATGTTTATCACCGTGCTGCCCAATTGCATGGCGCCACTGATCGTGCAGGCGACCCTGAGCTTCTCGTCGGCAATTCTTGACGCCGCAGCCTTGGGTTTTTTGGGGCTGGGCGTACAACCGCCAACCCCTGAGTGGGGCACTATGCTCGCTTCGGCCCGCGACTACATCGAACGTGCGTGGTGGGTGGTGAGCCTGCCGGGCTTGGCCATTTTGCTCAGCGTGCTGGCAATCAACCTGATGGGCGACGGACTGCGCGATGCGCTAGACCCGAAACTCAAAAACGCCGCCTGAGGAAATGCCCATGTCATTGCTAGAAATAAAGAACCTCAGCGTTCGTTTTGGTGACACCAACGCCGTACCGGTGGTCGATGGTTTAAGTGTGTCTGTGGATAAAGGCGAAGTGTTGGCCATCGTTGGCGAGTCGGGATCGGGCAAGTCCGTGACGATGATGGCGCTGATGGGCTTGATTGATGCCCCTGGCGTTATCACTGCCGACGCCCTGACCTTCGACGGCCAAAACATGCTGACCCTTAGCCCACGTCAACGCCGACAAGTCGTGGGCAAAGACATGGCAATGGTCTTTCAAGACCCGATGACCGCGCTGAACCCCAGCTACACCGTGGGCTTTCAGATTGAAGAAGTGCTGCGCCTACACCTAAAGATGTCGAAAAAAGACGCTCGCAAACGGGCCATCGAACTGCTGGAGAAAGTAGAAATCCCAGGTGCTGCCAGCCGCATGAACGCTTATCCGCACCAACTGTCAGGAGGCATGAGCCAGCGCGTCGCCATTGCCATGGCCATCGCCGCCGAACCCAAACTGCTGATTGCCGATGAGCCCACAACGGCCTTGGACGTCACCATCCAAGCCCAGATCATGGACCTGCTGCTCAATTTGCAACGCGAGCAAAACATGGCGCTGGTCTTGATTACTCACGACTTGGCTGTCGTGGCGGAAACCGCACAGCGCGTCTGTGTCATGTACGCCGGCCAAGCAGTCGAAGTCGGTCACGTACCAGGGCTATTTGATGCCCCGGCGCATCCGTACAGCGAAGCCTTACTGGCGGCCATCCCGGAACACAGCATGGGCGCAGCCCGTTTGTCGACCTTGCCCGGTATCGTCCCAGGCCGTTACGACCGCCCGCAAGGCTGCCTGCTCTCCCCGCGCTGCCCTTATGTGCAAGACACCTGCCGCCAACAGCGTCCGAGCCTTGAACCCAAAGCTCACAGCCAAGTGCGCTGCTTCTTCCCCTTGAATCAGGAGGTGGCGTAATGACGGTTGTTCTTACTGCCCGCGACTTAACCCGCCATTACGAAGTGTCCCGTGGTCTGTTCAAGGGGCACGCTCTGGTACGCGCACTCAACGGCGTTTCATTTGAGCTTGAGGCCGGAAAAACCTTGGCCGTGGTGGGCGAGTCAGGGTGTGGCAAGTCTACGTTGGCTCGCGCCCTAACCTTGATTGAAGAGCCCTCTTCGGGCTCACTGAAAATTGCCGGGCAAGAAGTCACGGGCGCTAACAAGGCCGAGCGTAAACAGCTGCGCAAAGACGTGCAGATGGTGTTCCAAAGCCCCTATGCCTCGCTCAACCCACGGCAAAAAGTTGGCGATCAACTTGCCGAACCGTTGCTGATTAATACTTCGCTCAGCGCCACTGAACGCCGCGAAAAAGTACAGGCCATGATGAAACAAGTCGGCTTGCGCCCTGAGCATTACCAGCGTTACCCGCACATGTTCTCGGGGGGGCAGCGTCAGCGTATCGCTCTGGCGCGAGCCATGATGCTGCAACCTAAAGTACTGGTGGCTGACGAACCGACCTCCGCGCTCGACGTCTCTATTCAAGCGCAGGTACTCAACCTGTTTATGGATTTGCAGCAAGAGTTCAATACAGCTTACGTCTTCATTTCGCACAACCTAGCGGTGGTGCGGCACGTAGCCGATGACGTGCTGGTGATGTACTTGGGCCGCCCGGTAGAACTGGGCCCTAAAGAAGAGATCTACACCCGGCCACTGCACCCCTACACCCAGGCGCTGTTGTCAGCGACACCGACCATCCACCCAGAGCCACTCAAGCCGAAGATCAAAATTGTGGGTGAGTTGCCCAACCCGCTCAACCCGCCCACGGGTTGCGCCTTCCATAAGCGCTGTGCCTATGCGACCGAGTTTTGCAGCACCCACGAGCCAGCGTTGCGCTTGCTCGACAACCGGCAGGTGGCCTGCCACCACGCTGAACAGTTTTTAGAGGGTTGATACATCTGCCCTATGAGTGTCCAACGCTCGATCAATGTTGATCAAGCGTTGCACACTGCAGATGTATGACGTGCGTGGTTCAGTGCACACTAAAAGATATTGACGAGACAGCTAACAATCTCGCGATCTAATCCTGAACCGCACACCAAGAACTGGATTATTGCGGATCTGGAAGCATCCATTCACCGTTGCTGTCTCTTACATACTGGACAGTTGCACCGTGCTTATAGGTAAAAACACCGGTAACTTTATTAAAAGTGTCCCCGTCACCGTAGGTGTGCAAAGGGTCAGACAACGTGGTACTTGCATCTGGCTCTTTAGCCGAACTCTCTGGAGGCGCTACAGCATCCCCCTTACTCTCTCCAGGATTCTTAGCATCAGGGTACTCCCACACCCCACTGCTATTTTTCACAGCCTGTGAAATGACACCATCGGCAAACGTGTAGACACCTGTGGTGTCATTAAACGTATCGCCATTGGCATAGACACGAAGTCCATCCGGTTTAGTAACGCTTCCGTCAGGATGTTTTACCGAACCATCTGTAAGCGCTACAGAGCCATCTGGATAGGTTACCGTGCCGTCTGCATTAAGCTGACTGCCTTGCGGGTGTATAGGTGATCGCTGGCCAGTTAACTCATTCACGGTATAGGCAACGAGCACTGGAGCAACGAAACTTGCAAGAAACTCCCGTTTGAGATCGCTGTGTGTGTTTTTACTTCCACTGGTAGGAGCCGTGGTGGGAGGTTTCGCCGTCGTATCCACCGGTGGTTTTGGTGGCGCATCTACCGGCGGTTTCGGGGGTACGCCCACCGGTGGTTTCGGAGGCACACCCACCGGTGGTTTCGGAGGCACGCCCACCGGTG
>NZ_LLWH01000200.1 GCF_001411475.1 Pseudomonas endophytica | reverse complement strand
GGTGGCTATCGTCCAACGTCTGCGGCTGTGGGACCCGGTGGTGTTAGCGTATCTGGTGCCGGGCGCATTGATTCTGGGCGGGTTTATGGCGTTGCTCGCGAGCCTGTCAGCGGCCGCATTGGCCAGCCTGTCCTCGATTCTGGGCAACTTGACGTTATTCGGGCTGATCATGCTGTTTCTGGTGATTGGAGCACTGCGCAAGGTCAAGGTTTATGAAGCGTTCGTCGAAGGGGCCAAGGAAGGCTTCGACGTGGCCAAGAACCTGCTGCCGTATCTGGTGGCGATGCTCTGCGCGGTCGGTGTATTGCGGGCCTCGGGCGCGCTGGACTTTGGCCTGGATGGGATTCGCCATTTAGTCGAGTGGCTGGGCTGGGACACCCGCTTTGTTGATGCGCTGCCGACGGCGATGGTCAAACCCTTTTCAGGCAGCGCGGCGCGCGCATTGCTAATTGAAACCATGCAGACCCAAGGCGTGGACAGCTTCCCAGCATTAGTAGCGGCAACAGTGCAGGGCAGTACGGAAACCACGTTCTATGTGCTGGCGGTGTACTTCGGCGCAGTCGGCATCCAACGCGCCAGACACGCCGTCAGCTGCGCTTTGCTGGCCGAATTTGCGGGCGTGGTGGCAGCGATTGCGGTGTGCTACTGGTTCTTTGGCTAAGCTCGCTCCAACAATTTGACGATCAAGCCTTGGGCTTCTTACGCGGCTTGAGGTACTTGGTAAGGCCCTGAAACCAGATGACCTGCGCCGGATTACCTTTGATCTGAATCGACTTGTCCTGAATCCCGGTCATGAACGCCAACTGCTTGTTCTTGGCTTGCATCGTGTCAAAGCCATACGCTGCATCTTTAAAGGCGATGGCAAACACCGGATCCGGGTATAAGCCCGAATGGCTGGTAATGCGCTGGTCTTTAACTTTGAAGTGACGGGCGATTGTGCCGTCTAGGGTTTGCAGCTGGAAAACTAAGTCTTTATCGACTAATTGCTGTTGAAACGCTGGATTTTTGCGGCTGGCCTTGCCCATCAAAAAGCCCAGCATCCAGAGCAGAAAACGAAATTTCATGTACGCGGCCTCGGGGGAAATAGTGAGCCGGCGCAGTGTAACGATTTGAACGGATAAAACCACAGTCTTGATAAATTAGGCGCAGATACACGGTTTTTTGCCACTTATGGCCGCATGATCAACCCCGTGATGATTAAGAGCGGGCAAGCCAGCTTGCCCGTTCCTTAAGACCGCTTCGCATAGCGGCCTAGCCCTGACTTAAGGGTTGACGCTGTCTTTAAGGAATTTGCCGGGCTTAAAGGCCACGGTGTTGCTGGCTTTGATTTTGACCGGCTCACCGGTTTGCGGGTTTTGCCCGGTACGTGCACCACGATGGCGCTGGATAAAGGTACCGAAGCCGACCAGCGTGACGCTGTCTTTGCGGTGCAGGGCGTTGGTGATTTCTTCAAGCACAGCATTGAGTACGCGACTGGCTTGCTCTTTAGTGAGGTCAGCCTTTTCAGCGATAGCGGCGGCGAGTTCTGGTTTACGCATGATGAAGCCTCTTTGACGGTTTTTTGTTGTTATGTCCGTGCTGCTCTTCTATGGAGCAGCGACCAAGGCGCCGCAGGCTCTACTCTGCGGCAGACAGGTGTGAGGATGGCATGCGCCCATGACACACGCCACCCTCAGCAGACGCTTTGTTGAGACATAGCAATGACGTACACGACAAAGCGTAAGGCGTTTACGCCAGTAGAGCGGGTAACTCTTTGTTCAGCGCCAGTTTCTCGCGAACGGCCTCACCCGTCAGCGCATAGCCGAGCAGTTGACCGTCAGCATCGCGGCATAACGCTTTGATGTCTGTACCCTGACCTTCCACCGTCCAGACACCCTCATAACCCCGCGGCACCGGCGAAACCACCAGCGGGCAAGCTGGCGTTTTGACAGTAATTGGCATTGCTCCGTAGCTAACTGCTGTCGGATTACCCGCCAGCGTTTGTGCCAACGCACGTACGCAGCTCATCAGCGGCATCACGTAGAGCAAGCTCAGACCATCGACCTGCGCGCAGTCACCCAGCGCGTAGATGTTGTCGTGAGACGTGTTGAGCTGACGGTCCACTTCAATGCCGCGGTTGACTCGAATCCCAGCGGCGGCGGCCAAATCGGTCCGTGGACGCAGGCCAATAGCCGACACCACCACATCACAGGCAATGACGCTGGCGTCCGACAAATGAGCCTCCAGTCCAGTCTCTGAGCGTTGCAAGCGGGTCAGAAGCGGGCCGAGGTGGAAGCGCGCGCCCAGGCTTTCAAGACCTGATTGCAGCGCTGCGGCAGCGGCAGGATGCAGCAGGGTCGGCATCAGTTGTTCACACGGCGCCACAAGCTCAACCTCGTAGCCGCCCGCGAGCAAATCATTGGCGAATTCGCAGCCGATCAGGCCGACCCCTAAGATCAGCACTCGACGCTTGCCCGCGGCTGCCGCACGAAAGCGGGCGTAGTCTTCGAGGTCATTGATCGAGAAGATCGCATCCTGCGCATCGCCTTCAATCGGCACCTGCACCGATTGCGCGCCCCACGCCAGAATCAAGTCGCGGTAGGGCACCGCTTCCTCACCGATCCACAATTGCTTGTGGCCCGGATCAATCCCGCTGACACGTGTATGAGTGCGCACTTGCGCCTTGAGCTGCTCGGCCATGGCGCCAGGCATCGCCATACACAAGCCGTCGGCTTCTTTATTCTTGCCAAAGCCGGTAGACAGCATCGGCTTGGAGTAGGAGCGCCCGTCGTCGGACGTGATCAACAGCAGAGGCGTTTCGCTGTCCAGCTTGCGAAACTCCCGGGCCAAGTTATAGCCAGCCAGCCCAGTACCAACGATCACCACAGGTGCGTTCATTCCAATCTCCAAGGTGAATCAATTTAAAAGATGGCAGATCAGCCGATTTCGATCATTTCGAAATCCATCTTGCCAACCCCGCAGTCTGGGCACAGCCAGTCTTCAGGGACGTCTTGCCATAGCGTGCCAGGGGCGATGCCGTCATCTGGCCAACCATCGGCTTCGTTATAAATCAGTCCACAGACGATGCATTGCCACTTTTTCACAGGGGTACTTCCTTTCGTTCAGGCTGGGGGCGAGGGCACAGGCTCTTATCAATCGGCCGTGTTGCTCGCTGAATTTCAGGGCGTTTGTACTGATCAACACCGACAGATGCAAGTACGGCGACTGCCAATGGCCGCTCAAACGCTCATACAAAGATCCGCGTGATAAGCTCGCCGACCTCAATGGCTGCCAATTATGACCCACCGTGCCGCACATAACTTTCCCGCTGGTCTCGCCTGTCTGGCTTGAGCAAAGCGATCTTCTGACATTGCCCGATGAACAAACCCTCGACTGGTTGTTCGATCAAGGGTCTTTAACCCGCCGTCTTACTGCTCTTTCAGACGGTGCTTTCAGCGTACTACCGCTATTCGAAGGCTGGCAAACACTGCGCGCCGACGAGTGCGCCGCCCTCGACTTACCTGAGAACAGTCAGGGCTGGGTGCGCGAGGTGCACTTACTCGGCCATCAGCAACCGTGGGTGTTTGCCCGCAGCGTCGCGGCAAAAAGTGCCCTGCAAGAAGGCGGCTTGAACATGGACGCGCTAGGCACACGCTCACTGGGCGAGTTGCTGTTTTGCGATGACGCCTTTGAGCGCGGCGCATTGCAGGTGTGCAGCTACCCAACTGTTGACCAAGTTGATGGCCTGTGGGCGCGCCGCTCCCGCTTCACGCGCGGCCCGTTAAGCCTGCTGGTGGCCGAAGTCTTCTTGCCTAATCTGTGGGTCGCCCTGAGTACCCGGTCGGAGAACACCTGATGTACCTGAGCCTGCTCAAATCACTAAACCGCCTGAACCCGCGTGCCTGGGACTTTATCCAACTGGCCCGGATGGACAAGCCGATCGGCATTTACTTGCTGCTGTGGCCAACCTTGTGGGCCCTGTGGATTGCCGCCGAGGGCGTGCCTTCACTCGGCATCCTGCTGATCTTTGTGTTTGGCGTGATCCTGACCCGAGCGGGCGGCTGCGTGATCAACGACTTCGCCGACCGCAAAGTCGACGGCCACGTCAAACGTACCGAACAGCGGCCTCTGGTCAGCGGAAAAATCAGCAGCAAAGAAGCTTTAGTGTTTTTTGCGCTGCTCATGGGCGTCAGCTTCCTACTCGTGCTGTGCACCAACGCCACCACCATCTGGCTGTCATTCGGTGGGTTGGCGCTCGCCGCTACCTACCCATTCATGAAGCGCTACACCTACTACCCGCAAGTGGTGCTGGGCGCGGCGTTCTCGTGGGGCATGCCCATGGCCTTCACCGCCGAAACCGGCAGCCTGCCTGCGGCGGCGTGGTTGCTGTACATCGCCAACCTGCTATGGACCGTGGGTTACGACACCTACTACGCCATGACCGACCGCGACGACGACCTAAAAATCGGCGTCAAATCCACCGCCATCCTGTTTGGTGATGCGGATCGCGTGATCATCCTTTGCCTGCAAGGCTTGGCGCTGGGCTGCTTACTGCTGGCCGGTGCACACTTTGACCTAGGCGGCTGGTTCCACCTCGGCCTGCTAGCGGCGGCGGGGTGTTTTGTGTGGGAGTTCTGGTACACCCGCAACCGCGACCCGCAGCGCTGCTTCAAAGCGTTTTTGCACAACCACTGGGCTGGCTTGGCAATCTTTGCGGGGATCGTACTGAATTACGCACTGAAATAACCCAACCCCACTTCCCACTGTAGGAGCGAGCGTGCTCGCTCCTATCAAACATGAAGTAAGTTATTGATTTAAAAAGACACCACACGGTGTGTTGGCAGACAAATACCCCGCGTAGGAGCTGCCGCAGGCTGCGATCTTTTGATGTTGCGATAAAAGATCAAAAGATCGCAGGCTGCGCCAGCTCCTACAAAAATAGAGATGCATCCAACGACTGCCAGCAGTGGATCGCAGCCTTTGTGCCTCGTCTGGACGACAGGGAGTCTCCTACAGATAATCCAGCGCAGGCGTACAGGAGTAAACTTGCCTGTGAATAAGTCGCCACCTATAGTCCATTCCGTTCGCTGACCTTGGTCAGTGACAGGGTTTCGCAGCCCAACCGCTATAGGTATCACTCGCCAAAAATCTACTTGCAAGAGCTTATTTGTTCCTGCAATTTCGTTTTATGGCGGTTGTACGTGGGAGACCTTCGGGTCTGCCGAGGAACCTATAGCTCGGTCTGCGAACCCGCGTACAACTGCCACCTAACTCGTTTCGCAGCGAACGGTGACAGTACTTTTGGTTCTCTATAGGTACTGTATTCATGACCACCCAAACCCCGCACCAGCGCTTTATCCCCCTCGACACCCTGACCACCCAAGCTCCCGTGCTCTTTATCGACAGCCAAGCACCGTTGTCTGATTTACATGCCTGCGTGGCCGAACGCCTACACGCGTTGCACAAATTACTCACCGTCTTTGCCTGTAGCCCAATGGACAACAACGACCCGAGCGACATAAGCACTGTCACCAACATCGCCCGCCTATTGCTACAAGATGCCAACGACATCTTCGACGTCGTCCAACAGCGCGGCATGAGCGCCTGACCTGTAGTCGCTGACGAGGCTCGAGGCTGCGATGGAGTGCGCAACTGTCCTATTTTTGTAGGCCCAACGGCCTCTAAAGCAGCTTCGTGTCGGGTGTACGATTGATCCTGACCCGGCACACAGCTAGGCCCGTCGCGGCAGTCGCACACAGGGTCGTGCAGCAGCGACCTGAACATGCCAAAGAGGACCGTTTTTCATACGCGTTGTTTCTCGACAGCAGCCTCGATAAGCAGATGTGCGAAGGCCTTTACACCTATAAGCCACAGCATGGCCTTGAGTTAGTGGCCGACTTTGAGCAGTTCCTCACATCCATTCTTGACCAGACGTACCAACCCCATTCAGTGGGCCTGTATTGAACGCTAACCCGCAGGTGGCTATGAGATCTACTTCTGAGCGGTCACAACGTCTGGCATTACTGGCCTTTTCAGCCGGGATTTTTTGTATTCAGCTGGATGCGTTTGCATTGAATCTGGCGCTACTGCCCATCGCCCATGATTTTGCGGCGTCGGTTGCTCACGTTAAGTGGGTGGTGAGTGGCTATTTGCTCTGCGTCGGTACGTTTATGCTGGCTGCCGGGCGGTTGAGTGATGGTATTGGCCATCGCCGTATGTTGTGCACAGGGCTGTCGCTGTTCGGCCTGGCGTCATTGCTGTGTGCCGTTACGCCGACACTGAACGGGCTGATTGCTGCGCGTGTGCTCCAGGGCATCGGCGCCGCCTGCATCATGCCCTCGGGCCTCGCACTGTTGAGCCATGTGTACCCCAGCGCACGTCGCGGTCGGGCAATGGGTTTGGCGCTAGGGCTTGGGGCGATCGCCACGGTGATTGGCCCTTTTATAGGGGCAGCGATGAGCCAATGGCTCAGTTGGCGGTTTATTTTCTGGATCAATCTGCCCGTGGTGCTGTTTGCACTCGGGTGTTGTTGGCCAATAGCCGGGCAGCACACGCCAAGCGAGCGCACAGCCGTTGATTGGCTGGGGTTGCTGTTGGTCAGTGTGGGGCTGGTTGCCTTCGGCTTCTTGCTGGATGAACTGGGCACTCGCGCATGGGCAAGCCCGCAAACGGTCTTGATCGTCGGCGCACTGGTGCTCAGTTTCAGCCTGTTCGCCTGGCGCGAAAAACACGCCGCCCCCCCCTCTGATCGCTCCCTGCCTGTTTCGTAATGCACCGTACTGGATGTTGACGTTAGCCGGGGCCGTGGTGAATACCTCGACGGTAGTGCATCTGTTTGTGGTGCCGTTGTCGTTGCAAAGCGTCTGGGGGTTGAGCCCCTTGCAAGCAGGTGTCGCATTCCTTGGCCCTGCGGTGCTTCTGGCCTGCGGTGGGCCCATTGCTGGCCGCATCCCGCCATCTGGCGCAGTGAGAGCGATGGCTACCTGCCTGTGCGCCAGCGCGACGTTACTGCTGGGCGCTGCGTTTGCACAAAGCGAGTTGCTCTATCTGTTGCTGGTCACCTTGTGTGGCGGATTTTTAGGGGTCGCCAATGCGCTGACCTTAATCGCAACGCAGGCTGTTGTGGGTGAGCACGTAGCGGGAGTGGCCAGCGGCCTGACCAAAACCATCATCACCTTGGCGGCTGGCTTCGGTGTCATTCTCGCTGGACGCAGTACTGGCGCAATGCTGGACATTCAGGCGGTATTTACCAGCCTCGCCCTCTGTTGTTTCGTCGCCAGCTTGATGCTGTGGGCAGGACAGCGCTATTGGGATGGGCATGCAGGTAAACAGGCTGTGGATAAGTTAACTGGCCGGTAGCTCAGCGGGTAGAGCGCACTCTTGATAAGGGTGAGGTGGAAGGTTCGAGCCCTTCCCGGCCAATCATTGCTTTCAAAGCCGCATGGGCGGTGACTGTTTCGACGACCACGAGCAATAACATCCCACCGCCAGGGTATGGGTAGCGCTGACGCTGCGGCCTTGGATCAATGCCTGCAGCACGGGTTCGATGAAGCTGTTGCTGGCGTTGCAGGTGACGCCTTCGCTGTAGGGGCCGAAGTAGGCCAGTTGGCCGCTGCGATCCCAGATGGCAACCGCCGGGCTGACGCTCAGCCGTTCAGCGCCGGGTAGGGTGGGCAAGGGTTTGATCGCGCCCAAAGTGGCGGGCAACTGGCCGTGGGTGCCGGGCTTTTGCACCGCATAAAAGTCGACACCTTGCGGCGCGTAGGTCGCCAGCAATTCGCTAAGGTGCTGCTGGTTGCCAACATTGCACGGGCAAGCGGGGTCCCAGAAGTGCACCACGCGAATCGGCCCTGGCCCAGCGAGTTCAGCGGGCAGGGCCAGCACGTCACCGGCAAATAAGGCCGTCTGGTCGTTGAACGCACGGAGGTAACGCCCCTCAAACCAATGGTAGGCCGCCCACACACCTATGGCGCAGGTCAGCACCAGCAGCCAAGAAAGCCAAGTCTTAGGGGTCGATACGGGCATGCTGAATGCTCCAGAAAGGGCGCATAGCTTGCCATGCTTAAACGGACAGCAGACTATCGTCGGTCTATAAAGACTGTTCAGCCTTCACGCCTTACTGTTTGGAACCCTCTATGCCCGCCGCGTTTTCCCCCGAATCCCTGCGCTCTCATTTACAACCGTTAGCCGCAGGTCAGCCTTTATCGAGTGAGGATTTGGCGTACCAACATTTTTATGGCTTGGACTTCCCGCAGCGTACAGCGCCAGTACGTCGACAGTTGGGGCGCTTCAGCGCAGGGGGCTTCGATCTGGTCAGCCAGGTCTGGTGGCCTGAGTCCACCCCCGTGGCAACGCTGTTTGTGATCCACGGCTTTTACGATCACATGGGGCTGTACCGTCATCTGATTGAGTGGGGTTTGGATCACGGTTTTGTGGTCATTGCCTGCGACTTGCCAGGGCATGGCCTCTCCAGTGGAGAGCGCGCCAGTATTGGCGATTTCAATCAGTACCAAGAGGCGCTGCAAGGTCTATTTATCGAAGCCCAGTCCCTGTCACTGCCTCAACCTTGGCATTTGCTTGGGCAAAGTACCGGCGGCGCGGTAGTGCTGGATCACTTGCTGCATTACGGCGATAAAACTCCGGCTCAAGGTCAGGCAGTCTTGCTGGCACCGTTAGTACGGCCCAGAGACTGGCAGTGGTCAAAGCTCAGCTATTACTTGCTCAGACCGTTCGTTAAAGGCATTGAGCGACGTTTCAGCGAAAACACCAACGACCCTGAGTTTATGCCGTTTTTGCAGGCCGACCCGTTACAACCCGTACGCCTACCAACGGCTTGGGTCGGTGCCATGGCGCGCTGGATTCCGCGCATTGAGGCGATGCCTGCGAGCGCCCGCCAACCCTTAGTGATTCAGGGTCAGGCGGACAAAACCGTAGACTGGCAACACAACCTCGCGGTGCTGGACGCCAAGTTTTATCAACCCAAGGTGCTGTTGATACCAGAGGCTAGACACCATTTGGCGAATGAAACCGCCGATATTCGGGCGCAGTATCTTGCGTTTTTGGATCAGCACTTCTGACCGCAAATACCCGCGATAGGAGCGAGATCTAATCCGGGATCGGCAGGTTGAGGCTTTCTTTGACTTCTTCCATCACGATGTAGCTCTTTGACTCACGTACATGAGGCAACTTGAGCAAAATATCGCCCAGCAATTTACGGTACGACGCCATCTCGGAAATCCGTGCTTTCACCAAATAATCGAAGTCCCCGGACACCAAATGGCACTCCAAGACATGCGGCAATTTCAGCACGGCACGTCGGAACTCTTCAAAGGTGTCGCCGGACTTGTAGTCGAGGCTGATCTCGACAAAGACCAGCAAGCTGCCCTGCAAGTGCTGCGGGTTTAGCCGAGCGTTGTAGCCCATGATGATCCCTTCACGCTCCAGCCTGCGTACCCGCTCGGTACACGGCGTGGTCGACAACCCGACTTTCTCGCCCAATTCGGTAAACGAGATGCGGCCGTCAGCCTGCAAGATGCGCAAAATGTTGCGGTCGATCTTGTCTAATTCGCGCTTGGTTTGGTGATTTGTACGCATAGGAGATTCTCCTTTGTAAAAAGCGATTCGGCCGAGAATTGTCGCCAAATATAGCGGTTTATACAGTGAAACTCACTGGCCAATGCTTCTTATACTGCACACATCTTCGCTTTGAATAATAAACGTCTGCGGCAGGCCGCGATGAGGGATAAGAATATGCGCGTTATGGTATTGGGTGGCGGCGTTATTGGGACGGCCAGCGCCTATTATCTGGCTCGAGCCGGATTCGACGTTGTTGTCGTAGACCGTCAACCTGCCGTGGCGATGGAAACCAGCTTCGCCAACGCCGGCCAAGTGTCCCCAGGCTACGCCTCGCCGTGGGCCGCGCCGGGCGTACCACTCAAGGCCATTAAATGGCTGATGGAGCGCCACGCACCCTTGGCAATCAAAGCCACCGGTAATATCGACCAATACTTGTGGATGGCGCAGATGCTGCGCAATTGCACCGCCAGCCGGTATGCGGTGAACAAAGAGCGCATGGTGCGCCTGTCCGAGTACAGCCGCGACTGCCTCGATGAGCTGCGCGCCGAAACCGGCATTGCCTACGAGGCTCGCAACCTCGGCACCACCCAACTGTTTCGCACCCAAGCACAACTGGACGGCGCGGCCAAAGACATCGCCGTACTCAAAGAGTCGGGCGTACCATTTGAGCTGTTGGACCGTGAAGGCATTGCGCGGGTTGAGCCAGCGCTGGCCAGCGTCACTGACATTTTGGCAGGGGCTTTGCGTCTGCCGAATGACCAAACCGGTGACTGCCAGATGTTTACTACCCGTTTGGCTGAAATGGCCAAAGACTTGGGGGTTGAATTCCGCTTCGGCCAAGACATTCAGCGTTTGGACTACGCAGGCGACCGGATTAATGGCGTGCTGATCGACGGCAGACTCGAAACCGCAGACCGCTACGTGCTGGCTTTGGGCAGCTACTCGCCGCAGATGCTCAAGCCACTGGGGATCAAGGCGCCGGTTTATCCGCTTAAGGGTTACTCGCTGACGATTCCGATCACCAACCCGGACATGGCGCCAACCTCGACCATTCTGGATGAAACCTACAAAATCGCGATTACCCGTTTTGACAACCGCATTCGTGTGGGCGGCATGGCTGAAATTGCCGGTTTTGACCTGTCGCTGAATCAACAACGTCGCGAAACCCTAGAGATGTGCGTCAACGACCTTTACCCTCAGGGCGGTGACTTGAGCCAAGCCAACTTCTGGACCGGCCTGCGCCCAGCCACGCCGGACGGCACGCCGATTGTGGGCGCTACCCCCTTCAAAAATCTGTTCTTGAATACTGGCCATGGCACACTCGGCTGGACCATGGCCTGCGGCTCAGGCCGCTTCCTTGCTGACGTGATGGCTAAAAAGACTCCACAAATCAGCGCCGAAGGCCTCGATATTTCTCGTTACGGCAACCCACAGGAGACTGCAAAACATGTCAATCCAGCGCCAGCTCACCAATGAACGCATGAGCCAGATTGTGGCTCACAACGGTACTGTTTACCTGTCAGGCCAAGTCGGCGACAACATGAGCGCAGGTGTTGAACAGCAGACTCGCGAAACCTTAGCCAATATTGAGCACTTGCTGGATCTGGCGGGCACCGACAAAAACCACATTTTGTCAGCGACCATTTACCTAAAGGATATTGATGCCGATTTTGCAGGCATGAACAGTGTGTGGGATGAGTGGCTGCCAAAAGGCGTACAACCCGCCCGCGCCACCGTTGAGGCCAAACTGTGCGAACCAGAGATTCTCGTTGAAGTGTCGGTTGTAGCCGCACTGCCGTAACGTCACCGTTTACATAAAAGTCCCTCTTGCGGTGCGGCACACGATTAACCCCGTGGGTTCGCACCGATTTTTATTCAATTGCCGTTAGAAGCCTGCCGCCATGCGCCCAGCCCGTGCCCTGATCGACCTTCAAGCCCTGCGTCACAACTATCAATTGGCCCGTGAAGTGACGGGGGCCAAAGCCCTCGCCGTGCTCAAGGCCGACGCCTATGGCCACGGTGCAGTCCGTTGCGCCCAAGCCTTAGAGGCCCAGGCCAATGGTTTTGCTGTCGCCTGTATCGAAGAGGCGCTGGAGCTGCGCGCCGCCGGGATACGCGCGCCAATCCTGCTGCTTGAAGGCTTTTTTGAAGCGGATGAATTGCCACTGATCGTCGAACATGACCTGTGGTGCGTGGTGCAGTCGCTGTGGCAACTCGATGCCATCGAGCAGGCCAAACTGGGTAAGCCGATTCAGGTGTGGCTGAAACTCGACACCGGCATGCACCGCGTTGGCCTGCACCCAAGCGATTTCAAATCCGCTTACCAGCGCCTGCAAGCCAGCGGCAAAGCATCCAAGATTGTGCTCATGAGCCACTTCGCTCGCGCCGATGAACTGAACTGCCCACGCAGCGAAGAACAAATTGCCGTGTTTGAAGCCGCCCGCGTCGATTTGTCTGCCGAAGTCAGCTTGCGCAACTCGCCCGCCATCCTCGGCTGGCCAAGCGCACCGAGCGATTGGGTGCGCCCTGGCCTGATGCTGTATGGCGCGAGCCCCTTCGAAGAGCCCCAAATTCACGCCGCACACCTGCAACCGGTGATGACCTTAGAGTCCAAAGTGATCGGCGTGCGCGAGCTACCCGCCGGAGAACCGGTGGGTTATGGCGCAAAATTCATCACCCCAAAGCCCATGCGCATCGGGGTGGTTGCTATGGGCTATGCCGACGGTTACCCACGTCATGCGCCAACCGGCACCCCCGTCTTGGTAGCGGGTCAGCGCAGCCAACTGCTGGGCCGGGTTTCAATGGACATGCTGTGCATCGACCTCACCGATGTACCACAAGCGGGGCTGGGCTCTACGGTTGAGTTGTGGGGCAAAAACATCCTCGCCAGCGAAGTCGCCCAACACGCTGAAACCATTCCCTACGAGATTTTTTGCAACCTGAAACGAGCGCCACGCCTCTATTCCGGTAGCTGATGGGTTATGTGCAATGTGCAGAGCCAATTGGGCATGCAGGTTTGAAGTCAAAGTGTTGTAAATACTGAACACTATCGCCATGATGGCGCGAACTTGACCTGAATCTGATACCTAGGAGGCTCCTGCATTGGACGTCGGTGAACGACTGCAATCCATCCGCAAAATTAAAGGTTTGTCACAGCGCGAGCTTGCCAAGCGCGCCGGTGTGACAAACAGCACAATTTCGATGATCGAAAAGAACAGCGTGAGCCCGTCTATCAGCTCGCTGAGAAAAGTGCTGAGTGGTATTCCGATGTCTATGGTCGAGTTCTTTTCCGAAGAAATCCTTCAAGAGAAACCAACTCAGATTGTCTACAAAGCCAATGAGTTGATCGACATCTCAGACGGCGCGGTCACCATGAAACTGGTGGGCAAGGCGCATCCGAGCCGGGCTATTGCCTTTCTCAATGAGATTTACCCACCGGGCGCTGACACCGGGGATGAAATGCTGACCCACGAAGGCGAAGAAACCGGGATCCTTGTCGAAGGTCGCCTTGAGTTGACTGTCGGCCTAGAGACGTTCGTGCTTGAGGCGGGTGACAGTTACTACTTCGAGAGTTCGAAACCGCATCGTTTCCGTAATCCGTTCGATGTTCCGGCGCGACTAATCAGCGCAGCGACCCCAGCGAATTTCTGAGGTCTGAACCTAAACACGGCGCTCTACGCGACTCTAGCAGCGCCCGCGGTTTTAATTCGCCCCACCTATTTCCCTTCTAAAAATAGGGTTGTTTCAGTGCGTCAGGCTAATCGTTATACTCTCGCCGCCCGCAAAACCGTGGTTGTGGGCGTGAATAGCCACCATTGAGGGTGTACGCGTGAACCTAATTATGAAAATGCTGGCCGTACCAGCAACAGTAATTGCCCTATGGGCTGTCAACGCCCAAGCAACGACGGATGATGAGATCGCGAAGCGCCTCGAACCGGTCGGCAAAGTCTGCGTTCAAGGCGAAACCTGCGCCGGCGGTGGCGCGACCGCGGCTGTCAGCGGTGGGGCGGGTAGCGGGATGCCTGCCGATGAAATCATTGCCAAACATTGCACCGCCTGCCACAGCATCGGCCTGCTGGAAGCCCCCAAAATCGGCGACACCGCCGCTTGGAAGGAGCGCGCCGATAAAGAAGGCGGCCTTGATGGGCTTTTAGCCAAGGCGATTACCGGGCTCAACGCCATGCCGCCCAAAGGCACCTGCGGCGAATGCAGCGATCCCGAGCTTAAAGCGGCTATCCAGAAGATGTCCGGCCTGTAACGCACACCGCCCTGTAAGAGCAGCCGGTCGACGCTCAATTGCTCGCGATCTTTTGGGAGATCGCGAGCAATTGAGCGTTGACACGGGTTCGGGGTTTCGGTTTTTAGCCTTGCTCTTTAGAACCCACTCCAGTCACTCTCGGTCTATCCGTTAGACATGAAAGCTATTGGAGGATCAGATGGTGCAGTCTTGTTCGATCGAGCGCGCAGTCGATGAAGCACTGACTCGGCTACCCGCACATATCCACTTGGGTTTGCCGCTGGGTCTGGGTAAAGCCAATCGGTTCGTCAATGCGCTGTACCAACGAATCAAACAATTACCTGAACGCCGACTAACGATCTACACCGCCTTGAGTCTGGGTCGGCCGCCCTTAGGCGATGGTTTGCAAAAGCGCTTTCTACAACCCTTCGTAGAGCGGGTGTTTGGCGACTATATCGAGCTGGACTACCTCGCCGACCTGCAGCACAACAGCCTTGCGCCCAACATCAACGTCGAACAGTTCTTCATGCAACCGGGCAGTCTGCTCAACAGTGCCCCTGCACAACAGGATTACGTCAGCAGCAATTACAGCCACGCCGCCCGCGATATCAATGCCAGCGGTTTGAATCTGGTGGCGCAACTGGTTGCCCGCGATCCACAGGACGCCAATCGTCTGAGCCTGAGCTGTAACCCTGATATCACCCTAGATCTGCTACCCATGATCGCCAAGCGCCGTGCGGCAGGTGAAATCATTCTGATGTTCGGCCAAGTACACAGCGACTTGCCCTACATGCCCGGTGACTCAGAGCTGAAGGCGGAAGCGTTCGACCTGCTGATCGACGACGAGGAGCGCACCACGCTGTTCTCCACGCCCAGCATGCCTGTCAGCCTGCAAGACCATTTTATTGGCCACCATGCCAGTACGTTGATCCGCGATGGTGGCACCTTGCAGATCGGCATCGGCTCTATGGGTGATGCGCTGACAGCGTCCTTACTGGCACGCCAAGCCGACAGCGAAGGCTACCGCGCCTTGCTCGACGACATTGACCTCACGCCGTGGCGCCACCTAATTGAGCGCGAAGGCGGGATCGACCCCTTTGCCCAAGGCTTATATGGCTGCAGCGAAATGTTTGTGCACGGGCTCATGGTGTTGGTCGATGCCGGCATTGTGCGACGCAAGGTTTACCCCGATGTAGAGCGCCAAACCCAAGCCAATGCGGGTGCGCTGGACGAAAGCCTGCACACCGATGGCGTCAGTGTTCATGGCGGTTTTCTGCTGGGGCCGCGTGATTTTTATCGGCGTTTAAACGAATTACCCCTCAGTAAACGCGCCGAATTCAACATGACCGCCATCAGCTACATCAACGAGCTGTATGGCCAAGAAGCTTTAAAACGCCTGCAACGCCGTGATGCGCGCTTTGTAAACAGCGCGTTCACGGTGACGCTGCTGGGGGCAGGGGTGGCAGATCAGCTAGAAGATGGTCGCGTGCTCAGCGGGGTCGGCGGGCAGTACAACTTTGTGGCACAGGCTCATGCGCTGCACGATGCGCGCTCGGTGATGATCTTGCGCAGTTGGCGCGAGTCCGGGGGGGAGGTTAGCTCGAATATCGTCTGGGAATACGGCCATTGCACGATCCCGCGCCATTTACGTGACATCGTGGTCACCGAGTACGGTATTGCAGATTTGCGCGGCAAAACGGATCGGCAGGTGATCGAAGCGCTGCTCAATATCACTGATTCACGCTTCCAAACCGAATTGATCGCTCAGGCACAGCAAGCAGGCAAACTGCCCGAAGCGTTTTGCCTAGACCCACGCTTTGCTGACAACAGCCCAGAACGCTTACAGGCGATTGCCGCTCGCCATCCGCACTTATTCCCGGAGTACCCGCTGGGCAGCGATTTCAGTGCACAAGAGCAAGACCTGCTGCGCGCGTTGAATTGGCTCAAAAGCAAATTCAAGCTCACGCAAATCTACAGACTCGGCAAGGCCACACTCGAAGCGCCTTCAGCGCAGGCATTCCCCGACCACTTGGCGCGCATGAACCTGACGAACCCGGACGGGCTGCGCGAAGAGGTGTATCAGCGCGTGTTGCTGGCGGGTTTACAGGCGACCGCTAAATAACCGCCCCTACGCGGTGTTGTGTGCCACTCGATAAACGCTGGCCAACCCTGTAGGAGCTGCCGAAGGCTGCGATCTTTGTTTTTAAGATCAAAAGATCGCAGCCTTCGTACCTCGGCAGCTCCTACAGGGTGGAGGCCAAAAAATCCCGGCACATGGCCGCAACCTGTAGCGAGCTTGCTCGCGATCTGTTGATCTTGAAAAGATCGCAGCCTTCGGCGTTGCGAGTTACTCGATAAACGTCACTTTGCCATCGGCCAGGGACTGGACACGGGCTAAAGACTCGACGCGGTAACCCTGTGAGTCCAGCTCGGCACGACCGCCTTGGAAGGACTTCTCGATCACGATACCCAAGCCAGCAACGGTGGCGCCCGCTTGCTTGATAATCGAAATCAGTGCCTGCGACGCTTTGCCGTTCGCCAAGAAATCGTCGATCACCAACACGCGGTCGGTACTTTTCAGGTGACGAGGCGAAATAGCAACAGTGCTTTCGGTTTGCTTGGTGAACGAGTACACCGTGGCCGTCAGCAGGTTTTCTGTCAGGGTCAAGGACTGGTGCTTGCGGGCAAAGATCACCGGAACGCCGAGATTCAGGCCGGTCATTACGGCCGGCGCAATGCCCGAGGCCTCGATGGTAACGATCTTGGTGATGCCGGCATCAGCGAACAGACGCGCGAACTCATCGCCGATTTCTCTCATCAGCTGTGGATCAATCTGGTGATTCAAAAAGGCATCGACCTTCAACACCTGATCGGAAAGCACGATGCCTTCTTCGCGAATTTTCTTGTGCAGTGCTTCCAACGTAACGTCCTCAAATAGCGCCTATGCGCTGAAGGTAGAGTAAAAAATAGTCGATTTTAGCGTTTTAACATCGCGCGTATATCGGCCAATGCCGTATTGCCGCGAACCGCTTTCACTTCGGTGGGGGTGTCATCATTGCCTTCCCAAGCCAGATCGTCCGGCGGCAACTCATCGAGGAAGCGGCTCGGCGCGCAATCAATGATTTCGCCGTACTGCTTGCGCTTGGCCGCAAAGGTAAACGCCAAGGTCTGACGTGCGCGGGTGATCCCCACGTAGGCCAAGCGGCGTTCTTCCTCGATGGTGTCTGCTTCGATACTGGAGCGGTGCGGCAGGATTTCTTCTTCCATGCCCATGATGAACACGTAGGGGAACTCCAGCCCCTTGGAGGCATGCAGCGTCATCATCTGCACGCCTTCGGCGCCTTCTTCCTCTTCTTGCTGTCGCTCGAGCATGTCGCGCAACACCAGCTTGCCGATAGCTTCCTCAATGGTCATGCCACCGTCTTCGTCTTTCTCGAGGGTGTTTTTCAACGCCTCGACCAAGAACCAAACGTTAGACATGCGGTAATCGGCAGCCTTTTCGCTAGAACTGTTGGTGCGCAGCCAGTTCTCGTAGTCGATGTCCATAATCATGCTGCGCAACGCGGCAATCGGGTCTTCGCCCGAGCAATGCTCACGCACGCGGTCCATAAACCGTTTAAAACGGACTAGACGCTCCGTGTAACGGCTGTCCAGATGCTCGCTCAGACCGATTTCATCAGTCGCCGCGTACATAGAGATTTTGCGCTCAGTGGCGTAGTTACCCAGTTTTTCTAGGGTGGTCGAACCGATCTCACGCCGTGGGACATTGATAACTCGTAAGAAGGCGTTGTCGTCATCCGGGTTCACGATCAGCCGGAAGTAGGCCATCAGGTCTTTCACTTCCTGACGTCCGAAAAAGCTGTTCCCGCCCGACAAACGATAAGGAATCTGATGATGCTGCAACTTCAGTTCAATCAGTTTTGCCTGGTAGTTACCGCGATAGAGGATCGCAAAATCGCTGTAAGGGCGGTCGGTGCGCAGGTGCAGGGTCAGGATCTCGACCGCAACGCGCTCGGCCTCGGCGTCTTCATTACGGCAGCGAATCACGCGTATTTCGTCGCCGTGACCCATGTCGCTCCACAGTTGCTTCTCGAAGGCGTGCGGGTTGTTCGAGATCAACACGTTGGCGCAGCGCAGAATGCGACTCGTGGAGCGATAGTTTTGCTCCAGCATCACCACTTTCAGGGACGGGTAATCGTCCTTGAGCAACATCAGGTTTTCCGGGCGGGCACCACGCCAGGCATAAATCGACTGGTCATCGTCGCCCACCACTGTGAACTGGTTGCGGCTGCCGATTAGGTATTTGACCAGCAAGTATTGGCTGGCGTTGGTGTCTTGGTATTCGTCCACCAACAAGTAGCGAACCTTGTTCTGCCACTTTTCCAGAATGTCTGAGTGCTCTTCAAACAGCTTCACCGGCAACAGGATCAGGTCGTCAAAGTCCACCGCGTTGTAGGCTTTGAGGGTGCGCTGATAGTGGGTGTAAACGATGGCCGCCGTCTGTTCTTTGGGGTTGCGCGCATTCTCTAGGGCTTGAGGCGGCAGGATCAGGTCGTTTTTCCACGAGCCGATCATGTTCTTGATTTCATCAACCCCGTCATCACCCGAGTATTCCTTTTGCATGATGTCAGTCATCAGCGCCTTGACGTCGGCCTCGTCAAAGATCGAAAAGCCCGGCTTATAGCCCAGCCGTGCGTGTTCCTTGCGGATGATGTTGAGCCCAAGGTTATGAAACGTGCTTACCGTCAGCCCACGGCCTTCACCTTTTTTGAGCAACGTACCAACGCGCTCTTTCATCTCGCGCGCAGCCTTATTGGTAAAGGTCATGGCGACAATGTACTGGGCACGGATGCCGCAGTTCTGAATAAGGTGCGCGATTTTTCGGGTAATCACGCTGGTTTTGCCGGAGCCTGCGCCGGCGAGCACCAAAAGAGGGCCGCCGACGTAGTTCACGGCTTCTTGCTGCCGGGGATTGAGTCGGGACATGACGGAATTGAAGATCGCGTGCAAAAAGGGCGGGCATTTTAACAGGCTGAACAGATATTGCTGCCACTCTGCGACAGTGTGACGTAGCCCTCTATCTAAATTCTGCGCATTTGTTACTTTGCCGCAGGATCTTGGCTGTTTAAATTTTTCGCTCACAATGCGTTTACTAGGTGTATTTGATAACGACTGTCATTTGCCATTAGCTAATGGCGCGTCATAATGCCCATCGCCTGAATTTATGCAGAGTCTAGGGAGCTAGCTTGTCTACGCCTGTCGAACCCTTGCGTTTGCTGCTATTGGCCAAAGAGCCGACTTGGGCAGCGTTATTGCGCGAGTGTCTGGCGCCCATGGGAAACGTCGCCGTATTAATGTGTGCACCGAGTTGGGAGTCGGTGAGTTTTCTATTCGAAAACGCTCAGAACGCGCTACTTCTGACTACCCCTGCGCTGCAACCCGCGGCAGGTCGCTGCCCCTTAGCCACCATTCTGTTGCTGGATGCGGAGCCCGAATCCACGCCCCTCGGAGTCAGCGACTGGTTGGTTCGATCAACACTGAACAGTGACGTACTGCGCCGTAGCCTGCGCCATGTTCAAGAACGTGGCCTGCTCGAGCATACGTTGCACCGCTTGGCCGAAGAAGATCCGCTCACTGGTATCGCTAACCGACAAGGCTTTCAGACCCTACTCGCAGTAAGGTTGGCTGAAAACAATGGTCACGGCGTCGCCTTGGGGCACTTAGACCTCGACAACTTTCGCCATGCCAATGACGCCCTAGGGCATCAGGCCGGCGACCGCCTGATCTTACAAGTGGTCGCACGCCTTAAAAGCCAACTCGAACCGTGCGATCAATTGGCGCGATTGGGCAGCGACGAATTCGCCCTGCTGATCGACACCCGCCGTGCACCTGAACGCGCCGCGTGGATGGCTGAACGCATTATCGAAGTCATGGCCGAGTCGTATTGGATCGACGATGAAAGCCTGTTAATTGGCTGCAGCTTGGGCATTGCTCACGCGCATGCAAATGCCGGAGCAGACCCTTTAATGTGGCACGCGCACATCGCCATGCAGCAGGCCAAAAGCACCCAAGGCTGCACGTATCACGTATTCGACGAACGTATCAATCGCAATGCTCGCAGCCTCGCCGACCTAGAAAGCGAGTTGCGCCGCGCCTTGCGCCGTGACGAGCTGGAGCTGCACTACCAGCCGCGTCTGCACTTGGGCACAGGCCATATTGTGGGAGTAGAAGCCTTAGTACGCTGGCGTCATGCCGAGCGTGGCTTGCTGGCGCCCAGCGAATTTGTGCCGTTGGCCGAGCAAAGCGGATTAATCGTACCACTCGGTTACTGGGTTATTTCTCGGGCGCTACGGGACATGCAAGCATTGCGTGAACACGGCCTTGCGCCACTGCATATGGCCGTCAATCTGTCGTTTCGCCAATTTCAAGATAACCAGTTGCTTTCGACCCTCAGCCGCTTGATCAGCGAACATGCCATTGACGCTCAATGGCTGGAATTTGAATTGACCGAAACGGCTGTCATGCGTCGAAGCGACATGGTTAAGCAAACCATGGACGCTCTGGGGCGGCTGGGCGTGCGCTTTTCGCTGGATGATTTTGGAACCGGTTTCTCATCGTTTGTGCACCTCAACAGCTTGCCGATCACGCTGCTGAAAATCGACAAAAGCTTTGTCGGCGGTATGGAAGATCGTGAAGAAAACCTGAAACTGGTTCACGCTATGATCAATCTGGCGCAAAACCTTCAACTGCAAGTGGTCGCCGAAGGCGTAGAAACCCGTGAGCAACTGGCGCTTTTACGCGAGTTCGGCTGCGATCAGGTGCAAGGCTATTTGATAAGCAAGCCGTTACCGATACCTGAACTGATTGAATATTTAGCGTTTGGCGCTCAACAAAAAGTCGCTCTCGACGCTCATTAACGCTTGTATTCAACACACTATGCGCCAACTAAGGGCTCCACCTTGCGCTCGCGCTTGAGCATGCGGCGCATCTTCCACTCGAATGCCCATGTCAGGCCCAACGACGCGCACGCCAAACCCAGAGCTAAGCCCCACCACACGCCCGTTGGCCCCCAGCCCAAAGAGAAGGCCATCAACCAGGCCATCGGCGCACCGATGACCCAATAGCAAAACAGCCCAACCAAAAAGGTGGTTTTGGCATCTTTGAGCCCACGAATTGCGCCCATGGCGATAGTTTGCGTGCCATCGAACAACTCGAACCAAGCTGCCACCGCCAGTAGGCTGACCGCCAGTTCAAACACCGGGCGAAAGGCCGGATCGTTGTAGTCCAAAAACAAACCAATCAACTGGCTGGGCCAAAACCAGAACACCACAGAAAATCCGAGCATGACAGCCGCGCCAAAACCAATACCCACCCGGCCCGCCAAGCGCGCCCCAAGCAAGTCACCACGACCATAGTGCTGGCCAATGCGCATAGTCACCGCGTAGGACATGCCTGCCGGAACCATGAACGCCACGGATACAATCTGCAAAGCGATTTGATGGGCCGCTAACTGCGTACTGCCCATCGTGCCTATGCACAACGCCGCAAAAGCAAACAGCCCGACTTCGACAGCATAAGTGCCACCAATCGGCAGACCGAGGCGCCATAACTCGCGTAGGTAAGTCAGATTAATCCGCGATAGATCTTTGCTAATCGGGTAAGCGTCGTAGGCCGGATGACGGCGAATATGCCAGGCCAAGCCCAGCGCCATGCTGGTTGCCACAATCGCTGTGACCAACCCAATGCCCACTAGGCCCAATTTAGGCAGGCCGAACATGCCAGTGATCAATGCGTAATTAAGTAAAAAGTTGGCAACGGTGCCGATCACGCTGATGACCATGACCGGCGTTGCCCGCCCCATGGCGCTGGTAAAACCGCGCAAGGCCATAAAGGTCATATAACCGGGCAGGGCCAGAGGCAGCAGCATTAAAAACTGACCGGCGGCCTCGACGTTGGTTGGCGTCTGACCAAACAGCAACAACAGGGGTTTTATGTTCCACAACAGCAACGCCCCGACCAACGCCAGCGCCCAGGCCAGCCATAAACCGGCTTGCGTGAGCCGGGTGGCGCCCTCTATGTCACCCGCACCCTGGCGGATCGACACCAGCGTACCGACCGCTGCAATCACACCAATGCAGAAAATCGATACAAACGAATAGCTCGCAGCGCCCAAGCTACCACCGGCCAATGCCTCGGGACTCAGCCGTGCCATCATCAAGGTGTCGGTTAACACCATCAGCATGTGCGCCAACTGCGAGGCAATCAGCGGCCCGGCAAGCCGCAAAATAGACCCTAGTTCGAGACGTACTGGATGCTGTTTGGTCATCGTTAAAATTTCTTTAAGTGCGTTGAAAGGCTTGATTCTCGGCGTGTTGAGTGTTTTAAGCAAAAGGATAAAAACGATACGTGGCATGACTAATACTCATACTACGTGTCGTATATTCAGTGTTTATCTGACGCGCTATAGGATTAACCCTCATGTCTCGTAGTCTTCCTCCGCTTTATGCTTTGCGCGCCTTCGAGGCAGCCGCTCGTCATAGCTCCTTTACCCGCGCCGCAGAAGAGCTGTCGATCACTCAAAGTGCGGTCAGTCGACATATCAAAACCCTAGAGGCGCATTTCGCTTGCCGCCTGTTTCAACGCAACGGCCGTACGTTGCAACTTACCGAAGCGGCGCGGTTGTTGTTACCGGGCGTGCGTGAAGGATTTGGGGCTTTAGAACGCGCATGTACGACGTTACGCGCCGAAGATGGCATTTTGCGTATGAAGGCACCTTCGACCCTGACCATGCGCTGGTTACTGGCGCGCCTCAGTCGCTTTCGCCACTTACAGGCGGGTAACGAAGTACAACTGACCAGCGCTTGGATGGACATCGACCACGTGGACTTTAACCAAGAGCCGTTCGACTGCGCCGTGTTGCTAGGCAAAGGTCACTTTCCACCCGACTGGGAGGCCACTCGATTGTTTCCAGAAATGCTGATCCCCGTGGGAGCAGCGAATCTGCTCGACGAGCAACCTTGGGATGCAACGCGCTTGGCGGCGACCGAGCTGCTACACCCCACCCCCGACCGTCGAGACTGGCGACGCTGGCTCGACTGCATGGGCCTCAGCACTCAGGTGTCGCTCAAAGGCGGGCAAGTCTTCGATACCTTGGAACTGGGCATGATCGCGGCAGCCCGGGGTTATGGTATTTCCATGGGCGATTTACTAATGGTGGCCGAAGACGTCGCCCAGAACCGTTTGAGCCTGCCATTCCCCACGGCAGTGGCCAGCGGCGAGCACTACTACTTGGTGTGGCCAAAAACCCGGCCCGGCGGCGAACGCTTGCGTCGCCTAAGCGATTTTTTACAACAGGAAGTCGCTGCAATGGAGCTGCCGGCAGTGGATCGGCTGGAGTAACCAAGGCAACTATCACTTCCTGCGCACTATTCAGAATCGCCCTACGCATGCTCCAAAACAACCCGCTATAGACTGCCCGCCACCCATTTTATGAGGCAGTTAATTCATGGCTAACAACAGTTATATGAGTATCTCCGGTATCAACAGTGGGCTCATATCTGCCGGTTGCTCAACGCCTGAATCCATGGGCAAAAAATGCCAAGCCACCCATGTCGATGAAATCATGGTGTTATCTGTCGACCACGGCCTACTCGCAGGTAACAACAGCTGTGATCTCGGCAGCAATGCCAGACACTTACCTGTCGTCATCACGAAATACGTTGATAAATCATCGCCCCTGCTGGCTAAGGCTTTGGATGATGGCGAAAACATAAAGTGCACCATTCATCTTTATCGAACTTCAGTGACAGCCAGTGAAGAGAAATACTACAAAATTGAATTACGAGAAGCGCGTATTACACAAATAGCCCTCAGCGTACCGCCTGCCAGTTCGCGTGGAGACTCCCAACCCATCGAAACAGTGGCCATTCGTTACGGCGACATCATCCTCGAACATATCACCGCCAGCACCAGCGCCGGGATGACATGGCAGGCTGAAAAATGACAGAGCCACGCTGCACTTTGCAAGACGTCAGCCAAGCCGCTGACGAACTCATGGCACTGGGATGCAAAGTAGGTGCCCAACATATCAATGACGGCGCAACCCGACTGGCCTTTCTTGAAAAAATAAAGGCTTTTGCAGATGAGGTTTATCAGGACATTGAAGACGGGGTTATCAGCGCGGCGCAGGGGCTTGAGGCGTTTTGGGATGAGCATAAGGCGCTGCGTGATAAGGCGGTGTTTTATGCAATGAATGGGATTACTCTGGCGGGTGGGGTGGCACAGGTTGAATTAGGTGTCGCAGTGACAGCCGCATCTTATGGGGTAGGAGTACCACTCGGAGCGCTATTTATTGCACACGGAACAAACAATATTTATGAGGGGGTCGGGAACATTTATAACGGTCCTGAATCACCAAGTACTGTAGGTCCGACACGATACTTCTATCAACAGAGAGCGGGCAGTGTCTATCAAGGAAATATGCAGTATGGCTCTATGGACTTAATGTTATCAGTTGGTGGAATGACGCGACTGATTCGAAAAGAAAAGTCAATTCAGCTATTCAGGCACGACCCAATAAATTACGAAAGAGCGTATAAGCAAGCAGGAAAGGTAGCTTTGTTTTTTGAAGCAGCAGTTGATGGCGTTACGATTTACTCCATGTCCAAAGAGGTAAAGCCCGACTAACTGCATCTGCGCGGGGTTGTACAGCAAATAGTTTAACTTTCACGTGCGCTCTGAAAATAGGTAAGGTTTAACTCATTAGCGATTGCACCCTAAAATTAAAGCCTGCCTTGTCACTCTGAACTACCAGACCTTGCGCAAGTGTGGAATACAATAACGGACGTTCAAAAACACCAAACTCACAAAAACCCCACCTTTTATAGCAAACATCAACTCATCGTTCAAAACGACTAAAAGCTCAATACCCCACACAATAAACCCTGTGTAAAAAACGCACGATGCTAAAACAATCAAATACAGTCCGCAAATAGATATTTTTTTTCTCACTGCTTTAAACCTCTCACACTTAAATGCCTAGATCCTAGGTGTACACCCTCACGTATGTTAACTACATTACTTTCTAGATAACATCTCTTCTAAGACATATAACAACAGCCATAAAAACATGAGAGCACTATAGGAAAACCAAAAAAATTTTGCTCCCCAAGAGCGTATTACTAAGAGTTGTCTCTTTCTTTTCGAGTCAATTAATTGTTCTATGCCTCGATCTTCAGGGGCAGGGCTTTTAAAAGCAAGCCATAACATTGCTGAGTACGCTACCAGAAAAGCCGCAGAAACTATCTCTACTCCCACGGGCACAAACATAAGAATTAAAATCATTAATAGAAATAAAATCAGCACACGCTCACCGCAGTAGCCAACAAAAAAGGATGCCTTGATTATTAAACAACAATAAAGATACCTCTCAAGTTCAGCGCCATCCACTAGAAAAACAGTCATCGAGACATTTAAGATATATACCTAAGTTTTAAAGAAGATCCCGCTCAAGTTTAAAGACACTTCCTACAAAACACCCATCACCCACTCACCGGCCGGTACTGCAACGCCTCCGCCAGATGCTTTCGCTCAATACGTTCAACCTGCTCCAGATCCGCCAAGGTCCTTGCTACTTTCAACAACCGATGCGCGGCTCTTAGCGATAAGGTCATTCGTTCGCACGCGTTCTCAAGCCAGGTGTTGTCCACGTCACTCAGTCGGCACTGGGCTCTTACGCCGGGCAAATCGAGAAATGCGTTGGCGCACCCTTGGCGCAGTATCTGCCGCTGCCGGGCAGCGGCGACGAGGGTGGCAGCGGCGGCGGTGGTGTCGCCAGAGGCCAGCGCAGGGTTGAGGGCTGTGGTTTCGCGGGCCACGGTCAGGTGTAAATCAATGCGGTCGAGCAGGGGGCCAGAGAGCTTATTGCGATAGCGCTGGATCTGCTCGGGCGTGCAGCGACAACGCCCTGTTGGCTCACCCAAATAGCCACACGGGCACGGGTTCATGGCGGCGACCAGCTGAAAGCGTGCCGGGAAGCGCATGCGGTCGCGCGCACGAGCGATCACGATAAAACCCGATTCCATTGGCTCTCTCAGCACTTCCAGCACTTTGCGATCGAACTCGGGTAACTCATCGAGAAACAGCACCCCGTGATGCGCCAATGTGATTTCGCCAGGCTGTGGCTTGGAGCCACCGCCGACTAAGGCCGGGCCGGACGCTGAATGGTGCGGCTGACGAAACGGGCGCTGCGGCCAATAACTCAACGGCACATGGCTGGCCACTGACTGGATGGCCGCCACCTCCAGCGCCTCTTGCTCGTTGAGGGGCGGTAGCAAGCCAGGCAAGCGGCTGGCCAGCAAGGTTTTACCGGTGCCAGGTGGCCCGGTGAACAGCAGGTTGTGGCTTCCAGCGGCGGCAATCAGTAA
>NZ_LLWH01000199.1 GCF_001411475.1 Pseudomonas endophytica | reverse complement strand
CCAACGCCATTTCGGCGATTGTGATCGTAGGCGCCATGCTCGCCGCTGCACTGACAGTCACCCCGCTGGGTAAAACCATGGGCACCTTGGCAGTCGCATTGGCCGCTGTGAACGTATTCGGTGGTTTTTTGGTCACCCGGCGCATGCTGGAAATGTTCAAAAAGAAAGCACCTAAAGCTAAAGAAGAGGTGCGCAAGCCATGAGCATGAACCTGGTCACTGTTCTGTATCTGGTTGCATCAATCTGCTTTATCCAGGCACTCAAGGGTCTGTCGCACCCCACCACCTCACGTCGCGGCAACCTGTTCGGCATGCTCGGCATGGGTCTGGCGATCATTACCACGGTCGGCCTGATCTACAAACTGGGCGCAGAGATCGCGACTGCTGGCATCGGCTACGTGATTGTCGGCCTGCTGGTCGGCGGTACGGCTGGCTCGATCATGGCTAAACGCGTCGAAATGACCAAAATGCCTGAACTGGTCGCTTTCATGCACAGCATGATCGGCCTCGCTGCGGTATTTATTGCCATCGCAGCCGTGGTCGAGCCGCAGTCGCTGGGCATCGTCAAACACCTGGGCGACGCCATCCCGGCAGGCAACCGCCTAGAGCTGTTCCTAGGCGCAGCCATTGGTGCAATCACCTTCTCCGGTTCGGTGATCGCCTTCGGCAAGCTCTCGGGTAAATACAAGTTCCGCCTGTTTCAGGGCGCACCGGTACAGTTCACCGGCCAACACAAACTAAACCTAGTGCTGGGCCTGGCTACGCTGGCTCTAGGGATCACCTTTATGTTGACCGGTAACCTCAGCGCGTTCGCACTGATGCTTGCACTGGCGTTCGTATTGGGCGTGCTGATCATCATCCCGATTGGCGGTGCAGATATGCCGGTAGTGGTCTCGATGCTTAACAGTTACTCGGGCTGGGCAGCGGCGGGTATTGGCTTCTCGCTGAACAACTCAATGCTGATCATCGCCGGTTCACTGGTGGGCTCTTCGGGCGCCATCCTGTCTTACATCATGTGCAAAGCCATGAACCGCTCGTTCTTCAACGTGATCCTAGGCGGCTTTGGTGGCGCGGTCGATGCAGGCGGCCCAGCCAGCGCGCAAGAAGCACGCCCGGTCAAATCCGGCTCAGCTGACGACGCCACTTTCTTACTGACCAACGCCGACACCGTCATCATCGTTCCCGGCTACGGCTTGGCCGTAGCTCGAGCGCAACACGCACTCAAAGAGCTAACCGAAAAGCTCACTCACCGCGGCGTGACCGTGAAGTATGCGATCCACCCCGTCGCGGGCCGGATGCCTGGCCACATGAACGTACTACTGGCCGAGGCAGAAGTGCCTTACGACCAAGTGTTCGAAATGGAAGACATCAACTCCGAATTCGGCCAAGCCGATGTGGTACTGGTGCTTGGCGCCAACGACGTCGTCAACCCAGCCGCCAAGAACGACCCTAAATCGCCCATTGCTGGCATGCCGATCCTTGAGGCTTATAAAGCTAAAACCGTCATCGTTAACAAGCGCTCTATGGCCAGCGGCTATGCCGGTCTAGACAACGAACTGTTTTATCTAGACAAAACCATGATGGTCTTCGGTGACGCCAAGAAGGTTATTGAAGATATGGTTAAAGCTGTCGAGTAACATCACGGCCTTGTAACAACCAGAACCCCGGCGCTGCACTGACCGGGGTTTTTTATTTCCCGCCCCGACCCGACCAAAGGCTCTAAATCGGCCTGCGGCATTCGACCATGGTAGCGGGACGTTGCGCTTTGAAAATGAATAGACTGCGCATCTTGCTTCCGTTGCCCGAGATAACAATCCATGTACCGTGAACGTATTCGCCTGAACTCCCTGCACGATAAGGTTATGAGCGCCGAAGAAGCCGCCGCCCTTATCAAAGACGGCATGACTGTCGGCATGAGCGGTTTCACCCGTGCCGGTGAAGCCAAAGCCGTTCCGCAGGCGCTGGCCGAGCGCGCCAAACTTACCCCGCTGAAAATCACCCTGATGACCGGTGCCAGCTTGGGCAACGACCTCGACAAGCAATTGACCGAAGCCGGTGTACTCGCGCGGCGCATGCCGTTTCAAGTCGACAGCACACTGCGCAAAGCGATCAACGCTGGCAAAGTCATGTTCATCGACCAGCATTTATCCGAAACCGTAGAACAACTGCGTAACAAGCAACTCACGCTGCCGGACATAGCCGTCATCGAAGCTGTTGCGATTACCGAGCAAGGCCACATCGTACCCACCACCTCGGTCGGCAACTCGGCCAGTTTCGCGATTTTCGCCAAACACGTGATCGTTGAGATCAACATGGCGCACAATCCGAACCTGGAAGGCTTGCACGACATCTATATCCCGACCTATCGGCCGACCCGTACGCCAATCCCGCTGGTGAAAGTCGACGACCGCATTGGTAGCACTGCCATCCCGATTCCGGCTGAAAAAATCGTCGCTATCGTGATTACCAACAAAGCTGATTCGCCGTCGACCGTCTCCGAACCTGATAGCGAAACAGCCGGCATCGCCTTCCACCTGATCAACTTCCTCAAAAATGAAGTGGATGAAGGCCGTATGACCAACCAGCTCGGCCCACTGCAAGCCGGTATCGGCAACATCGCTAACGCTGTGATGTGCGGCTTGATCGACTCGCCTTTCGAAGACCTGACCATGTACTCCGAAGTACTACAGGACTCAACTTTCGATCTGATCGACGCGGGTAAGATGCGCTTCGCCTCCGGCAGCTCGATCACCCTGTCAGAACGCCGTAACTCCGATGTGTTTGGCAACCTTGAACGTTACAAAGACAAACTCGTGCTGCGCCCGCAAGAGATCTCCAACCACCCAGAAGTGGTTCGCCGCCTAGGCATCATCGGGATCAATACCGCCTTGGAATTCGACATCTACGGCAACGTCAACTCCACCCACGTTTGCGGCACGCGCATGATGAACGGCATCGGCGGATCGGGCGACTTCGCACGTAACGCGCACTTGGCAATCTTCGTGACCAAGTCGATCGCCAAAGCCGGAGCGATCTCCAGCGTTGTGCCGATGGTCAGCCACGTTGACCACACCGAGCATGATGTGGATATCTTGGTAACCGAGCAGGGCCTGGCTGACTTGCGCGGTCTGGCACCGCGCGAACGTGCCCGCGTCATCATCGACAACTGTGTGCATCCAGACTTCCGTGAAGCCTTGAATGACTACTTCACCAAAGCCTGCGCCATCGGAGGCCACACGCCACACATCCTGCGTGAAGCCTTGAGCTGGCACATCAACTTGGAAGAAACCGGAAAAATGCTGCCGTAACACGCGTACTAGACAGCCGCCGAGAAAAACACAGTTGTTCCGGCGGCTTTTTTGGGCAAAAAACAAAAAAACTGTACTGCTGTACTGGTAGTTTCTTGCAGCAATTAGGGTTAAAACGCATGAAAAAGACGAATATCGCACCAACTTGGTGCTCACAGATACAGTTGTGCTCATTTTTGGCCGTACAGCACCTATAAACAGTTAACTGGCCCATCGCAATACAGCTGAACTGTATCTACAGAGTCTGGACGAAGAGGAGGATCATTGGCATCAGTTAAACCACTAGCCAATGCCGCCATAAGCGGAAGGATGCCGTCATGGAACGTACACTCAGTTCCGATCTGTTCAACGAAAGCAACACTGTAAACACTAAGGCTTCCATGCCTCTGCGCGTACTTGCCAACCTGATGTTGTGGCAGCGCCGTATCTCCAGCCGCCATCAATTGGCTCGCTTGGATTCTCGTCTTCTGGCTGATGCCGGTATCAGCGAATCGCAGCGCTACGAAGAGCTGAGCAAGCCGTTCTGGCGCTAATGAGCGCTCGCTGGCCCTGACCCACGGTCCACCGCCAGCATTTGAATTGAACAAACAAAACCCGTCGCGGGTAACCGCGACGGGTTTTGTCGTATTAGAGAGCTGTTTAACAGCACGACTCTTTATACCGATACAGTTTTATAAGGTAGATAAATAGACCAGCACAGTTATGACAAAGCTTGATCCAGAGCACTTAACCTACGCCAACAGGTAAAACATCCTTTGCTGCACAGCGCCCTGCGCCTACTATTCGCCTCATAACCGTCTATTTTTATACGAACCTCTTTTGGAGTATCACCATGCCCACTCTTCGCCTGTTCAGTGCTGCTGCCCTGCTGACTCTTGCTGCTAGTGCCAACGCTTCCAGTTTTCTCGTGACAACTGATGCCATTGTGGGCGCACTGAAAGCGACCTCCGACCTAACGTCCGATGCAACCGGCTCACTGCGTAATAACAAAATCGTGCGCGAAGCCCGTGACGACGCCGCCAGCTTTGTCGCCAGTGAAGGGATCATCCGCGGCGTGAAACTCGAAAGCGCCTTCGATGCCATTCGCCAGCAAGCGCCGCAACTGCAAGCCAGCGACGCCCAACTGGCACAGGCAATCTTGGCGATCTGATCTTCAGATCTCTCGTAAGAGCTGCCGCAGGCTGCGATCTTTTAAAAAACACAAAGATCATTCCCTGCAGCAGCGCCAACACAGCTATTTACCGTTCGCCCTCTTGCTCTCTTAAAGCTTCATGAAGATCTCCGCCGCATGCTGGCTCTGACCCGAGCATTACGCTAGCCTTGGGCCCCGATCACACAGAACGAGACCCATGCGTTTTTCTTTATTAGCCTTGCTAGCTTTCTGCTGGATTCAATCCGCTAACGCCTTCGACACGACCACGCAAAATACGGTGCTCACAGGGTATGTCACCAGTAAAGTGACGTCCGCCCCCTTTGATAACAAAGTCATAGTTGCCGCCCAGGATGACGCTGCTGCCTTTATTGCCAGTGACGGTCAACAGCGAGGTGCTCAGTTAGAATCTGCCTTGCGCTATCTGCGCCAGACCCAGCCAAAATTGAATGCCTCCGATCTTGAACTGGCACAAGCAATTCTCGTCCAATAAATACCCGCGTTTTCTGGAGATGTTTCATGCGTAGCCCTTTAGTTGTCGCCACCCTTGGTCTGTTGCTGATCGCCGATATGGCGCAGGCACAGACCGTTGTGCAGACCAGTAACATCATCGTGCGCGCGTTTGGTCGCTCTATCGACTTCACATCAGACACCACCACTTCTATCCGCGACTCCAAAGTAGTCCGTGCGGCCCATGATGACGCAGCCACATTCGTCGCAACCGATGGCTCAATTCGCGGCGTTCAATTGGAGTCTGCCTTCAACACCCTGCGCGACCGCTTACCTGAAGCGCGCAACGCCAGTGACCACGACCTCGCCGAAGCTATCCTCGTACTGTGAAGTCACTGACTGGCTGGCTTGCGGCATGTGCCCTTGCGCTTTTGGGCAGCAACGTACACGCGGCACTGCACCTGAAGCTCAAAACACAAGGTCTGACACCTGCCGAGCAGCAAGCGAGCCAAGCGTTACTCGATGAGGCCATGCAAAAGCTCCCACCGCGCTTTATTGAGCAGTTGGATCGCCAGATTGAGGTCGGCTGGAGCAATGACATGCCCAGCAACGCCTATGGCCAAGCCACATTGGTGTCTGAGCTGGACCTGAATCGCAACCTGCTGGCCAGCTTGACCGATGGTTCGGCAGCGACCCAAAAAACCAATCGCCCCCACGGCACCGTGCGCCAGGAAATGCTCGCCACCGTCTTGCACGAGCTGACCCACCTCTATGACCGCGCCCGCCTCTGGCACGCACCCGAGCGTGTGCTTATTCAGCGCTGCACTCGGCAAAATAGCAGCACGGGGCTGATTGGGCTGCCTGACTCATGCCGCGGCCAAACCGAACGCCGCTTCACGTTCAGCGACGACCCGCGGCTGCTCGACTTAGCAGGTTGGCAGCAATACGTGGGCCGCCGTGGTGAGCGCGAGCAAGACAACCATCAGGTCGTGCGCAGCCCGGATCTGTACGAAGTCACCAACCCCAAAGAGTTCGTCGCGGTCAACATGGAGTACTTTCTCCTCGACCCTGCTTATGCCTGTCGGCGGCCGGCGCTGTACCGCTATTACACAGAGCATTTCGGTTGGGCCCCCGCCGCCAAAGACGAGTGCCCTAAAGGCTTCCCCTTTCTGAATGCGGGCAACGACTTTGCCAAGCAGCCGCTCGGCACCGTTGACCCCGAGCGCGTGTATGCCGTCGACTATCTGCTGGCCGAAGCCAATCAGGAATGGGCCAGCCGTTGGGGCCACAGCATGTTGCGCTTGGTGATTTGTGCACCCGGTCGTCCACGCGGCCCCGATTGCCGACTCGACCTGCAAGAACACTTGGTGCTGTCCTATCGGGCTTTTGTTAACGACGTGCAGCTGTCAAGTTGGGACGGCCTGACCGGCGCCTATCCTTCGCGGCTATTTGTGTTACCGCTGGCTCAAGTCATCGACGAATACACCAAGACCGAATTGCGCAGCCTTGCCTCGGTGCCACTCAACCTGAGCCGCCCGGAAATCGAAGAGATGGTCGAGCATGCAGCCGAAATGCACTGGAGCTACGACGGCGACTACTACTTTGTGTCCAACAACTGCGCCGTCGAAACGCTGAAACTGCTGCGCAGCGGCAGCAATAACGCCCACCTCAAAGGCTTGGACAGCATCGTCCCCAATGGCCTGCTTGACGTACTCAAGGCCCGCGGCTTAGCCGATACCAGCGTACTGGATGACCCTCGTGAGGCCCTGCGACTGGGCTACCGGTTTGACTCTTACCGCGACCGCTATCAAGCCATGTTCGATGTGTTAAAAACCCGGCTACCGATCAAGCAGACCAGAGTTGAGGACTGGATGGCCCTGGATGCCGACCAACGCCGCCCGTGGTTTGAACAGGCAGACTTGCGCACCAGCGCAGCGCTGTTACTGCTCGAACAAGCAAGCTTCCGTCGTCAATTACTGTTAGCGCAGGACGAAGTTAAACAAAAGTATTTGGGCGCGCGCGGCCTCACAGATGGCGGCATGGACAAAGCCAACAAAACCCTGCAAGAGATCCTCGCCAGCAGCGGATTTCTCAGCCGCCCAGCCGAACTCTTGGGCAGCAGCGGCTATGGCCTGCCTCAAACCCAAGAGTGGGCAATGCTTGAATCTGAAAGCAGCCAGCGCCAGCAACAGTTACTGCGCCTGACCGGCGATTTAGACAAAGAAGTGCGCAGCCTGCTCGAACCAGCCCGTGCAGCAGAGATCGCCGCCACTGAAGACAACGTCAAACAGATCGGCGAACACCTGCGCGCTATTCATAAAGCCGCAGGCGGCCTGCAACTCCCGTAGGAGCTGCCGCAGGCTGCGATCTTTTGATCTTAAAAGATCGCAGCCGTCGTGCCTCGGCAGCTCCTAGGGGATCGTTTAGTCACGCCGTCCCGTCTGTCTTAGGCCCCCGGCACAAAGTGCTTTTGCGCCGTACCGCGTGCAATCAGCCGCGACAGGTAATTGAGCTTTTCGGCATCCTGATCAACAAACCGAAAGGTCAGTTGCAACCAGTCGCTGTCAGCTTTGGGCTCGTAGGCGACGATGGCATGCAGGTAACCATTCAAGCGGGCCACTTCAGCGCGCTCGCCTTGCTCAAGATCCAACACCGCACTGGCAAGTATCTGCGGCAAAACCTCGCTACGCCGAACCACCAGCAACGCCTCCTTGAGGCTTAGCGCTTTAATCACGCACGGCTGATTCCCCGTAGACAATCGTAATTGACCTTGACCGCGCCCTGTCAGTGTCTGATTAGACGCTTGAGCCACTGACACCGGTCGGCTCGCAGCGCTTGGCGTGACCACTTGCGCCTTGCCGCCCGTCAGCGCATTCAACGAATCATTCATCACGCCCGTGCTGGCACGGCTTGGGGCGCTGGCCATCACCGCATCAAGTAAACCGGCCTTGGTGAATGCCTTTTTCACTTTGCTCAGCAATTGCTCGTTGGTGAACGGCTTGCTAACAAAGTCTGAAACTCCAGCCTGAATCGCCTGCACCACGTTTTCTTTATCGCCACGGCTGGTGACCATAATGAAAGGCAGCGCTTTCAGACGGTCCTGCTCACGGCACCACGTCAGCAGTTCGAGGCCGGACATCTCCGGCATTTCCCAATCACACAGCACGAGGTCAAACGATTCACGGGTCAGCAGCGCTTGGGCTTTGCGACCGTTGATCGCGTCTTCGATACTGATGCCAGGAAAATAGTTACGCAGGCAGTTTTTAACCAGATCGCGGATAAACGACGCGTCATCCACCACTAACACACTGACCTTGCTCATCGACAGCTCCTTTAGAATCCTGACAACCTTGCGCCAAATAGTGGCCAATTGCCAAGACCGATCAGCACCTTAGCTCTAAACACCGAAAACAAAAACGCCCAGCAATGAGCCAGGCGTTTTGGTAGCGGGCAATCCTATTTATCGTCAGCTTGCGACTCAACATTAGCGTTATCGCCCGCCGTGCCTTCAACTTCTTCACGCATGCGCTTGAGGCCCATGTGCCGCACGTCTGTGCCACGCACTAAATAAATTACCAATTCAGAGATATTGCGCGCGTGGTCGCCGATACGCTCCAGCGAACGCAGCACCCAGATGATGCTCAGCACTCGTGAAATAGAACGCGGGTCTTCCATCATGTAGGTGGCCAGCTCACGCAACGCGGTTTTGTACTCGCGGTCGATCGTCTTGTCATACTGCGCCACCGACAACGCCAGATCAGCGTCAAACCGCGCAAAGGCGTCCAATGCATCGCGCACCATGTTGCGAACTTGGTCGCCGATGTGACGCACTTCGACATAGCCTCGCGGCGCTTCGCCTTCTTCACACAGCTGTATCGCCCGGCGAGCGATCTTGGTCGCTTCATCACCGATACGCTCCAGATCAATCACCGACTTGGAAATGCTGATGATCAAGCGCAAGTCAGAGGCGGCGGGTTGACGACGGGCCAAAATACGCAGGCATTCTTCATCAATGTTGCGCTCCATCTGATTGATCTGTTCGTCGATCTCGCGCACTTGCTGAGCCAACCCGGAGTCAGCCTCGATCAACGCGGTAACCGCGTCGTTGACCTGCTTTTCAACCAGCCCGCCCATCGCCAGCAAGTGGCTGCGTACTTCTTCGAGCTCCGCGTTAAATTGCGCGGAAATGTGATGGGTGAGGCCATCCTTTGAAATCATGGGTTTGCTCCGCAAAAGCTATGAGCTGCAAGCTGCAAGCTCTGTGTGTCGTTGCACCAATCTGCTTTTTCTTGACGCTTGAAGCTAACGGCTTGCAGCTGCTACTAACCATATCGCCCAGTAATGTAGTCTTCTGTCTGCTTTTTAGCCGGATTGGTGAACAGGGTATCGGTATCACCGTACTCAATCATTTTGCCCATGTACATAAACGCGGTGTAATCCGAAACCCGGGCCGCCTGTTGCATGTTGTGGGTCACGATGACGATGGTGAACTTGGCTTTGAGTTCGTAGATCAGTTCTTCGACTTTCAACGTCGAAATCGGATCAAGGGCCGAGCACGGCTCATCGAGCAGCAACACCTCGGGTTCAACCGCGATAGTACGGGCGATCACCAAACGCTGTTGCTGGCCACCGGACAAGCCCAGTGCCGACTCATGCAGACGGTCTTTGACCTCGTCCCACAAAGCAGCCCCTTTAAGCGCCCACTCAACCGCTTCGTCGAGCACACGTTTCTTTTTGATGCCTTGAATACGCAGGCCGTACACCACGTTTTCGTAGATGGTTTTTGGGAACGGGTTAGGTTTCTGAAACACCATGCCGACGCGGCGGCGTAACTCAGCAACGTCTTCGCCTTTGCGGTAAATGTTGTTCCCGTACAGATTAATCTCGCCTTCGACACGGCAGCCATCGACCAGATCGTTCATGCGATTGAACGTGCGCAGCAACGTGGACTTACCGCAGCCAGATGGGCCGATAAACGCAGTGACACGCTGCTTCGGAATATTCAGGCAAACATCGAAGAGTGCTTGTTTTTCGCCGTAATACAGATTCAGGCCCGGCACTTCAATAGCAACCGCTTCGTCAGCCAAACTCCGGCTCTGTTTGCTGCGACCCAAGGCCGACATGTTAATGCCGTGGGTTGAGGAATCATGCTGCATGGGTTGCTCCATACGCTAAACATTCGTTTTGATCGAGGTTTCGCCTGTAGGAGCGAGCTTGCTCCTACAGGTCGTGAATCAGCCATCTAACGCCTTGTACTTCTCACGCAGATGGTTGCGGATCCACACCGCCGACAAGTTAAGGGTCGCGATCACCAGCACCAGCAGCAACGCGGTGGCGTATACCAGCGGGCGGGCGGCTTCAACGTTAGGGCTTTGGAAGCCAACGTCATAAATATGGAAGCCCAAGTGCATGATCTTCTGATCAAGGTGCAAGTAAGGGTAGTTGCCATCCAGCGGCAACGAAGGCGCCAGCTTAACCACGCCCACCAGCATCAACGGCGCGACCTCACCTGCCGCACGGGCGACGGCCAGAATCAGGCCGGTCATCATGGCTGGGCTGGCCATCGGCAATACAATCTTCCATAACGTCTCGGCTTTGGTCGCGCCCAGTGCCAGCGAGCCCTCGCGAATGGTCCGCGGGATACGCGCCAGCCCTTCTTCGGTGGCCACAATCACTACCGGCACCGCCAGCAACGCCAAGGTCAATGACGCCCACAGCAGGCCCGGCGTACCAAAGGTTGGCGCAGGTAAGGCTTCAGCAAAGAACAACCGGTCAACCGAGCCACCCAACACGTACACAAAGAAGCCCAGACCAAACACCCCGTATACAATCGCCGGCACCCCCGCGAGGTTGTTAACCGCGATTCGGATCACCCGGGTCAGAGTGTTTTGCTTGGCATATTCACGCAGGTAGACCGCCGCCAGCACACCGAACGGGGTCACGATCACGGCCATGATCAAGGTCATCATCACCGTGCCGAAAATCGCCGGGAAGATCCCGCCTTCGGTGTTAGCTTCACGCGGGTCTTGGCTCAGAAACTCCCAGATGTTGGCGAAGTACATGCCCAGCTTCTGCCAGCTGTTCATCGCGTTTGGCTGGTAAACCTTCACCACTTTGCTGATGTTGATTTCCAACTCTTTGCCATTGGCATCACGGGCCGTGAGGCTGTCGCGGTTGAGTTGTGCATGCAAGTCAGCCAGACGATTTTCAATAGCTTTGTAGCGCGCGTTCAGCTCGGCACGCCCAGCGTCCAGATCCGCTTGTGCCGCGGCATCCAAGTTGCCCGCCATCTCCAACTTGCGCTCGTGCAGACGAATACGCTCTAGCCCTGCGTTGATCGCACCGATGTCTTTCTTCTCCAACTGGGTAAGTTGCGCGCCCAACTCGTTAACGCGTTTGACGCGAGCCCTTAGCTCGGGCCAGGCGGCATCGCCTTCGGCCACCACGCGACCGTTTTCTTTCACGCTCACCAAGTAGCCGTAGAAGTTACCCCACTCGCGCCGCTCAATCGCCATCAGTTCGGCAGGTGTGGTTTCGCCGGTCAACCATTCCCCTACCACCCAGGTAAAGTCGTTGCCGTTCAGGTCACGGTTGCCCACCTTGATCAGCTCACGGGTCATAAACTCCGGGCCTTGATCTTGCACCGGCAGGCCCGCGCTTTTCAGGCGCTCACGCGGCACCTCTTCCTTTTGCACCACTTCGCCGATCACTCGATGATTGGCGCTGCCTGGTACGTCGTAGTGTGCGTAGATCAGGTCCGAAGGCCAAAAGTGGCCCAGACCGCGAACAGCGATAACCAACAACAGGCCGATGGTCATGATGACCGCAATGGACACTGCGCCACCGCTGATCCAAACGCCGGGAGCGCCGCTCTTGAACCAGCCTTTGAGGGAGTTCTGCTTCACAGACTTCTACCTTCCTTAAAGCGACGAATATTTCTTGCGCAGACGCTGACGAATCAGCTCGGCGAATGTGTTCATGACGAAGGTGAACATCAGTAGCACTAGCGCTGACAGGAACAGCACACGGTAATGACTGCCACCCACCTCCGACTCTGGCATCTCTACTGCGACGTTCGCCGCCAAGGTGCGCAAGCCTTCGAACAGGTTCAGCTCCATGACCGGCGTGTTACCCGTCGCCATCAACACAATCATGGTTTCGCCAACCGCACGGCCCATACCGATCATCAGTGCCGAGAAGATCCCAGGGCTGGCGGTGAGGATGACAACACGCGTCATGGTTTGCCACGGCGTGGCACCCAGCGCCAGCGAGCCCAATGTCAGGCCGCGAGGGACGCTGAACACGGCGTCTTCAGCAATCGAGTAGATATTCGGGATAACCGCAAAGCCCATCGCCAACCCCACCACCAACGCATTTCGCTGATCGTAGGTAATGCCCAGATCATGGGAGATCCACAGGCGCATATCGCCACCGAAAAACCAGGCTTCCATGTACGGGCTCATGTACAGCGAAACCCCGCAGACCAATAGCACCACAGGGATCAAGATCACGGTTTCCCAGCCATCCGGCACTCGCAGACGGATGGATTCAGGCAACCGACTCCAAGCAAAGCCCGCCATCAGAATGCCGATGGGCATCAGCATCAACAGGCTAAAAATCCCCGGTAAATGACCTTCAACATACGGCGCCAAGAACAGCCCCGCGAAGAAACCCAGAATCACCGTCGGCATTGCCTCCATCAGCTCGATCACCGGTTTAACCTTGCGGCGCAGGCTCGGGGCCATGAAGTAGGCGGTGTAGATCGCTGCTGCAACGGCCAGCGGTGCCGCCAGCAGCATGGCGTAGAATGCCGCCTTCAACGTACCGAAGGTCAATGGCGCAAGGCTCATCTTTGGTTCGAAGTCGGTATTGGCGGCCGTCGACTGCCATACGTAGTTAGGCGCGTCGTAGTTCTCGTACCAGACCTTGCTCCACAGCGCGCTCCAGGACACCTCCGGGTGCGGGTTCTTTAAGGTCAAAGGGCGTAACTGACCGCCCTCTTCCACGATGATGCGATTAGCCCGCGGCGACAGGGCCATGATGCCCGGGCCTTCAGCAATCTTTTGCACCAGTAAAGTACGATGCGCAGTGCTGTGGAAAACGCCAATCTCGCCCGCGGCATCTAAGGCCAAGAACCCTTTACGACGCTGCTCAGCGGTGATTTCAACAATCGGAGACGTGCCCATTTGGAAGCTACGGATGTGCTTGAAGCGCGGTTCCCCATCGGGGTCACGTGCCATAAACCACTGGCTAAGCCCCCCCTTCGAATCACCGAAAATCAATGAAATACCGCCAACTAACTGCGAGCTAGCGGTAATTTCGGTGTTGGCGTTTTCCAGCAGTTTGTAACGCCCATTCAAGCTCTTATCGCGCAAGCTAAAGACGTCAGCCTGAGCACGGCCATTCACCACGTACAGCCACTGCTGACGAGGGTCGACATACAAGGCTTTAACCTTCTCGGTCATCTGCGGGAGATCAATGCGGCTTTCAGACTGGGTCACCTCGCCAGTCATCGGGTTCTCTTCTTTGGTCATCGAGACCACGTTCAGCTGCGAGCCTGTCGAACCGGCCAGCACCACGGTTGAATCGTTCACGCTGATGTTCACGTGATCCAACGCACGACCTTGCTGATCCAGCGTGATCGGCGCCTCCCCATACGGGTACTCAATGGCCGGGGTGATGGTCTTTTTGCCATCCGGGTAACTGACCTTGTAGGTATGACGGAACACCAGCGCCTGGCCGTTCGACAGGCCCAATGCCACGACCGGGCTGCCGGGCTGATCTTCACCGAGCGAGGTCACGTGCGTGCCATCAGGCAGAGGCAGGTTGAGTCGCGACAGTTCAGTGCCATCTTTGACGCTAAAGAACATCACCATGCCCTTGTCGGACACGCGCATACCGACCTGATTTTGTTCCTCAATCGAGAGCATCAGAGGTTTGCCAGCGTCCTGCATCCACACCGGCGTGATCGCCGATTTTGGCGTCAGATCTGCCCCCTGAAACAGCGGGTACACCACATAGCCCAGAAAGAAGAAAATCAGCGTGATCGCGCCGAGCACCGCAAGGCCGCCAATAAACACATACCAGCGGGTGAGATGATCTTTGAGCGCACGAATGCGACGTTTACGTTTCAGTTCAGGCGTATTGAAATCAATGCGCTTGGGAGCGGATGTCGAAGTCATTCGGAATTAGCCAGATCATTCATGCGCACACCCTAGCGGGCCTGTATGACAAAAAGATGACAAATCAGTGACGCAAAAAACCGCTGACCAGCGGACCTGGTAGCGGAACGAAAATGCGGTGAAACCTAGGTCACTACCGCAAGCTACGATGAAGCCCTTAGGGCTTCAAGGCAACGGATTGCACCGTAACCTCATCGCAGCCTGCTGCATAGTAGAAGGCTTAATTGCCTTCTTTCAGACCCAAGTCAGCCAAGGCTTTGGCAGCCACTTTAGCGGGCAATGGGATGTAGCCGTCTTTCACGACCACCTCCTGCCCTTGCTTGGACAGCACCAGCTTGATGAACTCAGCCTCCAAGGGGTTTAGCGGCTTGTTAGGGGCCTTGTTCACGTACACATAGAGGAAGCGCGACAGCGGGTACTTGCCGCTCAGTGCGTTTTCTTCAGTGTCTTCAATGAAGTCCGTGCTGCCTTTTTTGGCCAACGCGACCGTTTTCACGCTAGCGGTTTTGTAACCAATACCCGAATAGCCGATGCCATTTAGCGAAGAACTGATGGACTGCACAACCGACGCCGAGCCAGGTTGTTCATTCACGTTTGGCTTGTAGTCACCTTTGCACAGGGCCTCTTCTTTGAAGTAGCCATACGTGCCGGATACCGAGTTACGGCCAAACAGCTGAACGGGCTTGTTCGCCAAGTCGCCCTGAACGCCCAAGTCACCCCAAGTTTTTACATCTGCTTTAGCGCCGCACAAGCGAGTCGACGAGAAAATAGCGTCAACTTGCTCCATGGTCAGGTGCTGGATCGGGTTGTCCTTGTGCACAAACACCGCCAAAGCATCCACAGCCACCGGCACTGCGGTTGGCTTGTAACCGTACTTCTGCTCAAAGGCAGCCAGTTCGGTGTCTTTCATCTTGCGGCTCATCGGGCCCAGGTTGGAGGTGCCCTCAGTCAGCGCAGGCGGCGCAGTGGCGGAGCCTGCGGCTTGGATCTGAATGTTTACGTTTGGGTATTCCTTCTTGTAAGCCTCGGCCCACAACGTCATCAGGTTTGCCAGAGTGTCAGAACCAACGCTGGACAGGTTGCCCGACACACCGGTGGTCTTGGTGTAAGCCGCAATCGTCGGATCGACACCCGTCGCCACTGCGTTAGCAGCCGCAACGCCAGCAGCCACAAAAGTCAGGGCCGCCATCACACGCTTCAGTTTCATGCCTTACTCCTAGCAAACCGGTTAGATGAATCGGGGCCAGTATCAGCAGGCCGGATGAACACTCTATGAACCGATTGTGACAATTAGATGAAATGCCATCATTGGGCCATAAATGATGGCATTCAGGGAGAATGCTGAAAGGCGTGGCGCTTAAACGGCGATTATCAGCGCCCTTTCTTCCACAGATAAGCGCCTACTAGCAGCCCCATCAGACAAATAATCGCGACGTAGTACGCCGGGCCCATTTGGCTTTCTTTCAGCAACAAGGTCACCGCCATGGGCGTTAGGCCGCCGAAGATGGCGTAGGCCAAGTTGTACGAGAACGATAAGCCGCTAAACCGCACCACCGCCGGGAACGCTTTGACCATGACGTAGGGCACTGCGCCAATGACGCCTACGAACAAACCGCTCAAGGCGTACAGCCCAAACAGCCAATCCGGGTGCTGCAACAGGCTGTGGTAGAAGGTCCAAGTGGTGATCAGCAACGCTGCGCACCCCACAACAAAGACTCGGCCCGCACCAAAGCGGTCAGCCAAGGCGCCCGACGCGATACAGCCCAAGCTCAGAAAGACGATGGCCAAGCTGTTGGCTTGCAGTGACGTGGTGGCCGAGAAGCCGTACACGGTTTGCAGTACGGTCGGGGTCATTAAGATGACGACGATGATCCCGGCAGACAGCAGCCAAGTCAGCAGCATTGAGATCAGAATGGCTGCGCGATGGTCACGCAGTACGGTTTTAAGTGGCACTTCTTCGGCCAACGCCTTGCGCTGTTGCAGTTCGGCAAACACTGGAGTCTCGTGCAGCCAGCGGCGCAGGTACACCGCAAACAAACCAAACACACCGCCCAACAGAAAAGGTATACGCCATGCGAAGTCCAACACCTCAACCGGGGTGTAGATCGAGTTACGCCCCCGGCACTTCACCCCCAATCGCAGCCCCCGTAATGACGCGCATCAGCAGCAACAGAATCGGCGCCCACAGACCGATTTGCTCGTAGGTCGGCAACAAGCCCATGATCAAGGTCGGTACGGCCATCATAAAGATGCTCAAAGTGAACATCTTTTTGCGGCCCAGCAGATCACCGAAGTGCGCCATGACGATGCCACCCAAAGGCCGCGCCAAATAACCCGCAGCAAAAATGCCGAAGGTTTGCATCAGCCGTAGCCACTCGGGCATGTCAGCCGGGAAAAACAGTTTGCCCACGACCGTGGCAAAGAATACAAAGATGATGAAGTCGTAAAACTCCAGCGCCCCACCTAAAGCGGACAGCGATAGCGTTTTGAGATCATTGCGAGTTAACGGACGTGAAGGCGGTGCAGCACTGGAAGGCTCAGTGATCATGGGGTATGACTTCTCTTATTGGGTACGGCGAAAGCTGCGTCTACGCCAACAGGGGCTTGGCAGGTCTTGAAAGATAACAAATTGTTTGCAAAAGCACAGAGCTAGACGCACGGCATGCTTAAAAAGCAGAATCAGGAGGTCGTCGGGCGGACGATGGCCCGATATACTCGCAGGCCGTAGAAACATTCGGAAACCACTAAGGTTGCTGTGCGAAAGCGCCCGCTGAGCGTTTGCCAGCCGATTTCGCAGAGTTTCCCTTGGCGCGCCTTATGAAGAACGTGACGAACGTAGTATGTTCGGGCTGAATCGTTTTTCTTTAGACGCTTATTCACCCGCAGTACAGATGATGAATCACGGGTCAGAGGCCCTTCGGCATGATAGAGCTCGAACAAGAAGATCCAATTCCACAAGGCGATCTGGCCTTGCAAATCACCGCGTTGCCACGCGAAACCAATGGTTTCGGCGATATTTTTGGTGGCTGGCTAGTCTCACAAATGGACCTCGCGGGCACGGCAATGGCCAGCAAGGTTGCAGGCGGCCGCGTGGCCACCGTTGCCATTGATCGCATGGCGTTTCTGGTGCCTGTGGCCGTCGGTGCGCAGCTATCGTTCTATACCCAAGCGCTGGAAATCGGTCGTAGCTCGATCCAGATGATGGTTGAGGTCTGGAGCGACGACCCACTGTCCAGCGAATGGCGCAAGGTTACCGAAGCGGTGTTCGTGTTTGTTGCCATTGATGGCAGCGGCCGCACCCGTTCCGTTCCGCCACGCCGTTAATCCGCGCCCTTAATAGAGAGCTAGCCATGCACCACATCGAGTCTGTCACCTTGGGCGAACTGGAGTGCTGGCACTTTCAGCATGGCCAGGCCCAACTATTGGTCGCCAAACAAGGCGCGCAAGTGCTGAGCTACCAAGTTGGCGATGAGCCACCCATTATCTGGCTCAATGACAAAGCCCAGTTCAAACAGGGTCATCCTATTCGTGCAGGCATCCCGGTGTGCTGGCCGTGGTTTGGCAATTTCGCGCGCAACCCGGACAGCGTGCAGACTATGCGCGATAGCGGTGAGCCCGCCACAGCCCACGGCTTGGTACGCACCTTGGAGTGGGAGCTACTGGAGCTTGATGATGCAGGCGAAGCGCTACACATTGAGTTGGGCTTGCCACACCTTGAAGGCGGCCTCCCTGGCTGGCCACATGATGTAGCGTTGACGCTGAGATTACGTCTCGACACGCAACTGCATATCAGCCTGACCAGCCACAACCGCGGCCCTGTCCCCGTCACCATTAGCCAAGCACTGCACAGCTATTTTGCGGTGAGTGATGTGCGTAATGTCCAGGTAGAGGGCGTTGCCGGGCTTACCTACATTGAAACTCTCGAAGACTGGAAACGCGTCCAGCAGGTCGGCAACTTGACCTTCAGCGGTGAAACCGACCGTATCTACCTCAATGCCCCGCCCGTGTTGAGCATTGTCGATACCGACTGGAAGCGCAGCATTCAGTTAACCAGTAAAGGCTCGCGCTCGGCGGTGATCTGGAACCCGTGGATCGACAAAGCCGCCACCCTCGATGACATGGCCTCAGACGGTTGGCAACGCATGCTGTGCATCGAAACCGCCAACGTCATGGACGACATCATCACCTTGACGCCAGGCGCTAGCCACACCATGGGCGTGAGCATCAGCAGCCAAAAACTGGCCTGAACCGTAGGAGCTGCCGAGGAACGACGGCTGCGATCTTTTTGAACGTCAAAAGATCGCAGCCTGCGGCAGCTCCTACAGTCCAGTCAGCTATTACAAATCCGACTCAACCACCACCCGTACCTTGCTGGCCTCCAGCGCATACGCGGCATCCGCCAAATCGTTGCTAACGTTCTCTACTTTCAGCGTACCCATCACCCACAGCGGCGTGTAGATGTCGTCCAGCTTCAATCCTTTTGGATAGCGCACCAGTACCAATTGGTTCGGTGGCGGCGGTGGCACATGAATGCAAGCCCCAGGGTAAGGCACCAGGAAAAACAGCGTGCTGCGGCCCTTGGCATCCGTTTCCAAAGGCACGGGATAACCGCCCAAACGGATATTTTTACCATTCATGCTGCTGACGGTTTTGTTGGAATACATAACGGCTGGCAAGCCTTTACTTTGTTTCAAGCCACCCTTCTCGGTAAACGTACCTTGGGCTTCAGGCGAGTCGTGGTCGATTTCGGGCATTGCTTCGAGGGCTTTTTGATCCGACTTGGGCATTAACTCCAGCCAGTCGGTTTCGGGCAGTTCTGCCGCGTGTACCAGGCCGCAGCCCAGCAAAAGAAAGGTCAATAGAAGGCGGCGCATTTGAAGGCTCAATCAAAGAGAAATGAAGACGTCGCGCATTCTAGCCCTCTCTGCGATCAGCGCAGAGAGGGCCACACGCGATCAGCTCTTTTTCTTTATTAGGCCGAAGACCACCAACAGAATGATGGCGCCGATTACTGCACCGATAAAGCCAGCACCTTCGCCCGCCCTGTAGATGCCCAACGCTTGTCCACCATAGGTCGCGACGAGTGAGCCAGCGATACCCAGAATGATGGTCATGATCCAGCCCATGCTGTCATCACCCGGCTTCAGGAAGCGAGCCAACAGGCCAACGATCAAGCCGATAAGAATGGTTCCGATGATGCCCATGCATGCGTCCTCTCATTAGATGGCGTTAACCAAAGCCTAGTCAGCACTTTGGAATCACGCCATCAGAGAGCAACAGCCACACAATGGTTCCATCGACCGCAGGCTTATGCCTCGTCGATTAGCGCCTCAACGCGCAGGATCTGCGCTTGCAACGTGGCCATATCAGCACAACGCAGGTTGGCATGGCCCACTTTGCGGCCCGCTTTGAAGGCTTTGCCGTAGTGATGCAAATGGCAGTTGGCAATTGCAATCACCTTCTCAACCGGCGGTACGCGGCCGATAAAGTTGAGCATTGCACTCTCGCCCACCTTCGCCGTCGAACCCAGCGGTAGGCCAGCAATGGCGCGCACGTGGTTTTCGAACTGGCTGCACTCAGCGCCTTCAGTGGTCCAGTGCCCAGAGTTATGCACACGTGGAGCGATTTCGTTGGCTTTAAGACCGCCGTCGACTTCAAAAAACTCGAAGGCCATGACGCCCACGTAATCTAGGTGCTTGAGCACACGGCTGGAGTAATCCTCGGCCAAGGCTTGCAGAGGATGATCAGTACTGGCCACCGACAGCTTGAGAATGCCGCTGTCGTGGGTGTTGTGCACCAACGGGTAAAACTGTGTTTCGCCATCACGACCGCGTACAGCGATCAGCGACACTTCACCCGTGAACGGCACAAAACCTTCTAGTAGACAGGCCACACTGCCCAACTCGGCAAACGTACCTTCCACATCGGCGGCTGTACGTAAGACTTTTTGACCCTTGCCGTCATATCCCAAGGTGCGGGTTTTGAGTACGGCAGGCAGACCGATGCTGGCGACCGCGGCGTCCAGATCCGCTTGGGACTGAATGTCAGCGAATGCCGGGGTCGGAATACCCAAGTCTTTGAACATGCTTTTTTCGAACCAGCGGTCACGCGCAATGCGCAGCGCATCGGCACTCGGGTAAACCGGAACGAATTGCGACAGGAACGCCACGGTTTCAGCCGGGACGCTTTCAAACTCAAATGTCACCAGATCTACTTCGTCAGCCAACTGACGCAGATGAGCCTGATCACCATAGTCCGCACGAATATGCTCGCCTAAAGCTGCGGCGCAGGCATCTGGTGCCGGATCTAGGAAAGCGAAGTTCATGCCCAGCGGAGTCCCCGCCAGAGCCAGCATGCGACCCAACTGGCCGCCACCGATTACACCGATTTTCATCGTCAAAAACCTCAGGCCAGGCGCGGGTCTGGATTGTCCAGCACGCTGTCAGTCTGCTCAGCACGGAATGCTTTCAATACGGTATGGAACTGCGGGTGCTTGGCGCCCAAAATGCTCGCCGACAACAGCGCAGCGTTAATCGCGCCCGCTTTACCGATGGCGAGTGTGGCAACCGGAATGCCAGCGGGCATTTGCACAATCGACAGCAGCGAATCAACGCCAGACAGCATCGACGACTGCACCGGCACACCGAGTACCGGCAAATGGGTTTTAGCGGCACACATGCCTGGCAAGTGGGCTGCGCCACCGGCACCGGCAATAATGACCTCGATCCCGCGGCCTTCGGCCTCTTCGGCATACTGGAACAGCAAATCCGGAGTACGGTGGGCAGAAACCACTTTAACTTCGTAAGGAATGCCGAGTTTTTCCAGCATATCGGCGGTGTGGCTCAGGGTGGACCAATCGGACTTGGAGCCCATGATCACGCCTACCAGTGCACTCATCGTCGCGCCTCTTCTCTTGGGCGCCCGCAGGCGCGTCAAAAAACAACAAGCCACGTGGAGGATCCGACGTGGCTTGTTATAGAAATTTAGACCGGTCGAGCCGGCCGAAGGCCGCGCAGTATACCGAAAATGCTGAACAAAACGCACATTCCCCGACCATCTGTCTTTTACCGTAATAACTGCCTCAAAGGCCCGGTTTTACTGACTTTAAGGTCAATACTCGGAAATCACCTCAGCACCGTTCATACAGAGCCGGTAGCCGGTGTTATCGGATTCTCCAACTTACGCCACAGCAGCCTTACGTTGGCCTTGCGTACCAACGCACAGCGATACAGGCGAATCTCCAGCGGCACGTGCCATTGCGGCCCGCCGCATACCACCAACTCGCCACGGGCTAGCTCCGCCCGCACACTGAGTTGCGGCACCCAAGCAATGCCCAGCCCTTCAAGCGCCATACTTTTAAGGCTATCGGCCATGGCCGTTTCATAAATCGTGGTAGAGCGCAGGGCCCGCTGACGCAGCAGCAAGTTCACCGAGCGCCCGAGAAACGCACCGGCGCTGTAGGCCAGCAACGGCACGCTGCCTTCGCCCTCCAGATCAAACAGCGGCTTGCCGTCTGCATCGGCGGCACACACCGGCAACATTTCGGTATTGCCCAAATGCAGCGACGGAAAAATCTCCGGGTCCATCTGCAACGCCGCATCAGGGTCGTAAAAAGCCAGCATCAGATCGCAGCCCCCTTCGCGCAAGGCATGTACCGCGTCTCCGACGTTAGTCGCAACCAGCCGCGTGGCGATGTTCAGCCCTTCGTTGCGCAGTTGTGCGATCCAACGCGGGAAAAAGCCCAACGCCAAGGAGTGTGCTGCGGCCACTTGCATGACCTCGCCCTGCCCACCTTCGAGATGATGCAAGTGCCGCAATACTTCACCCAGTTGTTCAACCACCGTACGCGCCGTGACCAAAAAGAGTTGGCCGGCCGCAGTCAACTCTACCGGGGTGCGGGAACGATTCACCAATGTCAGCCCCAACGCCGCTTCAAGGCTGCGAATACGTCGGCTGAAAGCGGGTTGGGTCACAAACCGACGCTCAGCCGCCTGAGAAAAACTGCGCGTGGCAGCCAAGGCACTGAAGTCCTCTAACCATTTACTTTCGAGATTCATCGAGTCCTCCCGGACGCGCACCAAATTGGGTCACACGTTCGACGCGGCCTTCGCGTCACGTCGGCATTATGCCGTTTCTGCATAGGATAGTGTTTAAAGGCATTGGCCCAAAATAGTCCGCAAGCCTAGGATTTGCAGCGTTCCGGCCCAGACCGGGTTCTTATCGAGATGATTTTTATCATGTCCACTGCTGCATCATTCCGCACAGAAAACGACCTGCTTGGCGCCCTCGAAGTACCGGCTCAAGCGTACTACGGCATCCAAACCCTACGAGCGGTGAACAACTTCCGTCTCTCCGGTGTTCCGATTTCGCACTACCCAAAACTGGTTGTCGGTCTGGCAATGGTCAAACAGGCCGCTGCAGACGCCAACCGTGAACTGGGTCATCTGAGCGCAGCCAAGCACGCCGCCATCAGCGAAGCCTGTGCACGTTTGATCCGCGGTGATTTCCACGAAGAGTTCGTGGTCGACATGATTCAAGGTGGCGCCGGTACGTCCACCAACATGAACGCCAACGAAGTGATCGCCAACATTGCGCTCGAAGCAATGGGTCACGAAAAAGGCGAGTATCAATACCTGCACCCGAACGACGACGTCAACATGGCGCAGTCGACCAACGATGCTTACCCAACCGCCATCCGTCTGGGTCTACTGCTGGGTCACGACGCGCTGCTGGCCAGCCTCGATAGCCTGATTCAGGCATTCGCGGCTAAGGGTGAAGAATTCAACCACGTCCTGAAGATGGGCCGTACCCAGCTGCAAGACGCCGTACCGATGACCTTGGGTCAAGAATTCCGTGCTTTCGCTACCACCATGGGCGAAGACTTGGCGCGTCTGAAGACGCTGGCCCCGGAACTGCTGACTGAAGTGAACCTGGGCGGCACCGCGATCGGCACCGGTATCAACGCTGACCCGCGCTATCAAGCGCTGGCTGTAGAGCGTCTGGCGCTGATCAGCGGTCAACCGCTGGTTCCTGCCGCTGACTTGATCGAAGCCACCTCCGACATGGGCGCATTCGTGCTGTTCTCCGGCATGCTCAAGCGCACCGCGGTTAAGCTGTCGAAGATCTGCAACGACCTGCGTTTGCTGTCCAGCGGCCCACGCACCGGCATCAACGAAATCAACCTGCCAGCGCGTCAACCGGGCAGCTCGATCATGCCTGGCAAGGTCAACCCGGTTATCCCAGAAGCCGTTAACCAAGTGGCGTTCCAAGTCATCGGTAACGACCTGGCGCTGACCATGGCAGCCGAAGGCGGCCAACTGCAACTGAACGTGATGGAGCCGCTGATCGCTTTCAAGATCCTCGACTCGATCCGCCTGCTGCAACGCGCCATGGACATGCTGCGCGAGCACTGCATCGTCGGCATCACCGCCAACGAAGCACGCTGCCGTGAACTGGTTGAACACTCGATCGGCCTGGTCACCGCACTGAACCCATACATCGGCTACAAAAACTCCACCCGCATCGCCCGTATCGCACTTGAAACCGGTCGTGGCGTGCTGGAACTGGTACGTGAAGAAGGCTTGCTCGACGACGCCATGCTCGACGACATCCTGCGTCCAGAAAACATGATTGCCCCGCGTTTGGTGCCACTTAAGGCCTAACGTCGTAACACCCGCTCTAGATTTGATGCTCACCAGGTCGAGGGACTAGACACCTCTCACCTTTTGAGGGCTTGCAGACAAGTCTGCAAGCCCTTTTTTTGCCTGAAATTTGGGCACCTAGTCCATGTGTAGAAACGGCCGAACGCTAGAGCAGCTCGCTATTTCAGACGGCTAACACATGAAAATTCAGTCACTTATAGAGACGCTTCCTACACTCATAGGTATAGTGCCGCCCCTCTTCCCGTGCGTGTGCCCTGCAACAGCGGCCATCGGCAGTGCGGAAACAGCATCGTAAACCAAGCAGCAACATGGCCAGGATCCCTTCGATTTCCCAGCTTTATGCCCTGACTTGACGGGCGTAATGCATGGCTCCGATCCGGCCGTTTTGCCAATAGATAAAAACAGCGAGGAATAATCCATGCTAGAAGTCATCAATGACTTCCTCTCAGGGAAAGTACTAATCGTGCTCATGGTTGGGCTCGGTGGCTACTTTACGATCCGCTCGCGTTTCGTTCAGCTGCGTTACTTCCTGCACATGTTTGCCGTGTTTAAAGACAGCTTGCGCAGCAGCGCCGGCCAACTCAGCTCGTTTCAAGCGCTGATGCTGAGCCTCGCTGGCCGTGTAGGCGCGGGCAATATTGCCGGTGTCGGCATTGCCGTAACCCTGGGTGGCCCCGGTGCCGTGTTCTGGATGTGGGTAACCGCACTCGTCGGTATGTCCAGCAGCCTGATCGAGTGTTCACTGGGTCAGCTCTACAAACGCCGCGACAGCGAAGGCCAACTGCGCGGTGGCCCATCCTTTTATATGAAGTACGGCCTGGGCAAAATCTGGATGGGCAAGTTGATGGCCGTCCTGCTGCTGATCACCTTCGGCTTTGCCTTCATGGGCCTGCAAGCGCACGCCGTAACCCACTCGCTGGAAAACGCCTTCGGCTTTGACGTCAATTACACCGGCGTCATCATTGCCGTGCTGTTGGGCTTGGTCTTCATCGGCGGTATTAAACGAATTGCCTCGGTCGCAGACTTGCTGGTTCCGGTCAAAACCTTGGCGTACATCGCCGTTACGGTTTACGTGATCGTGCTGCAATTCGACCAAGTACCGGCCATGCTCGGCCACATCGTCAAAAGTGCCTTCGGCATGGACCCGGTGTTTGGCGGCATGATCGGCAGCGCCATTGTGATGGGCGTCAAACGCGGCGTATTCGCCAACGAAGCCGGTTTGGGCAGCGCCCCGAACGTGGCCGCCGTGGCTGACGTGGACCACCCGATCGCGCAAGGCGTGGTTCAGGCGTTCAGCGTGTTCCTCGACACCTTTGTGATCTGCACCTGCACGGCGTTGCTGATTCTGCTGTCCGGCTTCTATACCCCAGGGTTTGAAGGCGACGGCATTGCCCTCACGCAAAACTCTCTGGCCGCCGTTGTCGGCGAATGGGGCCGTATCTTCATCAGCGTAGCGCTGGCGTTGTTCGTGTTCACCTCGATGCTTTACAACTACTATCTGGGCGAAAACAGCCTGCGCTTTCTATTCGGTGAGACACGCAAAACACTGATGGGTTATCGCGCTTTGGTGCTGGTATTGGTTGTGTGGGGCTCGATTGAAAACCTGCAAACCGTCTTTGCCTTCGCTGACATCGCGATGACCTTGCTGGCTTTCGTGAACCTTGTCGCTCTGGCGATGCTGTTCAAGATTTGCATGCGCGTGCTCAAAGACTACGATGACCAACGCAAAGCGGGGATCAAAGTACCGGTTTTCGATTCCAGTAAATTCCCAGATCTGAATTTGGACTTGAAAGCTTGGCCGCCGCTACCACCGACCGCCAAAACCGAAGACACAAAACGCTAATATCAACGCGGCGGTTCTGACAGAACCGCCGCGTTTTTGCTTATGGGGACTCCTGAATGACTGCAGCCACTCTTCACCTCGCCCAGCGCGTCATGGTGCTCTACACCGGCGGCACCATCGGCATGCAAGCCAGCGCCAGCGGCCTTGCACCTGCATCCGGCTTTGAAGCACGCATGCGCGACTTTCTGGCCAGCCAACCGCACGTACACATACCGCAATGGCGCTTTCGTGAAATGAGCCCGCTGATCGACAGCGCCAACATGACACCCGCCTACTGGCTGCATTTGCGGACGGCGATTATCGAAGCCGTTGAGCAGGACGGCTGCGATTCGGTGCTTGTACTGCATGGCACCGACACGCTGGCCTACAGCGCTGCGGCCATGTGCTTTCAACTGCTGGGCTTAAAGGCACCGGTTCTGTTCACCGGGTCGATGCTGCCTGCGGGTGTGCCCGACAGCGATGCCTGGCCAAACGTCAGCGGCGCCTTGAGCGCACTTGCCCAAGGCCAGCCCTACGGCGTGCAGTTGTACTTTCACGACGAACTGCTGGACCCGACCCACTGCGCCAAAGTGCGCAGCTTTGGCCGCAACCCGTTTGTGGCGCTCAAGCGTAACGGCGGCGGTACTAAAGCCCAGACCCTGCCCAGCGCGCTGACGTATCAACATCCCAAGGAAGAGGCCAATGTTGGCGTGCTGCCGCTGGTGCCGGGTATCGGCGCAGATCAGCTTGATGCCGTGCTCAACAGCGGCATTCAAGCTCTCGTGCTTGAGTGCTTCGGCAGCGGGACCGGCCCCAGCGACAACCCGGCGTTCTTGGCAAGCCTGCAACGGGCGTACGACAAGGGCATCGTGGTAGTCGCAATCACCCAATGCCACGAAGGCGGTGTGGAGTTAGACGTGTACGAAGCCGGAAGTCGCTTGCGTGGCGTTGGCGTGCTGTCGGGTGGCGGCATGACCCGCGAGGCCGCGTTTGGCAAGCTGCATGCTCTGTTGGGCGCGGGCCTGCCGTTCGATGACGTGCGCCGCTTGGTCGAATTAGATCTGTGTGGCGAATTGGCTTAACGGCTCGGCACACAACTTGCTCGCTTCCTGTGTCCCCACGCA
>NZ_LLWH01000198.1 GCF_001411475.1 Pseudomonas endophytica | reverse complement strand
GTCGAGGTTGCCAGTGGGTTCATCGGCAAATAACACATCGGGGTTGGCGGCAAATGCCCGCGCGATGGCGACACGCTGCTGCTCACCGCCGGACAGCTGGCGCGGGGCGTGGCTCAGGCGCTGGCCAAGACCGACGCGCTCGAGCAGATGCTGCGCCTGTTGGCGGGCATCCTTGCTGCCATCTAGCTCCAGCGGCAACATGACGTTTTCTAATGCGTTGAGGCTGTCGAGCAATTGGAATGACTGGAACACGAAGCCAACATGTTCGGCGCGCACCCGGGCGCGCTGATCTTCATCTAATGTACTGAGCGCATGCCCAGCCAAAATGACTTCGCCTCGGCTGGGCAGGTCTAACCCCGCGAGCAAGCCCAGAAGAGTGGATTTGCCGGAACCGGATGCGCCGATAATGGCTAGGCTGTCGCCTTTGCGCAGTTCCAAGCTTAAAGGGTGCAGGATGGTTAACTCGCCTTCCGCGCTGAGAACCACTTTGCTAAGGTTCTGCGCGGTGAGAATACTTTCGCCCATGGAGAATCCAATGCGTACGTGGTTTTTAAGTGCTGCACTTGCCCTGATGTGTATAGCGCAGAATGCAGCTGCGGGAACAATCTTGATCGTTGGCGATAGTATCAGCGCTGCTTTGGGCCTGGATACCCGTCTGGGATGGGCTTCTTTGCTGAAACAGCGGTTGAAGGAGCAAGGCTACAACGACCTAGTGGTCAATGCGTCTATCAGTGGTGACACCAGCGCAGGCGGGCTGGCACGCTTACCAGCGTTGCTTACGGAGCATAAACCGCAGGTGGTGATTATTGAGTTGGGCGCTAATGACGGGCTGCGAGGCCAGCCTCCGGCTCAATTGAAACAAAATCTTGCTGAGATGATAGATAAGTCGCAAAAAGCGGGAGCCAAAGTGCTGTTGCTCGGCATGTTATTGCCGCCCAATTATGGCCCGCGCTACAACCAGGCTTTTGCCAAGGTATACAGCGACCTGGGACGCGAGAAAAAGGTTGCTCTGGTGCCGTTTTTCATGGAGGGCGTGGGAGGGCATCCTGAGTTTATTCAGCTCGATGGACTGCATCCGAAGGCCAATGCACAAGGCCGTTTGCTCGATAATGTGTGGCCAACCCTAAAACCACTGCTTTGATGCTTTTCTAGCGGCATGGTTTCGGCTAATGTGGCGCCCCCCCGATTTGGAGCCCCTGATGTCGCGTCCTGCCTGGTCTTTATATGCTTATCAACTGATCGAGCCCGATGAGCAGCTCGATTTGTTCGCTTGCCAGGAAGTACGGGTGCATTTGGTAACACGCCAATTGGAGCTGGGCGGCACCATTGACCGCACATTATGCGGCTCGTTATTACCCGCCCAGCCGCGTTGGTCAGATGTCACGCGCAAGGTTTTTCAAGATCACCGGCTTTGCCCGCTGTGCCGGGCAATTATTGAGTCACAGCGCCGTGGCACTGAGCCGATCTGGCCTGAGTTGCGCTTTGAATTATGATGTAACGTGTTTGCAACCCTACGACTGGCGACCACGCCTCCCTGCTTTCCAAGGCGGCGTGTACACTCCCTTTTTGTCCCCTGATGATTATGCGAAGGATCTTCCGGATGTTCTCGCGCTTACCTGTTTTCACCCGTTCTCTGTCAGTTGCCGCGTTGTGTGTTGCGGCACCTGTTTATGCGCTTGAGTTTCCTCTACCGCCGCCGGGTGACGACGTGGTCGGGCAGGTGCAAGTCATCAAGGGCAAGTACGAAGACTCCTTCTCGGACCTGGGCAATCAATACGAGCTAGGCTACTCGGAAATGATTGCAGCCAACCCTGGCGTCGATGCTTGGTTACCGGTCAAAAAAAACCTCGATGGTTCGGTCATTGACACGGATATTGTTTTGCCAACGCGGTTCATCTTGCCGCCAGGCAAGCGTGAAGGCATTGTGATCAACCTCGCTGAGTATCGGCTGTATTATTTCCCCAAGGATGAAAACAAGGTTTACACCTTTCCACTGGGCATTGGCCGTGAAGGTTGGGGGTCGCCTTTGGGGTTGACCAAAATTACGGCTAAAACCCCTAACCCAACCTGGACGCCTCCGGCTTCAATCAAAGCTGAACACGCAGCCAATGGTGATCCACTGCCTAACGTTGTACCGGCTGGGCCAGATAACCCGTTAGGCCCCTTCAAGTTCACCCTTGGGATGCCTGGGTATCTAATTCATGGCTCGAACGCGAAGTTTGGTATTGGTACGGGCACCAGCCATGGTTGTTTCCGTATGCTCAATAAAAACGTGCTTGAACTGGCCAATATAGTGCCGGTGGGTACGCCGGTTCGCATTATTAACGAACCGTACAAACTCGGTATCAGTAACGGTAAGGTCTTTCTTGAAGTGCACGAGCCTTTAAATGTCAAAGATGGCTCTTTGATCGCAGAGAGCAACAAATCTCATTTGAAGCCTGAAGACCAGCAGAACATGTACACAGCCTTCATGAACTTCCTGCTCAAGCATCAAGATCCGCAAAACCTCATCCAGATTGATAAAGACAAAGCCTTCCCTGTTGTCGTTGCTGAAACCGGAATGCCTGAAGAGATCGGCGTCGCCAACGCCACAGTGCAACAAGGGCAGTCGCTGGACTACGTTCAGTAGCCCGATAAAGCAATAAAACAGCCGCCACGGTTAACGCCTTGGCGGTTTTTTATGGCCTGCTTAGTTGCTCTAAGGGCATAAAAAAAGCCGACCCATGAATGGGTCGGCTTCGATAATAATCCCGAAGGACTATTACTTGCGGCTAGCTTTTTCAAGCATACGCAGAGCGCGTTCGTTAGCTTCATCAGCAGTCTGCTGTGCTTTTTGAGCAGCAGCCAGAGCTTCGTCAGCTTTGCGGTAGGCTTCGTCAGCACGAGCCTGGGAACGAGCTGCTGCATCTTCAGTTGCAGTCAGACGGGCTTCAGTTTCTTTAGATACGCTGCTGCAACCGGTAGCCAGAACTGCGGCCAATGCCAGAGCAGAGAATTTCAGAACGTTGTTCATCGTGTTCCCCTTCAAGGACTTTCTAATTAAAGCTGCTCCTTCAACATGAGGAAACAGCCGGCGTACATACTACCCATTACTTGTAGTAAGTAAACTGACCTAACGCAAGAACCAAAAAAAATATTTGGCAATCAATGCCCTTGAGCTAGATTTAACCGATTGTGTCCGAAAAACCAGCTCGTTTTTGAGGGGCTTGAGCAAGCGACGAGCAAATATAAAGACAGCCTATAGTGACTTCGCAAGATCGAATGCGTCTTAGCTTCGACCTTGCGAAAAGTGTTAAGTGAGCGTCTCTGTTGCAGTGTCTGGAACATCCTTTGAGAGATGGGTGTGATCCGTTTGTCTCTGCGCACGAGCACACACCGCGCATGAATTGCGAGAGCGACTAATATTAATTGTGTCTGTCGGCGTCCCGACTGCTGTCAATGTGTAGGTTTCGGAACTGTTCCCGTTGTCGTATGACTTCAATGATATGGACCAGCCTCTGGGTTCCCTCGACACAAAAACATGAGTAAGGTAGAGGCCACAGTCCAAGACCCGCGAGGAGTAATGATGAGCGAGGCGCTGTCCATCCACCATGACCAGGCAGGTCACCAGTTTGAGACCACTGTTGACGGTCACCGCGCCTACCTGACCTACATGGATTTGGGTAAGCAGACTTTGGATATATACCGCACATTTGTACCCAACGCCCTGCGTGGCCGTGGTATCGCGGCCGCTTTGACCGAGCAGGCGCTCGACTACGCCGAGAAAATGGGCTACGAGGTGATCCCTTCGTGCTCATACGTAGAGCGCTATATGGAGCGTCACAAGCGCAGTCAGGCTAAGACCTGAAATAGCATAAAAAAACGCCGGGCTTACCCGGCGTTTTTTACGCGCTGATTAATCAGCCGCGCGCCCGCTTAGGCAGCACGTCCTTGAGCTTGGCATGCATGCTGAGCAAGGTGCTTTGGGTGCTCTCCCAGTCAATGCAGGCATCGGTGATCGAAACACCGTACTTAAGATCATCAAGGTTTTTAGGGATCGCCTGGCAACCCCAATTCAGGTGACTTTCGACCATCAGGCCAATAATCGACTGATTACCTTCAAGGATCTGATTCGCAACGTTCTCCATCACCAACGGTTGCAGTGCCGGATCCTTGTTGGAGTTGGCGTGGCTGCAATCGACCATGATGTTCGGGATGATTTTTGCTTTAGCCAACGCTTGCTCGCAAACTGCCACGCTGACCGAATCATAATTGGGCTTGCCATTGCCACCGCGCAATACCACGTGCCCGTAGGCATTACCCTTGGTAGTCACGATTGACACGCCGCCTTCTTGATTGATGCCCAAGAAACGGTGCGGGTTAGAGACCGACTGCAAAGCGTTGATGGCGACGGTAAGCCCGCCATCCGTGCCGTTTTTAAAACCTACTGCCGAAGACAGACCGGAGGCCATCTCGCGGTGAGTTTGTGATTCGGTGGTACGCGCCCCAATCGCTGACCAGCTGATAAGGTCTTGCAGGTACTGCGGGGAAATTGGATCAAGGGCTTCAGTGGCCGTTGGCAGGCCCATCTCAGCCAGGTCCAGCAGTAGTTTTCGGCCAATGTGCAGGCCGTCTTCGATTTTGAAAGAGTCGTCCAGATACGGATCGTTAATCAGACCCTTCCAGCCCACGGTGGTACGTGGTTTTTCAAAATAAACGCGCATCACTAGATACAGCGTGTCGCTGACTTGCTCCGCGAGCACCTTCAGCCGCTCGGCGTACTCATGAGCCGCTTTAAGGTCGTGGATCGAGCAAGGCCCGATAACAACGAACAGGCGATGGTCTTTGCCATCAAGGATATTGCGAATCACCTCGCGCCCTTTGTTCACGGTATGCAGTGCTGCTGCGCTGAGAGGAATCTCGCGTTTGAGCTGTGCAGGTGTGATCAGGGTTTCGTTGGAGGCAACGTTTAGGTCGTCGATCGGTAAATCAGCCATCGTGTTACTCGTCAGGTCACGGGTGCCGGCCGCCAGCGATCCCCGTGCGGCGGAGCACAGCATGATTGAGCGCATCGGGGAGCGGAACCTTAACGCGTTAACCGGTAATTGGACAATGGGCAGCCACTGGTTTAATCCGGCGCGATTTGTATCAGGGTTCAGGCTGATGCATCGACAGTGCCTAATACACGATCCACAGTCTCTTGAGAAAACTCTGCGGCGTGTCGGTTAATCCACTCTAGGGCCAGCGTTTGCTGGCTGTTGGATGGGAGGTTGGACTGATGCTGCAGACGGGAATAGTGTTCGATCTGGCAAACCTGCTCACCCATGCGCGCACCAAATAAGGTTTGATCATCGGTAAAAGCCACCCCTATGCGATAACCCTCGGCACGCTTTTCACACCAGGCTATATAGCCAGGATAATGCGCGGCTTCGCCCAAGGTTGGCATGTACATATCAACTGCCGCGCCGCGCCGCCAGCCTCTATCACTGTTACAAGCGACACCGCCGAGGCTGATAGAGTGCAGCTTCTGGCGCGCAAGAGAGGCGTGTTTACGAGGGGTAATCTGGACAGGCACATCGTCTGGGTGAGGTAAAAAGCGACCCATGTACACACACTCCAAGTGCTAGCAATTTGATGTTGTTTTTCTGAGTATAGTGACTGAAATGCAATTGACTGACTTTGATGCAGACCAGCGCCTGTTGAGCCAACCCGGCACCTCGTTAGTGGTATTCACCAGTACCGGATGTTCGAGTTGCCGTATGGCGCACAACCTGTTGCCCAACCTGCAGTTACCCATCGACCAGTTGTATTGGATCGACGCCGGTGAAAACGGCGGGCTGGTCGAGCGTTATGAAATCTTCCACTTGCCGGCGCTGTTTGTGGTACGTGATGGCGCATTTTACGGTCAGTTGAACGCGCGCCTGAACCAAGGCGAGCTGACGCGCCACATTAAGCTGGTCTTATTGCGCGAGCCTGACGATCTGCCCTGAACCTTTCATCACCTGATGGATTTAGCCTACGGTTAACCCCGCACTTTACCCATCACGCGGGTCATCGAACTTCTCTGAGCGCTGCTAAGCTGAGTTGATCTCGGCCACAACTACTTGTCGAGGAGGTCGCATGATTCGTTCGATACTCTACGCCACAGACCTCGGCATTTATGCTCCGGTTGTGATGCAGCACGCTTTAGGCTTGGCCCGCAGTTTTAAGGCAGATTTGTATGTGCTTCACGTGGTGGAACCAATGGGGCTGTTCGCCGAGTCGGTATTACAGAGCTACCTTGACGAGCAGGCGTTAAATGAACTGCAACGCCAGGGTATGACCACCATGCTGTCAAACATTGAGCAGCGTGTACTCGATAGCCTGCGAGATGAATTACCCGATGATGCTGCTCATTCTCGGCAGCCATGGCCAGCCCAATGGGGGGAATAACCATTTGGGGCGTACTGCAGCCCGCGTCGTAGAGCAGGCGCAGATGCCGGTATATCTAGTACCTCTGCTACAGCGTCGGCGTCGTGGCGATGGGTGAAGGTGGCGAATGGCTAAAAACGATAAAAAAGTTCTAGATTTATTCTTCTGACCTTCCATATAGTTATATATCGCCGCCGATACTCATGGCGCCTATTTGCTCTGAGGGATGCATATGAAGCTTCAACAACTGCGCTACATCTGGGAAGTGGCGCACCACGACCTCAACGTTTCAGCAACCGCACAGAGTCTTTACACCTCTCAGCCGGGGATCAGTAAACAGATCCGTCTGCTGGAAGATGAGTTGGGCGTTGAAGTGTTTGCACGCAGCGGCAAGCATCTGACCCGTGTCACACCTGCTGGCGAACGCATTATCACCACTGCGGGTGAGATTTTGCGCAAGGTCGAGAGCATCAAACAGATTGCTCAAGAGTTTTCCAACGAGAAAAAAGGCACGCTGTCGATTGCGACTACGCACACTCAGGCGCGTTATGCCTTGCCGCCGGTAATCAGTAACTTTATCAAGCAATACCCAGATGTTGCTTTGCATATGCACCAAGGCTCGCCGATGCAAATTGCTGAGATGGCCGCTGATGGCACCGTTGATTTTGCGATTGCAACTGAAGCGTTGGAGTTATTCGGCGACTTGGTGATGATGCCGTGCTATCGCTGGAACCGCTGTGTGGTCGTGCCCCAAGGCCACCCGCTGACTAAGTTGCCCAAGTTGACCCTTGAGGCACTGGCTGAATACCCGATCGTGACCTACGTGTTTGGCTTCACTGGCCGTTCCAAATTGGACGAAGCTTTCAGCCAACGCGGTCTGACGCCAAAAGTAGTTTTCACTGCCGCCGACGCGGACGTCATCAAGACCTACGTACGCTTGGGGCTGGGGGTGGGCATCGTAGCCAAAATGGCTGTGGACACCCAGTTGGACAAAGACTTGATAGTCCTCGATGCCAGCGAGCTATTCGAATCTAGCATCACTAAAATTGGCTTCCGTCGCGGCACCTTCCTGCGAGGCTTTATGTGCGATTTCATTGAGAAATTTGCTCCACACCTGACCCGCGAAGTGATGACAAAGGCAATTGCCTGCCATAACAAACAGGAGCTTGAAGAGCTGTTTGAACGGGTTGAGCTGCCTGTTCACTAAAGCGCCCGAATTGACACCCGGGCGCGGGGCTGTGGCTGTTACTGCTCAGCGTTACGAGCATGGCGGTATTGGCTGACCGAGTCGTAAACGGCTTTACGTAAACGATTGATACCGCCAATCGGTCGATGTTCCTCGAGCCCGTGCCAAGGGTTAAACGACAGGTTGTCACAGGCTAAGTTTTGGCTTGGCGTGTCGAAGTCTTGAGGCTCTACAGTGATCCGCGCCACGGTCTGGAAGGCCGCATCTGAGGCTTTCCATTCGATGCTGGTGTCTTCAATAGGCATGTACCGATTGGCGTTCTGGCGCTGGATCTGCAACACAAAGCAGGCGGGCATCCGGTCTGTAGAGAGCTGCTGAGCCAAGGCATTGCGCAAGAAGTTCGGCAGTGCCTGATTCTGTTTGGGCAGGTCGTACGCCGGGCAGTTGTCTGCGTCCGGCGCAACTCTGAATTTGGCATTGGCCGTCCCGAACTTGTAAGGCGACACCGAGTAGTAGGTGGTCTGTGTTGGGCTTGCAGGCGCGGGAGCCAGGGTAGCCAATGCGATAAACAGATGGCGTACTTGCCAACTGCGCGGGTCCCAAGACGGGAAAAACGCCAGCACTTTTTTACCGTCGGCTTGGGCCGCGATGTTCTGACGATACTCTGCCACGTCGCTGACGAAGAAGTTGGGATGGTTGAACATCACAAAGTCTTGCTCGGCACGTCCTTGCTGACTCGGCATCAATTGCGCTCCCGGCACGTCCTGCAATTTGATCGCCATGCCGCGAGCGTCGCGAATGCTGTCAAATTGCGGGTAAGCGTTACCGTTGGACAGGCGCATGACTGCTTGCCAGGTCTGGCCTGGCGTCTTGAATACGCCTTGGCGCAACGAAGGGTCGAGGTCTTCCAGTACCTTGACTTGGGCTTTCACACAGCCATGCGCTTTGGCGTGGGCGTCACGCAAATAACGCGTGTTATCGCGATGTTGATCGACGATTCTGATTGCTGTCTGGATCGTGTCTTGAGTCATCGCCGCCTCATCAGCCGGGATCTGCTCTTGGGCCGAAACCGGGCCGCGGTACTTCCAGGCATACCAGCCTGTAGTCAGCGCCCAGCCCAGTAGCCCCAGCACAATTAGGGCCAGCAACAGCTTGCCCAGCCAAGTGCCGAGTCGAAGCCATATCGTGGTTAACATGCACACTTCCTTTTAAATCGTTATGGGTTGGGCAACTGGTGTTCGAGCGGGCTGCCAAGCACTTTTAAGTACTCGATCAATGCCCAGCGCTCTTCGGGTTGCAACTGCCGACCAATCACACCGTGACCCCGTGGCCCAGCGCGAAACTCATGACCGCTGTTGTGGTTACCACTGATGCGCGTGTCGAGCAAAAAGCCGCCTTCAAAGGCTTGTGTGCGGTAGCCCAAATGGCGCGGATCGTACTCAACGTTCCCGCGATAAAAACGTTGGTCGCGCTCTGATTGCGGCGAGAGTAACTGATACACCGTCGGTACAGAGCCGTTGTGCAGATAGGGCGGCGTAGCCCAGACGCCATCCAGCGGTCGTGCCTTATAGGCGCGCAACTCCATGACGCCAATCGGCAGGCCAAAACCGTTGAGGCGAGCCTGTTCCTCAGGGCCGACAGTGGCGTCTTTGTAGGCACGCTTTTCGACAAAGGCAGTGACGTACGCTAAGCCTTTGGCCACTGACAGTTGGTGCAGGTCTATTGGCTGCTCTTGCTTGGGCAGCAGCTCTACGTTCAGGGCGGCCAATTCAGCTGGGTCCCATTGCAGGGCACTCAGGTCATAGCGATTGTCTGCGATGTTGCTGGCGCTGTTGGGATCGGTGCCGATGACGTCAATCGGTAACATTCTCAGTTGCTTGACCTTACGACCCTTTTCTTCAAGCACGGGCGGGACATGACAAGCCGCGCAGTTTTCGGCAAACAGTGCGCGACCTTTAGCTGCCAGCGGACGATCTATATTGCCGAACAGATCTTCTGGCCAGACGGGTGGCTTAAGTTTTTGCAAGGTTTCTTCAATCAGATTCAAGTCATGTACCCTCACACTCGACGGGTATCGTTCATCGCCTTGCAGTGGCTGGCCATGGCTGTCGAAGAAATTCAGCGTGGCGCCAACGCCCAAGGCTTCGCCAATGTTACGTGCCATCGGTTGTTGGGCTGAGCCATTCCACTGCACCCAATCAAACGTCCAGATATCCCACAGGTGTGGGTAGTCCACTGGCGCATTGGCAATGCGATAGTTGTCGGGTGAAATCGCATCACCGAAGCTGGCATTGGCGATACGGCCAAAGGCATCGGTGCGGCCAGGCCCTTCTAGAGTGGGATACAGCCCGCGGTGAGTGTCATTCCAGGCCACCGTCAAAAACGTGTTCAGCGAGGTTTTGAAGTCTTTGCGCAACTGTTTGTGCTCGGCTTCATAATTGTCGCCCAAGACCTTGCGAGCAAAGCGTTCAAATTTCCACGGGTTGTAGTAGGTCGCTGCTAGGCTCGCGACCAACGCCTGACCAAAGCTGCCGCCGCGCAACGTCGGTACGCTGGAGGGCAGCACGTGATGTGCCGGGCCACCGTCTATGCGCAGCGCTTGCCCCTTGAAGCGCAGTTCGCCGGTATGACACGCGGCGCAGGTGATATCCAGGTACTCAACGTTACTGCCGGGGTTTTGGTGGCGAGTGAAGCCTACAGGTAAGTTGGCGGGATTCGCCACGCTGGGCTGTTGCTTAGGGTCGACCAAAAACCCAAAGCGGGCTAAATACTCTGGCGCAGCAAAGCGTTGTGTTGAAAACGGCAGTTCAAGGGCGCTGAACCAGTCGTAATGCAAGCCTTTAACTTGCGTGCCCTGTGGGGTGTAGTAATAAATTTGCCGGTCAGCCTCACTCCACTGGTCTTGGTAGTGCACATGCTGGGGCGCGGTGTAGAAGGGGAGTCTGGGGTTGGCGATATAGTAAATAACAATACACAGCCCTAGTGCCAAGATCAGTGCAATCCCTGAAAGCACACGGTAAAACAATCGCAAAGTAACGCTCCTTGTAGGATTTTTTCCAGTCTTATGCCTGAGCCCGCGACTAGCATCAAGCGCTGGCGGCGTGTTGGGCGAGATGAGCGATAGCTTGCTAGATGTGTAAGCAATAATTGCGGTAATTATGAATTGTGTTTTAAGCCTGAACTTATCCGCGATTTGCACCTCTCATGCCGGTAGCCATTGGTTGCGGCCGCCTGATAAGCTCGCGGCTTTATTCGATTGCCCATTTGGCGCATGAACAAGGAAATAGCATGAAACAGCATCGGTTGGCGGCAGCTGTGGCTCTGGTAAGCCTGGTACTGGCGGGTTGTGATTCGCAGACCAGCGTAGAGCTGAAAACCCCGGCGCAAAAAGCCTCTTACGGCATTGGCCTGAACATGGGCAAAAGTCTGGCTCAAGAAGGCATGGATGATTTAGATTCCAAAGCCGTCGCCTTGGGCATCGAAGATGCCGTTGGCAAGAAAGAACAAAAGCTTAAGGATGACGAACTGATCGAAGCGTTCGCCGCCCTGCAAAAACGTGCTGAAGAGCGTCTGACCAAGATGAGCGACGAGGCCTCTGCAGCAGGTAAAAAGTTCCTAGAAGAAAACGCCAAGAAAGCTGGGGTTGTAACGACCGCTTCTGGCTTACAGTACGAAGTGATCAAAAAAGCCGATGGCCCTCAGCCTAAAGCGACTGACGTGGTGACCGTTCACTACGAAGGCAAGCTGATTGACGGCAAAGTGTTCGACAGCTCGGTTGAGCGCGGTACTCCGATCGATCTGCCAGTAAGCGGCGTGATCCCAGGCTGGGTTGAAGGTCTGCAACTGATGCATGTAGGCGAGAAGTACAAGTTGTACATCCCTAGTGAGCTGGCCTACGGCGCGCAAAGCCCAAGCCCGGCGATTCCAGCCAACTCGGTGCTGGTATTCGATCTGGAACTGCTGGGCATCAAAGACCCAACAAAACCAGAGGCAGATGCTGCCAAATAAGCAGCTTTTGTCTTAAAGCAACGCCCCGTACTTAAGGGCATTGCTGTTCACTTAAGTAAAAGTCCTACAGTGTAGGAGCGAGTTTGCTCGCGATCTTTTGATGTTTAACTGATCGCGAGCAATCGAGCGTCGATCGGCTGCTCCTACAGCTGTCGTGCGCTTTTCTTAAGTGAACAGCTTTGCTCTTCTTACGGGGCGTTGTCGTTTCTGGTCGGCCAAGTTGAGCCATTCATCGGCGTACCCGACCAGCGGTTACTGAGCCTCTATCTTCTGCTGACTAGTAGTTGTTGACTACCAAGTCAATGAATTTATGGGTTTTTTTATGTGTGTGAAAAATGCCCGATCTGAGCGCAGCCCTTATAGGGCGTGGCTTTCAGAGATAAAAATCAGCTCTGTTCACAAGGTTATCCACAATTTGTGTGGATAACATTTGCCGCTCATCGGGCTTATTCCAATGTTGATTGCAAATACAGACAGTGAGATCAAAAACCCCGAAGACCTCGTCGGCTGTTAGGATTAAGCTTCTAAGGAAAATTCCGACTTGATATGTGCACGAATCTGACGGGGTTAGCAATGGATCTTCAAATTATCAAGCGCAATGGAGAGCCCGAATACGCGGTTCTTTCATGGGCAAGCTATCAAGCATTACTAAAGGCGGCCGGTATCAATGAGCCGGCAGCAACTCTCACATCCACTGCCTCACCAATAGAGCAAGCGCTACAAGAGCCTGTGCATCAGTTGCTAGGTCTTGATCAGTTGCGTGGCTTGCGCGAAAGCAAGGGTTTAGGTTTAGAGGCGTTGGCACGTACGGTGGGCATCAGCCCTTCATACCTTGACATGATCGAAACCGGTGAACGTCTGCCCGACCTTGCCATCCGTCGTAGCTTGGCTTGGGAGTTGGGTATTGCAGGCTGGAGGGAAGCCTCATGAACGTACGTATCAGTCGTCAACACTGGGATGGGTTACTGGCTGAGCTTGATCAAGCGCGTCGACAGCGGCACTTGGTCACCTACCGTGCACTACTAGAGCGCTTACAACTGCCCAGCCCGGCAATGCTGACCCTAACCAGTGCGCTTGAGCATCTGGCGGCGATGGACGTTAAAGCGCAGCAGCCATTGCGCAGTTCGTTGGTCATCAGCCAAGGTGCGAGCCGGCTACCACGTACCGGCTTTTTTGAGTGTGTGGAACGTCTTGGGCGTTTCTCCGGGCCGCCAGATGGCGTTGCGGCGGCCTCATGGCATGCTTCAGAAGTGGTTCGTGTGTTCGAACATAGCTACGAACACGAAGAAGCGTAAAACAAAAAAGGCGAGTCGCTTTATGCGGCCCGCCCTTTTTATAACCAGATCTGTATAAGCGAGCTAACTCGCTTATACAGTACGGCTTTACTTCTTGCTGGCCTGTGGGTTGAGCTTGAGGTAGTCCAGCAGTACACGCCCGGTTTCACTCAGGTAGGCGTCGTCTTCTGGCTTGGTCTTTTCCGGCTCAACCGGCAGTGCATCCTCGTCTTCTTTTTTCATTTCTTTGAGCGGAGCTTCGCCTTTGGCCTTGCGGCGGGCGTTTTCCATGGTCAACTGTTTGGCATCAATGTCCGCGTGTTGAGCACGACGGTCAGCCTCGTTCAGGCTAACGGTCTTCTCGGCCATCAACTTGTCGGCCAAGGCCAGTTTGTCGCGAATAAAGATGAACTCGGCATCTTTTGCCACGCGGGCATCGTGATCTGCTTTAAGTTGAGGCAAGAAGGGCTTGAACGGGTCAGCCGCAGGCTTGATCGCAGGGCGGATGGTGTCCCACTTCAGCGCTTCTGGCAGCGCGCTTTCACCGATTTCCTTGGTGTCGATAATCGACGGGAAAGCGATGTCAGGCAGCACGCCCTGATGCTGGGTGCTCTGACCGGACACCCGGTAGAACTTGGCCAGTGTCAGTTTCAGCTCGCCATGGTTTAGCGGCTGAATGGTTTGCACCGTCCCCTTGCCGAAGGTCTGGCCGCCGATAATCAAAGCGCGGTGGTAGTCCTGCATGGCTCCGGCAAAAATCTCAGATGCCGACGCTGACAAGCGGTTGACCAGCAACGCCATTGGGCCTTTATAGAATGCCCCTGGGTTTTCGTCTTCCAGCACATCGACTTTACCGTCAGCGTTACGCACCAGAACCGTTGGGCCCTTGTCGATAAACAGACTGGTCAGCTCGGTGGCTTCCTGCAAGGAACCGCCGCCGTTGTTGCGCAGGTCGATAATCACGCCATCGACTTTTTCGTTTTGCAACTCGGTCAGCAGTTTTTTAACGTCGCGAGTCGTGCTCTTGTAGTTCGGGTCACCAGCGCGGTAGGCCTTGAAGTCCAAGTAGAACGCCGGGATCTCAATCACACCCAGTTTGTAGTCCTTGCCGTCTTGCTTGAGGTTGAGGATCGACTTTTTCGCCGCCTGTTCTTCAAGCTTCACCGCTTCACGGGTGATGGACACAATTTTGCTAGTTTGATCGTTAGGCGCGTTGCTTGCCGGAATCACTTCCAGGCGTACGACAGAGCCTTTAGGGCCACGAATCAGCTTGACCACTTCGTCCAAGCGCCAGCCGATGACGTCGACCATCTCTTTGTCGCCTTGGGCAACGCCGATGATCTTGTCAGCCGGAGCAACCTGCTTGGTTTTGTCGGCGGGGCCTGCGGGCACGAGGCGTACGATCTTCACTTGATCGTTATCGCTCTGCAACACAGCACCGATGCCTTCAAGCGACAGGCTCATGTTGATGTCGAAGTTTTCCGCATTATCGGGTGACAGATAGTTAGTGTGCGGATCGTAAGACATGGCGAAGGTATTGATATACGCCTGGAAGATGTCTTCGCTGCGGGTCTGATCAAGGCGGCTCAATTGATTCTTGTAGCGCTTGGTCAGCAGTTCCTGAATTTTTGCAGGCTCTTTGCCGGCGATTTTCAAACGCAGAACTTCGTCTTTTAGGCGTTTGCGCCACAGATCATTGAGTTCAGCTTCGGTCTTGAGCCACGGAGCGTCTTTGCGATCTATCTGCAAGCTCTCCTTGGTGTTGAAGTCGAACGAATCAACGCCCTTGTTCAATTCGCCAAGGGCGAAGTCTAGGCGCGACTTGACGCGATCTAAGTAGCGTTTGTAAATGGTGAAGCCGGGATCGAGATCGCCGCTCTTGAGGAAATCATCAAACTTAAATTTCCACTTGTCGAACTGGTCGATATCACTGGCCAGAAAGTAACTGCGCGAAGGGTCTAGCAGCTTCAGATAGCTGTCATAGATGATCTCGGAACGAGCGTCATCCAGTGGCGGCTTGCTGTAATGATGGCGTTTGAGCAGCTCAACGACGTTAAGACTGGCAATGACCTCATCACGATCGGGCTGAAGGTTATCCCAACTGTTAGCGGCGAATGTGTTGGCTGAAAACGGCAAAACGCTTAAGCCAATAAAGAGTGCAAGTGCGGTGCTAGGGAATAAATGCTTCATGCTGAGTCGACGCGGGGGCAATTGATAACGCATATTAGGCCGTCTTTGAAGTCGCCGGTTCCGTAAGAACCGGTCGCATAATGCAAGAAGCCCGGTGCAGCAGCGCCGGGCTCAGTCCGGACTCACTATGGAGGCACTGTGAAAGCATTGCAAGGCGTTGAGGGACAAGTGACGTGGGTTGAAGAACCAAGCCCACGTTGTGATGTAGGACAAATCCGAATTCGTGTCGCGGCTGCGGGCCTTAACCGAGCTGATCTTTTACAAAGCATGGGCTTGTATCCGCCACCGCCTGGGGCCAGCCAGATGTTGGGGTTGGAATGCTCGGGCGTCGTTAGCGAAGTCGGCCCAGGTTCGTCGTGGCAGATCGGTGACCGTGTGTGTGCGCTGTTGTCGGGCGGTGGCATGGCTGAAGAAGTGGTGGTCGACGCCCGTCATGCCTTGCCGATCCCCGAAGGCTTGTCGCTGATCGAGGCGGCAGCTTTGCCCGAGGTCTACAGCACCGCTTGGTTGAATTTGTTTCAACTGGCCGCGCTCAAGCCGGGTGAAAAAGTGTTGCTGCATGCCGGGGCAAGTGGTGTGGGTTCAGCCGCTATTCAGCTGTGTAAGGCGTTTGGCAGCCCGTGCTGGGTGACCGTCGGCTCGGCTGAGCGTTTGGCCTACTGCCAAGCGCTTGGTGCCCAAGGTGGGGCAGTGCGCACTGAAGGCCTGGAAAGTCTCAAAGCGCTAGGCCCGTTTGATGTCGTCCTGGACCCGGTCGGCGCCAACTATGTTGAGTCCAACCTCAAATTGCTGGCACTGGATGGGCGTTGGGTATTGATTGGTTTGATGGGCGGGCGCAAGGCCGAGCTGGATATGGCCTTGGTGCTGGGCAAGCGTATCCAGTTGCTGGGTTCGACCTTGCGCAGCCGTAGCGATCAATTCAAAGCCGACTTGCTCAGTGATTTGGGCCAGCAGGTATGGCCGCTGTTTACCGAGCGTCGTTTAAGCCCGCAACTAGCCAAAACCTTTCCGATTGCAGAAGCGCAAGCGGCGTTTGCCGAGTTGGCCAGCAATCAGGTGTCAGGCAAATTGGTGTTGGTGATCGACCCAACCCTGGTTTAAACCAGACGCACACAGCCCGTAGGCGCGAGCTTGCTCGCGATCTTTTAACGTTTAAAAGACCGCGAGCAAGTCCACGATCCGCTTATTTCCAATGATGGATCGGCCACCCGGCCTTTTCCGCGTGTTCACGCAAGACTGGGTCCGGGTTAACCACGTGCGGATGATCCACTTTAAGCAGCAACGGCAAATCGTTGCGAGAGTCGGAATAAAAGCTCGCGCCCTCAAGGTTGTCTTCTTGCTCGTCAAGCCACTCCAGCAGCCGAGTGATCTTGCCTTCGCGGTAGGTCAGGGTGCCAACGGTTTTGCCGTTATACACGCCATGTTCAACGGCTAGCTCAATGCCTAACACTTCATCAATGCCCAGACGCTCGGCAATGGGGTTAACCAAGTGCGTGCCCGAAGCCGAGATAATCAAAATGCGGTCCCCGGCCTGACGGTGGGCGGCAACAGTTTTAGTCGCCTCACTGAAAATAATCGGTTCGATAAAGTCTTCAACCCACGGCCCAACCAAATGTTCGATCTCTTGCGGGGTGCGGCCGATCAAGGGCTCCAGGCTGAAGGCCATGTACTCCTCCATTTTTAGTTTGCCTTGGCTATAAGCGTCCATCAGCTCGTTATTACGCGTCATAAACGCTTGCGGGTCGACCCAACCCAAGCGGCCCATTTGCTCGCTCCACAGGGTTGCGCAGTCGCCGTGAATCAACGTTTCATCCAAGTCAAAAATTGCCAGGGCCATCAGTGCAACTCCCTACTCATTGTGCTCAAAAGCATCAGGCTACCTCACATAAGGCGCTGGAATCGATGGACAACGCCACGCGCTGGCCGTCAGGGTACAAATCGGCGGCTGAGCGATTGAGCACGTCTACGATCAGCTCAACGCCGCGCACCTCAACCCGGTAGCGGATCACATTGCCCAGCAGGCTGTGATTGCGGATCAACGTGTCGGGCTCGCCCTGCAGGCTCAAACCCAAGGTTTCTGGGCGAATTGCGATGCGGCTGGCCACTGGGCGCTGCAGCAACCGGCTGGCCGCCTCGGCGTCTAGCACGTTGTAGTTGCCGATAAAACTGGCGGCGAACACATCCACTGGCGCGGCGTAGAGGCTCTCAGCATTGCCGCTTTGTACGATTTTGCCTTGGTTCATCAGGAAGATGCGGTCGCTCATGGTCAGCGCTTCCTCCTGATCGTGAGTGACAAAAATCGTCGTCAGCCCCAGTTCACGCTGAATCTGACGAATCTGTTCACGCAAATGTTTGCGGATTCGCGCGTCCAGTGCAGACAGTGGTTCATCCAGCAACAACAGACGTGGGCGTGTGACCAGCGAGCGAGCCAACGCCACACGCTGGCACTGACCGCCCGACAGTTGATGCGGGTAGCGCTTGGCAAAGTCATTGAGCTCTACCAGTTGTAGCACTTCGCTCACACGTTTCTGGCTGTCATTGGCGTTGACCTTTTGCATGCGCAAGCCAAAAGCCACGTTTTGTTCAACGGTCATATTGGGGAACAGCGCGTAGCTTTGAAACACCATGCCAATCCCGCGCTTTTGCGGGTTTAACGGCACGATGTCTTGGCCGTCGAGGAGGATTTTGCCTTCATCGACCGGGGTTAGCCCGGCGATGCAACGCAGCAGCGTTGACTTGCCGCAACCCGACGGGCCGAGCAGGGTCACGAACTCGCCTTTGCTGATAGTGAAGTTGATATCGCTGAACACCGGCGTGCCGGAATAGGTTTTTTGCAGGTGTTCGATGCTGACAAAACTCATTGGCTTTTGTCCTTGTTCAGGAAGGTGGCAACCCAAGTCAGCACCAGTACAAAGAGGAAGTAAGAGATCACCAGCGCACTGGTGAAATGGCCGCTGCTGTTACGCATGTTGTTGAGGAACACTTGCAACGTTTCGTAGCGCGTGCCGACCAATATGTTGGCAAACACAAACTCGCCAAACAGGAACGAGAACGACAATAACAACGCCACCAGCAACCCTTTGCGCAAATTGGGTAACACCACCAGAAACGCAGCTTGCCACGTGCTTGCGCCCAGCAGTTGGGCAGCGTCCATCAGATCGTGCAGGTGGATAGCTTGCAGGTTATTGGTGATGGCTCGGTACATGAAGGGCAGGGCAACGGTGAAGTAGCAGCCGATCAGAATCCACGGCGTGCCGACCATCGCCAACGGCCCCGAGCCGTACAGTTGCAGCAGACCCACCGATGACACCACCGGCGGTACGGCAAACGGCAGCAGAATCAGAATGTTCATCAGCGCGTCGAGCTTGGGGAAGTGGTAATGCACCACAAACAGCAACGGCAAAATCAGCACGACTGACAGCAGCAAAGAGCCGAAGCAAATCAGCAGCGAATGGCCAAAGGCGGTCAAAAAGCGCGGGTCGCTCCACAGCTGTGAGTACCACTTGAAGGTAAAGCCGCTAGGTAAAACGGTGGCTGACCAACTGCTGGCAATTGAGTACACAAACGTGCCGAGCAGCGGCAATAACAAAATAATGAACAACAGGTAAACCACCGTTCGGTGGTAAACACTGGCCGTTGGGCTTTCAGCGCGCGACATGGTAGCTCCTCTTTAACAGCCACTGATGCACCAGCGTGACGAAGGTCATCAACCCCACCAAAATCACTGCCAGCGCACTGGCCATGTTTGGATCTAGGCTAATATCCCCCGACACCATCGCGGCAATCCGAATCGGCAATACGTTGAAGTTACCGGTGGTCAGGGCATACACCGTGGCGTAGGCGCCTAAGGCGTTAGCCAGCAGAATCACAAATGTACCCAGCAACGCCGGTGTCAGCACGGGTAGGCCGATAAAGCGCCAGAACTGCCAACTGTTGGCCCCCAACAACGACGCCGATTCGCGCCAGTCTTCGCGTAGCGCATCAAAAGCGGGGTACAGCAGCAACACGCCGAGCGGGATCTGGAAGTAGGTGTACAAAATAATCAGGCCGGTTTTGGAGTAGAGGTTGAAGTCCTCGATGATCCCCGCCTGTTTAAGCATGATCGTGATACTGCCGTTAAAGCCCAGCAAAATGATGAAAGCAAACGCCAGCGGCACCCCGGAGAAGTTGCTGGTCATGTTGGCGAACGCATTCACAAAGTTACGCAATTTCGAGTCGACTTTGTGCAGTGAGTAACTCCCCAACACAGCAATCACAATGCCAAACAGGCTGGACCAGAAACTGATCTCTAAGCTGTGCTGAATGGCCTGTAAATAAAACTTCGAGGCGAAAATTCGACTGAAGTTATCCAGCCCCCAGCCGGTTTCTTCTGATTGCAGGCTGTGAATCATCACCCACACCAATGGCGCGATCTGGAACACGACAAAGACCACTGCAAAGGGTGCGAGACACAACAATGCCAGCCATTTACCACGGGTCATGGGGCGGGCCTCAATAAGCGTTGGCACAGCGGTTTGTCATGGGCGACGTCAATGACGTTGTGTTTCATGTACTGCGACTCCGCAGATAAAGCACAGAATCTGTAGGCGCGAGCTTGCCTCGCGATCTTTTAACGATCAAAAGATCGCCAGCAAGCTTCTACAGGGCTCGGCAAACTACAACCCTCAAACTCGGAAAACCTCGTAGGAGCTGCCGAAGGCTGCGATCTTTTGATCTTAAAGATCACAGCCTGCGCCAGCGCCTACAGAGCGAGGGCGGGGCTTATTGCATATTGATAATGACTTCTTCTTGCCATTTTTGCGGCAGGGCCTTCGCGGTTTTTTCCCACGCTTCAGCGTCTTTGATCGGCGTTACATTTTTATACTGCTCGTTCGGCAGCAGTTTTGCTTTTACGTCGTCAGGCAGGGTCAAGTGCTCGGCGCGGATCGGACGAGCGTTGCCACGGGCCAGATTGGTTTGGCCAGCATCACTGAAGATATATTCGCGGGTCAGTTTGGCCGCGTTCGGGTGTTTGGCGTATTTGTTGATGATGGTGGTGTAACCCGAAATCACAGAACCATCAGACGGGATCAGCACCACGTAATCATCTGGGTTAGCCATTTTGGCTTTGTAACTCAGGCCATTGAAATCCCAGACCACGCCCACTTCAACTTCACCTTTTTCCATGGTGGCGATGGTGGGGTTGGCCAGCGACAAGCGACCTTGCTTGGCAATATCCGCAAACATCAGCAGGGCCGGCTGAATGTTCTTCTCATCACCTTGGTTGGCAAGGGCGGCCGCCAGTACACCGTTGGAGGCTTGAGCCGCAGTGCTGACATCACCAATCGAGACTTTGTATTTACCGGTTTTTAAGTCCGACCATTTGCTGGGCACTTCAGAGCCGTGCAGCAGCTTTTTATTGACGATAAACGCGATGGTGCCGGTGTAGGCCAGCGCCCAGTGACCGTCTTTGTCCTTGGCCCAGTCTGGGATCTGCTCCCAAGTGCTCGGCTTGTAAGGTTGGGTCACGCCCTTGGCCACGGCGATGGGGCCAAAGGCTGCACCGACGTCACCGATGTCAGCGCTGGCGTTGTCTTTTTCAGCGGCAAACTTGGCCACTTCTTGTGCCGAGCTCATGTCGGTGTCGACATGTTTGAGGCCATACAATTTGTTCAAGTCTTCCCACGTGCCTTTCCAGTTGGCCCACTCATCGGGCATGCCAACACTGTTCACGGCACCCTCAGCCTTGGCGGCGGTTTCGAGCGCTTTTAAATCGACATCGGCGGCCATGGCCGAGGTGCAAAGGGCGATGCTGGTGCCTAACAGTGATGCCAGAAAAAACTGTTTCATCTGAAGCTCCTGATGTTTTTTGCGCGGTTTTTTTTAGTTTTTTGCAGTGAGTTGGTCTAGGTCAGCAATACCTGAGCCAATTTAAGGACGCTGCATGACACTTTAATGTCGGCATTGCTTATGCAAGCACGATCACTGGCCCCTCGGCAGGTTTGAGCTAAGCGTAGACCATTGCCAAAGCCCCGGCGGGTATGGCGTTGAAGGCTAAAACAGAAGGCAGTGTCATCGAACAGTCATCTGGACTGCCTAGGCTGACGTCTTTAAGAGTTGAGTGTTTTGCAGGCCGAGCCTGCCCACATTTGGTGCTGGACTAGTCCAGATAGGTAACGTTGATGCGTGAAGGTGCGCCCAAAGCGGTGACAGCCATTGGCTTGGCCCTGCAAGAACAAATCGAACACGGCCTGCTGACGTGCGGCAGCCAATTGCCCGCCGAGCGAAAACTCAGCGAGTTGTTTGCCACCACCCGCATAACCGTTCGCGAAGCGTTGCTACAGCTTGAAGCACAAGGCGTGGTGTACCGCGAGGAGCGGCGTGGCTGGTTCATTTCGCCGCCGCGTTTGGCCTATAACCTCATGCAACGCAGCCATTTTCACGCGATGGTCAGCGCCCAAGGGCGAGTGCCGACCACCGAGGTGATTGCTGCTCGCTTGCAGCCGGCCTCCGCGGCGGTGTGCGCACGCTTGCAGTTACCTGCGTTCTCCAGCGTGATCCAGATTTGTCGAGCGCGGCGTATTGATGGTCGTTTGGTGCTGTACGTTGAGCATTACTTGAACCCGCAATATTTCCCGCAGATCCTGCAATTTGACCTGACCCAGTCGATCACCGAGTTGTATGCCCAGCATTACGATCTGCACTACGGGCGGGTACGGTTTGAAATTGTCCCAACCGCCTTGCCTGCCGAAGCGGCGGCAACGCTCAAGGTATCGACAGGCAGCCCAGGGTTGAGGATAGAGCGCATCAACTACGACCAGCACGAGCGGCTGATCGACTGTGACATTGAATATTGGCGACATGACGCGATCCATGTCGGGGTGGAGGTGCTGGAGCGCTGAAACACGACTCTGGCGATCTTTTGATCTTTTTAAAAGATCAAAAGATCGCGAGCAAGCTCGCTCCTACAGAGGGGTGATTACTCTTTTTGTAAATTCCCGCTGCCTGCCGTCATCACCTGTACGTTCAGGCGCGGTGTGGCCAGATCCAGCCCGGCTTCGTCCAAGCTGCGTTTGAGCGACAGGTTAAAGGCCCGCGACACTTCCCATTGTTTGATCGGCGCGGTCTTGAAACGGGCGCGTAAAATCGCACTGCCCGACTCAAAGCTTTCAACCCCTTGAATCTCCAATGGCGACCAGATGTTGCGACGTTGCAGCGGGTCTGTGCGCATTTTTTGCCCCACCTCACGCATCAGCTTGATCGCGTCGTCGATTTCCATGTTGTAAGGGACTGCTACACGGAAGATCGCGTAACCGAATTCGCGAGAATAGTTTTTGATGCTTTTGATTTCGCTGAACGGAATGGTGTGCACGATGCCGTCAATGTCTCGCAGGCGCACAGTACGAATCGTCAGCCCTTCCACTGTTCCTAGGTGCCCGCCCACATCCACGTAATCGTCGATGGCCAGCGAGTCTTCAATGATGATGAACAGACCGGTAATTAGGTCTGCTACCAACGACTGAGCACCAAAACCAATTGCCAAACCGATCACACCTGCACCGGCCAGCAGTGGCGTGACGTTCATGCCCATATTCGCCAGCGCGACAATCAGCGCGATGATAAAAATAGCCGCGAACAGCACGTTGCGAATCAGCGGCATCATGGTTTGTGCGCGGGCGTTGGCCAAGCCTTTGCGTGAGCGGGTCAGCGCATGGTGAATGGCCGTATCGGCCAAAATCCAGATCAGCCAGGCAAACAATAACGTACCCGCCAGGCCGAACAGTTTGACGCTAATTTCATGGCCTTCACCTTCGGTAAAACCGATTAACGACAGGCCCCAGACCCGCAGCCCCAGCTCGATAAACACCAGCCACACCAACAGATGCACCAAGGTGTAAACGAAACTCTTGAGTCGCTCAGAGTAGAGGGCGTGACGTTTGGACCCGCGTTGCGGTTTTTGCGCATGGCGCCGCACCTGCCCGTTAATCACCATGCACAGCACCACCAAGACGGCGCAGATCAGCGACTGGCGTAAAGCCGTACTGGTATCGCCTGCCGACAGGAAGGTGGCGAACAAAGAAATACCCACCAAAATCAGAGCGGCGATGTACCAGTAGGTGCCGAGCGTCTCAATGCTATCGCTCAACGCGCGGCGAGTGAGGCGGCGCGACAAAGGCTGGTTACGGATTAGATGAGCGATGGGGCGACGGAAGCGGATGATGAACAACCCTGTCGACAGTGCCGCCATCACGTTGGCAAAGGTGGCCGCGGTGTGGGCCAGGTGTACGCCCAATGAGGCGACCATTCGCGGGTCGCTGAGGGCTTCACCGAAAGCGGCAAAGCTGCCGATCCACCACAGCGGACGAAACGCTTGATGCCGCAGAATGTGTAAGGCGCGATGACGGTGCGGGCCGTCCAGCAACGAAAACAATATGACGCAGGTGGCCGAGAAGCAGGTGCCGATCACCAAGGCGTAGGCCAATACCATGGCCAAATCTTTGCCCAGCGATGACGGCAACGCGTAGCTCATGTACACCGTGATCACCAGCGCCACCAGCCACGGGCCGAGTTTGCGTAAGGCAAAGCGCAGCATGTCGACCGCTTTGGGGTGTTGTGGCAACTCTTCACTCAAACCAAAGCGCACCCGTACGCGGTGGCTGACCCAAATCAGCAGCGCGGCTAATAGGCTCCAGACCATGATGATGAGCGCGAAGGCAAAAATGATCGGCACCCACTCCTTGGCAGGCAGCATTAACGCTACCAGCTCATCCTTGGCCTGACCGATTTCTTCGGCCCAGCGCGAGGTGGGGCTGTCAGTGCCCGAGAACTGCTTTTCGAGGTCGGAGAGGGTGCTGCCAATCAAGCCCAAAACACCGACTTCGGCTTCGGGTTGAGCTTTTTTGGTCGCATCGCGAAGCTTTTTAAGGTCGGCCAACAACTTGCTGCGTTGCTGGTCGTTTTCTAGGCTTTTAATCACCTCGTCCAACGACTGGCCTAAGGGCTCGGTGGGTTGAGTCTGGGTTTTATCCGAACTGGGAAGCAGGCTGGTGATACCCACGGCCTGAGCTGAACTCAAGGGTAATAAGGTCAGCAGGCAAATCAGCAGAAAGTAGGGCTGTTTAAAAAGACGAAAAAACACTAGGTGATCAACCTCGGCAAGTACGCATGCGTCGAGTGTACGCGAGGCCTCGCGATCATTCATTTTTTGTCATACATAAAACAAGTGATCGCGGACACGGTGCAAAAAGCTGACGTTTATTGATTCAGTTTGGCGAGAATTTTAAAAATGATCGTGCCGAAAATCAGCAGCATCCCGAACCAAATGGATAAGACGCCCGGTTTACTGTCGCGAAAGGTGAAGCCAATGGTCAGCAGCAACATGCCGCACACAATGGGAATCAACATGGAATTGAAGTCAGATATTTCGGGCATGTTCTGAACCTTAAGGAATTAATGCCCTAAGTTTAGGTCTCTTTGCGCAGAAATGGGGTGATGTGTATCAAAAATGAGCCCGGCATGGCGAGACCAACCTACAAAAGATCGCAGCCGTCGTACCTCGGCAGCTCCTACGGGATATTAGCGTTTACGGTAGTTGGGTGGCGACCGCCTGTAGGAGCTGCCGCAGGCTGCGATCTTTTAAGAGATCGCAGCCGTCGTACCTCGGCAGCTCCTACGGGATATCAGCGTTTACGGCATTTGGGTGGCGACCGCCTGTAGGAGCTGCCGCAGGCTGCGATCTTTTAAGAGATCGCAGCCGTCGTTCCTCGGCAGCTCCTACGGGATATTAGCGTTTACGACATTTGGGTGGTTTGCCTACGGCAGTTGCTGGCTGGCGTAGAACGCGCTCAGTACTTTCACCAGATGCGCCAAGTCGTGGCTACCCGCCAACTCGCGTATGGAGTGCATGGCAAAGGTCGGCAGGCCGATGTCTACCGTACGAACGCCCAAGTGGCTGGCGGTAATCGGGCCAATGGTCGAGCCGCAGCCCATATCACTGCGTACCACAAAGCTTTGCACCGGCACTTCAACCGCCATGCACAAATGGCGGAAGAAGCCCGCGGTTTCGCTGTTGGTGGCGTAACGCTGATTGCTGTTGACCTTGATCACCGGCCCAGCATTGAGTTTAGGGCCGTGGTTGGCGTCGTGCTTATCGGCGTAGTTGGGGTGCACGCCGTGTGCGTTGTCGGCCGACACCAATAGCGACTTTTGGATCGTACGTACGAACTCGTCGCCTTCGGGCAACAGGCGCTGAAGGATTTGCTCCAGCATCGGGCCATCGGCGCCGCAGGCCGAGCACGAGCCCACTTCTTCGTGGTCATTGGCCACGAACAAGCAGGTTTCGTCGGTGTCAGTGTTGAGCAACGCTTGCAGGCCGGCGTAGCACGACAGCAGGTTGTCGAGGCGCGCCCCGGCAATGAAGTCACCGTTCAGGCCAATCACCGCCGCACTTTGGGTGTCGTAGAAGCTCAACTCATAGTCGAGCACCACGTCGGCGTTCAGACCGTGTTCGCGGGCCAGTTGATCGGTGAGAAGGGCGCGAAAATCCACGCGCTCATCGCCCGCGACCTGAGCCAGAATCGGTGGCAGCTCGGTTTGCGGGTTAATTGCCCAGCCTTCGTTAGCGGTGCGATTGAGGTGGATAGCCAGATTCGGGATGGTCGCGATGGGCGCCCGGAAGTCGATCAGTTGGCTCTCGACCTTGCCATCACGGCGAAAGGTCACACGCCCTGCGAGCGACAGATCGCGATCAAACCAGGGAGCCAACAAAGCGCCGCCATACACTTCCACGCCCAATTGCCAAAAGCCTTGGCGTTGCAGTTCAGGCTGAGGCTTGACCCGCAGGCAGGGGCTGTCTGTATGTGCGCCGACCATGCGAATACCGCCTTGCAGAGGCGAATGACGGCCCAGCTTAACGGCAACAATAGAGGAGTCATTGCGGGTGACGTAGTAGCGACCGTTGGCTTCGGTGTACCACGTATCGCGCTCATCGAGGCGTTGGTAACCGGCCGCTTCCAGGCGCTGAACAAGGCTGGCGGTGGCATGAAACGGGGTAGGGGAGGCCTTGAGAAAGTCGATCAGGCCTTGGTTCAACTCTTCGCGCATAAGTTACTCCAGACAGCAAGGCCGCGAGTTTAGCGCATTGGTTACAAAAATTGGTCAGTCAAAACCTACACCCCTCAAGGAGCTGCCGCAGGCTGCGATCTTTTAAATGATCGCGAGACGAGCTCGCTCCTACAGGGAGGTTTAGTTAAAACGGGGCCGGGCACTCAAAACGCAGGCGCTCACCGGTTTGCGGGTGGGTGAAGCTCAACATGCTGGCGTGCAGGCATAGGCGTGGGTAGGCTGCCAGCGCCTGTTCATGGGCGTATAGGCCGTCACCCAACAGCGGGTGGCCGATGGACAGCATGTGCACTCGCAGTTGGTGCGAACGCCCGGTAATCGGCGTCAGTTCGACTCGGCAGTAATCACCGCAGCGCTCTAGCACTTTCCAGTAGGTCAGTGCGTTTTTGCCAAACTCGTGATCGACCACATGCCGGGGCTTGGTCGGTGGGTCGTAGCGCAAGGGTAAGTCGATGCTGCCACTGTCTAGCGCAGGTTGGCCCCAAGCCAATGCTGTGTAGGCTTTTTCGGTTTCGCGGTCATGGAACTGGCGTGACAACTCGCGGTGTGTATCCGCATCCCGCGCCAGCAGAATGATCCCGGACGTTTCCCAGTCTAGCCGGTGAACAATGCGCGCCTCGGGGTAGCCGTTTTCTTGCAGGCGGGTAATCAGACAGTCTTTATTGTCTTCGGCGCGGCCCGGCACAGACAGCAGCAAGGTCGGTTTATTGACAACCAGAACGCCCGCGTCCTGATGGATGATGTGAATGTTCGACAACGGCATTAAAACAGCCTCTTAACAAACGCCAACGGCGACTTGGAGACTCCTCTGTGCAGAGAAACCTCCAAGCCGCCGTGGTAGTAGCCGGAACGATTAACGGTCTGGCAATGTGATGTTGAGTTCCAGAATCGAGCAGCTACCCTCGTTTTCAAGGGCGATCTGCACTTGATCGTCGCCAATGTTCACGTATTTACGGATTACCTCAACCAGCTCTTTTTGCAGGGCTGGCAGGTAGTCCGGGGTGCTGCGTTGGCCGCGTTCGTGCGCCACGATGATCTGTAGACGCTCTTTCGCGACCGACGCGGTAGTGGGCGTTTTGCGGGTACGAAAGAAGTCAAAAATGCTCATTGTTTAGTTGCCTCCAAACAGGCGCTCGAAGAATCCCTTCTTCTGTACATCGAGGAACCGATGCTCCACAGTTTTGCCCAGCAAGCGATCAACCGCATCGCTATACGCCTGACCCGCGTCACTTTGGTCATCGAGGATCACCGGCACGCCTTGGTTAGAGGCCTTGAGCACTGCTTGGGATTCTGGGATCACACCCAGCAGCGCAACGGCCAAGATTTCTTTAACGTCTTCAACGCCCAACATTTCACCCTTGCTGACGCGATCCGGGTTGTAACGGGTCAGCAGCAAGTGTTCTTTGATCGGGTCTTGGTTCAGCTCGGCGCGGCGCGACTTGCTGGCCAACAGGCCCAGCATACGGTCCGAGTCACGCACTGAGGACACTTCCGGGTTGGTCACGACAATCGCCTCATCGGCGAAGTACATGGCCAAGTGAGCGCCTGTCTCGATGCCTGCCGGGGAGTCGCACACCACGTACTCGAAAGTTTCTTTGAGTTCCATCAGAACTTTTTCGACGCCTTCTTTAGTGAGCGCGTCTTTGTCACGGGTCTGGCTGGCCGCCAGCACGTACAGGTTTTCTAGGCGTTTATCTTTGATCAGCGCCTGTTGCAGATTGGCTTCGCCATTAACCACGTTCACGAAGTCATACACCACGCGACGCTCGCAGCCCATGATCAGATCGAGATTACGCAAGCCAACGTCGAAGTCGACGATAACGGTTTTGTGGCCGCGCAGTGCAAGGCCGGTACCGATAGCGGCGCTGGTGGTGGTCTTACCCACACCACCCTTGCCGGATGTAACCACTAAAATCTTGGCCAAGGTGCTTCACCCCTAAGGAAAAAGGACTTTTTAGTCCCTGAATAACATCTCTAAATAAACGACAGCAGGTGAACAGTCTTGGTAGGCATCCTCCAGGCCAAGCTTACAAAGCGTAAACGCTGGCTGATTGTTAATCTCCTACCAAGGTTAGTCTGTTTTCTCTACGCAGTTGAGATGGTTGGAAAAATGGCGAGAGTATCCGTTAAAGACGGGTGATGTTCAACATGTCACTTGACAGACTGATTTGAACCCCAGCGCCCCATAAAGGATCGCGCCGCAGGTCTTCAGACACTTTGTACACGCCCGCAATGGACACCAGTTCGGCGCTCAGTTGCTGGCAAAAAATTCGTGCTCGGGTATTCCCCTTATGCCCAGCCAGTGCTCGACCTCGCATTGGGCCGTAAACATGGATGTTGCCATCGGCCATAAGTTCCGCACCGGGGCTTACTGAAGCGATGACAACCAAGTCACAACCCTCGGCATACACCGTTTGGCCACCACGCACCGGGCTGGTGATAATACGGGTTGGTTTGATTGTTGGCTCGGCTGGCTTCTCGGGCTTTTTCGGTTCTACCACCACTTCTACAGGCGGTTCAATCGGCCGCTCGCGCGCACCTGACGGCGGCAATACGGGCAGGTCGATGGCGATGGCTGCGGCAATGTCTTCGATACGGTTGGCGCGAATGGCCAAGGTGCGCAGGCCGTGTTGGCGACACACGCGCATCAGGCCCGGCAAGTCGATAGCCCCGCTACCGGCCGGCAGCTTGTCCAGCGCCAGCACCAAGGGGGTGTTGCTAAAAAAATTGGGCGCCAATGCGACTTTGGCGGCGAGTTGGCGATCAAGGGCTTGAAGGTTGTTATGGGCCAGTTCCAGCACCGTGATGGCGAGCATACTGCCCTTAAGCTGAAACACTGGGGCTTGGTCTTGCGATTCGGTTTGGGTCATGGTCGGTTAACGCGGCTTGTCACTTAAAGTGCAGAGACTTATAACGAGATCGCCCGCGAGCCGCAAGCCGGGTCTAACGATGTAGAATGCCCGGCCCTTGTGTCTGTCCGGAATCATTAATGGATCGCCCGCATTTTCGTGCTGCTTTTTTTCATCCGCGCTTTTGGCTGCTGTGGCTAGGGCTAGGCGTGCTGTGGCTGGTGGTTCAACTGCCTTATAAAGTGCAGCTAGGGGTTGGCCGTTTACTGGGTGCCTTGATGTACCGGGTGGCGGGTGAGCGGCGACGGATTGCAGCGCGCAACCTTGAACTGTGCTTCCCTGAAAAAACCGCCACTGAGCGCAAACGGCTGCTCAAAGAAAACTTCGCCTCAACCGGTATCGCATTTTTTGAAATGGCCATGAGCTGGTGGTGGTCCAAACCGCGGCTGGCCAAACTGGCCCATGTCGAAGGCTTAGAGCATCTACAGCAAGCGCAGCGCGAAGGCCAAGGCGTGATCCTGATGGCGTTTCACTTCACCACGCTGGAAATCGGCGCCGCTTTGCTCGGTCAGCAGCACACCATTGATGGTATGTACCGCGAACACAAAAACCCGTTGTTCGACTTTATTCAGCGCCGTGGCCGTGAGCGGCACAACCTTGATTCGTTGGCGGTAGAGCGCGATGACGTGCGCGGCATGCTCAAGCTGCTGCGCGCCGGGAGGGCGATCTGGTACGCGCCCGACCAGGACTACGGCGCCAAGCAAAGTATTTTTGTGCCCTTGTTCGGTATCCAAGCGGCCACCGTCACGGCCACGAGCAAGTTCGCCAAGCTGGGCAAAGCGCGGGTTGTGCCCTTTACTCAACAACGACTGGCCGATGGCAGTGGTTATAAGTTGGTGATTCATCCGCCTTTGACGGACTTCCCCGGCGCAAGCGATGAGGCCGACTGCCTGCGTATCAACCAATGGGTCGAGCGGGCGATAGGTGAATGCCCCGAGCAATACCTGTGGGCGCATCGGCGCTTCAAAACCCGGCCGCCGGGTGAGCCAAAGCTCTACCCAAAACGCCGCCCGTAACGCTTTCCCTGCTAACGAATGACCGCGTAGGAGCTGCCGCAGGCTGCGATCTTTTGATCTTTAACAGATCGCGAGCAAGTTGTTGTGGCTCCTACAGCTGATTTTGGGTCACGCGCCTGCTTGCACTCAAGCGCGTGCGGCGTCAGTGCGTTGTCAGGCCGTCTAGCGATTAGTCGACATAGGCTTTGTCCAACTCTACTAAATGCCCTATCGACAACACCAAGTCGCGCGCTGCGCCGGGCATGCCATTCCCCACCTCATTCGCCGAAGCGCCCGCACAGCGCAACAAGTCAGACGCCTGGGCCAAAGCCGCTTCTAAATTGACGCGAGGTGTACCTGTCAACTTTGACAGTTTCGCGTGGTTGCAAATAAGCGCTTACTGCTCCCGTTCAGAGCGAATGGAAGCGTTTAGCCACGTGGTAACCATCGCTCTGCTATTCCCGCAGCGCCGTTTTGGCAAAGACTAGGCGGCACGATGTGAACAAGGAGAGCGCAACATGAAGTGTGCAGATAAAAAAGGTCGAACGTTAACCGCTGAGAAGAGCGCTTCTGGTGGAGCTACGCCGCTAGACTTTCCAAGTCCGGACGTGTCGGATTTCGTCTTGCCGGGTGAGCCGGTGGGGCTTATTCCGAGGGCAAGACTTGAATCAGGTTTGATTGTAACAATCGAGAGCTTGGTCCCACCCCCAGTTGGAGAGGTTGACCAGATTCGACTCCAATATGCACGTAAGAACAGCGATGAGTGGACGACGCTCGATGAGCGGGTGGTTGTAGGGGAGCCGGAGGGCTGGAAGCCGCAGGACTTCACAATCCCCAGTACTTTTTTGGTGTCCGCTGAAAACGAAGGTGCTTTTGAATTGAGGTACGAACACTTGCACTGGGCAGGTAATGATTCCATATCACCAAGCGTTCGCATCCATATCGACAAAGTTCCACCCAATGGTGCATTTGCCCCTGAAAGAATGGTGTTCGATTTCTCATCGCCCATCACCGACGCTACGTTTGGTGAACATGATTATCTAGAAGCGCGAATTCCTCCTTGGGCGGGGGATCAAGTGGATGTTCAAGTGAAGTTTGCTTGGTTGAAAGCCGAACTGCCCGAAGGCCCGGGGGACGTTGTTCAGATAGGCCCGTTCCCCATTACCCCGTATGGCACGGTACGAATCCCGAAAGCGCAGGTGATAGCGGCTGGCAATGGTCGCTGCTGTGGTATCTACGTGCTGATCGACAAGGCGGGTAATATCAGTCGCTATTCCAAGTATCAACTGATGGACGTGGCGCTCAACCAGTAGCCAATAGGTCGAACATCCAACGGCTACAAATTCGGTAAACGCGCCTGCTTGCACTCAGGCGCGTGCGGCGTCAGTGCGTTGTCAGGTTATCTAGCGATTTGTCGACATAGGCTTTGGCCAGCTCTACTAAATGCCCGATCGACAATACCAAGTCGCGCGCTGCGCCGGGCATGCCATTCCCCACCTCATTCGCCGAAGCGCCCGCACAGCGCAACAAGTCAGACGCCTGGGCCAAAGCCGCTTCTAAATTGACACTGTCGGGGATCTCGTACGTGGCTGCCGCCACCGGGCGAGCTGGCTTAGGGCCGGGTAGGTAGTAGTCGAGGGCACGATCAGCGGCGGCACGGTCCAGCAACGAAGTTTCGTACTGCGCAGTATCTAGCACAGGTATGGCAGGCGGGTCAGGAACAATCTTTTTCATGGTCAACTCCAGATGCATGTAAAGGAGCTGCCACGTGTCGCTACTAAACGAATAGGTGGCAGCCGTACGCAGGTTAGTAGACCGGTGCATCTGGAACCCGGCGCGCCACGAGGGCGCCCTGCGCACGGCCACCATAAAGCTGCGGCCGAAAAAAAGCGCCTCGCTAAAGGTGGCGCTTATGCGCCAGATGGCATCTGGGCTACTAAACCCGATCGCTGAATGTGCAGCGATGGGCCGAGACTAGCCCTCGAAGTGAGCTGGCGCAAGCGCGCGGGATTTTCTCGGAAAATTCGTATGATTGAAAGGGATGTTTCGTACGAAATGACTGATTTGCGAGGTCTGAGGGGAGTGGGCTGTATGTATAAACACCTGTCAAGTCTGACAGTTTCGCGATTGTTTAAATAAGCGCTAAATGGGTTAAACCGCAGTACGTTGAGGCACATGCAGTGCTCGCCGGACAACGGTCTACTTTTTTAACTCAAGCGCCATGGAACATTCCTGGCCGCATGCAGTGAACACGGAGTGCGACAACATGGCGGGTTCAGATAAGAAAGATCAGGGGTTTAGTTCTAATAAGGGCGTATCGGTTGAGTTGGCGCCGGCTATTGTCCCAAAACCGGATGTTTCTGGCTTAATAGAAGCTGGTTTGCCGGAGGGGCTAATTCTTAGAGAAAAACTGGATGCAGATTTAACCATCACAATGGCTGTTGGGGTGGATAACGAACCACCAAGCGGCGAGACAGATTATTATCGGCTGCAATGGTCACGGGATGTAGGCAGTACGGAGTGGGCTCAGTTTGATGAAAAAACCTTGGCCGGGGGGGGGACGTGGGTGCCACTCACTTTCGTTATCCCTAGTGCATTTTTGCTGGCGACCGAGAACGAGGGTGATTTCTACCTGAGGTACGAACATACGAACTTTAACCTTGAGATCGCGTTGTCAGATCTTGTTCTCATTCATATTGATAAGGTGGGACCCAATGGTACTGACGCTCCCGAAAAGATGGGATTCAGTTTCACACCCCCGATCACTGATGCAACTTTTTCGACGAATGATTACCTTGAAGCAACAATTCCGGCTTGGGAGGATGAAGATACAGCGGATGTAACAGTCTTTTTTGGCTGGTTCAAAGGTGAACTTCCGCCCACTCCTGATCCAACAACGCTAATCGGTCCGGTACCTATTACCCCCGGTGGTACGGTGCAGATCCCCAAAGATAACATCTATGCAGCTGGTGATGGGCTGTGCTGTGGAGGTTACGTGTTGGTCGACAAAGCGGGTAACATCAGTTACCCGTCCGAGTACGAACTTATGTCGGTCGCGCTGGGTAATTTACCTACATCATTGATACCACTCACGGTGATAGACCCTACCAATGGCAGTGATCTGCTTCGTTCGGACATTATTGACGGGCACGTTATCGTTAACGTACCTCAGGTGACAAATGGCAAGGAAACCGACACTATTGTTGTTAAATGGAAGGATCATGAAGTAACACCTGGTATGCCGGTTGGTAGTAATCCGCCAAGCGGGTTCAATATTTTAGTTCCTTGGTCCATTCTTTGGGAGCAGTACACTGATACTGCGGTGGGCCCAGTAGATACCGTTGTTTCTTATTCCGTGAGACGTGGTGTAGAGCCTTTTAACGCTCCGGATACAACGGTCAAATGCAACTTTTCCGGTGCTGGCCCGACAAATCCTAATCCTGATCCAGTTAACCCTAATTTGGAACTTGTTAGGGTGATTGGTGAGTCTGGCGTTGAGAATAAATTAGTTGCATCAGATGAAAATAAAGATGTATTTGCCAAGATCAAATTGGTAGATCCCGTGGTAGCTGATGATACCTATCAAGTGATATGGAACGGTACGGCAATAGGTGCCCCCTATGTAATTACAACTGAAGTTGCAGGGGATGACATCGATATTAAGCTTGACTGGGACGACATTCGTCTTCAGGGTTCTGACGCCGCAATGCCGGTCTGGTATTTGCTCACAAATACTGCGCATTCAAACCCACAAGAACCTAAAGATCGTACCGATGTGGATGTGAGTTTTCTGGTGATTGAGTACATGGAGGCTGAAGCTCTGCATCTCGTTGCTCCGATTAACCGCTTGACCTGTAGTTCACTGCGTTGGAGTAGCGATGGTACTAAATTTGGTGTCGAATACAAAATTCCACCCAGCGCATTCTTGAATGCCGGTGATGAAGTTGTAGTCACTTGGACGGGCTATACAGACTTCAATAATCCGCAGAAGGTAGACAGTTCAGTAAAGACGGAAACATTTACGAATATTTCTGAGGAGCTGGCGACCAACGGAATTGTCTGGCTCGTTGAACCTTACGATGTTCATCTTTTACCAACATGGCTGTCCAGCGCCCAGATAGGCAAAGGCGAAGTGATATATAGCATCACCGGTAAAACCGGCCAATCCAAGCCTACTAATACCGCGATATCGTTAGCTCAGGGCGGAGGGACTTGCACCCTTCCCCCACCACCTAATCCTTGATCACTTATTTATTAGGATAGTACTCATAGAAGGTAGGGGGAGCAAAGCCCCTACTTTCACGGACTGCCTAATTTCTGTCTTTGGATTCGGAAAAGCCCTACAGACTCATCTCGTCTGCGGCCTGTAGCCTCTACGACTTTTCAGTCTTCACTATCAGAGAGTACTTTAAATGCCTAAAGCCAATCCCTTGAAGTTACATCCTTTATTTAAGGCATTAGCGTTGCTCAGCATTGCACCTTTGATGATGTTTACCCAAGTGGGGTATGCGACAGTTTATGTCGGCCCTGGTAATGTCAAAGATATCGATGGCAGTAATGCACTTGATAATTACGTGTTGAACGGACCATCAACGTTGAATGCCAATGGGGCAAACACTCGCGATATTCAGGTTAATAATGCCACCTTGAATCTTACGAACAGCAGCGTACAAGCGGTGGGCGCCAATGGCGTTGAGCTCTTTGGAGGTAGGGCGGATATCAACAGTAGCGCTATCAATAGTGATCGGTTCGGCTTGGCGCTAGGATCTGAGCCTACTGGGGCAAGCGGCTCTGCGACGGTTAGTGACAGCTCAATTAGCGGTGGTATGACTGGAGGAGTAGTCAGTGGAGCGAGTGAGTTAACGCTAGTGAGGTCGACTGTTACGGGTACTGGCGTCACCGCTCGCGGTCTGAGAATCGCTTCCGGCACAGTAACGGCCATTGGAAGTACCATTACCGGAAACGGGGACGGGATTCAAATCGGGGGTAATAGGAATAATTCGGACGCTACGCTGATCTTGGACGATACCAAGGTTGTGGGTCTCAACGGCTCTGCCATCGTGGTCGATACCTTGGCTCAAGGCCCCGTCAAGGCCAATATTGCAGTGCTCAATGGCTCCGAGTTGTCCGCCAGCAATGGTGTGTTGATGGACGTTCGCAATGGGGCGGAGGGTAACTTGCGTGTTGGGGGTAGTAACACCCAGCTAGCTGGCGACATCATCGCGGACGGTACGAGTGTCGCCAATGTGGTGCTGGAAGATTCTGCGACACTGACCGGGCATCTGGAAAATGTACAGAGTCTGGGCGTTAACAGTAATGCCCGCTGGGTGATGGAGGGCAACGGGAGTGTTCAGAATCTCTCACTCGATGGGGGCGGTGTGCAGTTCGGCAAACCGGGAGAGTTCTACACGCTAACGGTGGAAAACTTGTCTGGTGCCGGCGGCACTTTCTATATGTACAACGACTTCACCCAAGGCCTGGTTAATACCTTGACGGTGACCGGCACTGCGACCGGCAATCATTCGATCAAGCTTGACAGCATGGGCACAGAACCCGTGGCCGTGGGGTCGACGCCAGTGGTGCATATTGCTTCAGGCAATGCCTCTTTTGGTTTGGTGGGCGGTGGCGTCAGTCTGGGGGCTTTCGACTACGATTTGGTCCAGCACGCTGGTAATCAGCAAGACTGGTTTTTGGACACCAGTAGCAAGGTGATCAGCCCTGGCACGCGCTCGGTACTGGCCTTGTTTAATACCGCGCCTACGGTGTGGTACGGCGAACTGAGCACGTTGCGTAGCCGCATGGGTGAGCTGCGCACGAATGCGGACAAAACCGGTGGCTGGATACGTGCTTACGGCAACAAGTTCGATGTGAGTGCCAGTTCTGGTGTGGCTTATCAGCAAGTGCAACAAGGTCTGTCGTTTGGTGCAGATGCGCCTTTGCCGTTGGGTGACGGTCAGTGGTTAGTGGGTGTGCTGGGTGGTTACAGCAAATCTGACCTAGACTTGAGCCGGGGCACTAGCGGCACCGTCAATAGTTATTACGTGGGTGCTTACACCACTTGGCTGGACGAGCAGAGCGGTTATTACTTTGACGGTGTGCTCAAGCTCAACCGCTTTCAGAACGCGTCGGACGTTGAACTGACCGGTGGTGATAAGACCAAGGGTCAATACAACAACTATGGTACGGGGGCCTCTCTGGAGTTCGGTCGCCATATCAAGTTGGCCGACGATTACTTCGTTGAACCCTATGCACAAGTGTCCGGTGTTGTAATTCAAGGCAAAGACTACGACCTAGACAATGGTTTGGCCGCTGATGGCAGCCGCACGCATTCGTTACTGGCCAAGGCTGGTGCTACGGTGGGGCGAAACTTCAACTTCGGCGAAGGTAAAACACTACAGCCTTACCTGCGTGCTGCGTATGTACATGAGTTTGCTAATAACAACAAAGTTGAAGTTAACGATTACACCTTCAATAACGACCTCTCGGGATCTCGTGGGGAGTTGGGGGCTGGCGTGGCCATGACGGTGACCGATAAGGTCTCGCTGCACGCCGATTTCGATTACAGCAATGGTGACAAGATCGAACAGCCATGGGGCGCCAACGTAGGCCTGCGCTACCTCTGGTAGTACTGGGCGCCAAGGCCAAAATGCCGGAGTAGGCTCCGGCATTTTGTTGTAAGTACTTAGGGAATAAGGGGACTCTATGCCCACAACGGGCATGCTTTGTTTACGGAGAATATAAAAATGTCATCTGCAAAACTAAACCAATTGCCTCTTACAATGGAAGCGCCCTGGACTCATCCTGAGCCTTTAACGGATATACCGGATGGTGAGACTAACTTATTACATTGTTCTGCGTGGAGTGATGTAAACAACCCTTTGAGGGTTGTGTTCAAAGCATGGTATGAGTTTCCGCATGATTCGGGCACCGAGCGGGTTGATATATTTTTGGATGATGACGAAGATAATATTATCGAATCCAGAACGTGGTCCTTGCCTATAGCGGTGGATGATTACTTTATCGAGATTGGCGCGAACAAACTGCTCGATGGTGAACATAAACTTAGTTATATCATGACTAACTTCAATGGCTTACCAGCGCGATCCTACCCATACACCCTCACCATTGATAAAACCCAACCCCAATTAGCAACCGACAGCACCTTGATTTTCCCCCCCGAAGTCAGCCCCCCCAACAGCCTCACCGCTACCTACTTGGCAGATCAAGTAAATAACGATCAAGTGTTAGCCACCATCCCTGACTACACCGAAAAGAAGGTGGGGGATGTGATTACTTGGTACTGGGCCTCATCAGATACTGATGTTGAAGTGGTGGATACACTTACCTTGAAGATAGACGATATTACTGGGGGGTTACCGCAGTTAGCGTTCTCAGGGAGTATGATTCGAAATAGTGGTGACGGTAAACGCTATGCTTATTATCAAATCGAGGACCGCGCCGGTAACGTGAGCCTAGATTCAGAGCATATTGAGCTGCAAGTGCAGGCAACACTCACCCCTCGCAATCTTCCTGCACCCAAAATAAAAGAAGCAAGCGGCACGGGTAATACAGTTATTTTGGATCCGATGAATGCCAGGCAAGGCGTTACATTTGTAATACCTGAAACGCAAGATATACACCCTGGTGAGAAAGTCAGGGTGTTATGGGGGCGTGAGGGTAAGCCCGGGTATTATGTGAGCGAGTGGGTTGAACTGCCACTTGATAGATTAATCAGCGTGTTGAAAGCGTACATGCCTCAAAACATGGGGTATTCTTTCACCGTGAAGTACCAGGTCCAGATAATGGATGGCAGTGCTAACCAAGGGATTGATTCTAAAACGTTAACAGTCAATATGAACATGGTTCAGAGTAGTGGCCTACCTTACGCGGTCTGTGCTTCAACCAGCGTAAGCATCGGTAATTTCCCGGTAGACGGGCTGGATGTCACACTTGAGCTTGAGTGGTTTTGGATATTGCCAGGGCAATACGTTCGCATTTGGGCTCACGGGGTTAGCGGTATACAGCCAGCGGCTGAGTTCGTGCTTGAAGCGGGCCTAGAGGCAACAGAGGCTAATATGGGGGACACCATCACGTGGAAAATAACGGCTGCGGATCTTGCACCCTTTAAAATACCGAGCGAGCTGACCGTGGTTACCGTATTCAGTTTTGATGATAAAGAAACCTGGATGAAAGAAGATCAGGATCGTAAGTATTTTCTAGATTTGGAAAAATAATCATGTTAGTCGTGTGCCTCCTCGTTTTTCTGAGGAGGCCTATATTTATTGATACGTGATGGTAAACCCAAGGGCGCCCTTGGCGTTTCCGGGTTCTAGGTCTTTGCTGGGGAGGGTTTGAATAAAACGTGCCTTGAAATTCATTACCACTTCCCCTGGCGTGATTTCAATAATGGGTATGACCTTCTGAAGCGCATAAGGTGTTATGCCATCGGTTTGTAATATTTGAATTCCAAAACCTTTTGCTGTTGAGTCGGGGCTGAGACTAAATATACCTTTTTGCGCATCGATGGGGACAGAGCCTTTAGCCCCTTCTAGGTAAATATGAGCAGTGGCTATGTTGGCGTTAGTAGGGTCTGCAATGCAATTATCAAGTTTGATTGAAAACGGGACAGGGGTTGTTCCGCTTTCAGGCCCACTAAAGTCCGCCATCACCCACTCTTTAAGATCGACCGGGTCTGCACTAACGGCTGTGGCCGAAACACTGCACTGGGCTTGGATGACTGTTCCGGAAACTCCGAAATCAAATGCCTTGCCGACATCAGATAGGGTGGATGAAGCCAATAGGCTTCCATCCAGAAGTTGTGGGCCTGCCGTGATCGCACCCGTTTTGATTAGTGTTACTTTGTGAACTAGCAGTGACAGCGTCATTTCTGCTGTCATGCGTTTATTGTGGGTTGCGGTGAACGGTACGATTGGAGGTCCATTGGGTTCAAATACGTTAGTACCTCCGCCGCTGAATGGACTCCCTAGCTCTATATAAGCGCCGACGCCACTGATATTAGTTTCTATGACTTTGCCATTCACGTCTTCGCCGTTCACAGGAGGCAGTATGACCGGCGAAATGTTTTTAACGGCATTAATATTAAAATCGAGGGTTCGATCGCCAGCGTTGGAGCACTTGAGCACTGCGCTGTTCTCATCGTAGCTGACGCCTGTTTTCTTAAACGTCCCAATTACGCTGCCTACTTGAGCATCTCGCGGTATATAAACACTGCCCATGTCGTAACGGTAAAGCTGCGGCCCTTGGGGAACTCCCAGTTGCCAATAACAGTGGCTAGCAGTGTCCGCAGACCATGCGGGCAGCCCGTGAGTGAAAAGCCAAAGACCTAGCAGCCATGAAAGTGAGTGTTTCATGCAGCCTCCAAGCATGTGAAGTAGTTACTAATCATGCAGGCATTGATGCAGGGAGAGTTATTGACATTGCAGGGTTTGCAGGTAGTACCCATTGCGGTGCTCCATTGTTGAGGTGTCCACTTGTAATTGGCAGCCTTGGCTAGCGTCATCGCCCCAACGTATTTGCAGCGTTTTCTTGCCTGTTGCGCCGCTCAGCATGACCTGGCCCCCTTGACCTACCATGCCGATTTCTTGACCAGTAGAGTCACTCACTCGTGCACCGAAGGGCAGTGGGGAACCGGCTGATGTGGAGCCGGTGATGACCATTCGCGTGATTTTTCGGGCATTGAAGGTTGCTTTAACCACCGCGCCACGCCGTGGAATCAGTTGGGTCGTACCGTTATCAATCTCGATTTCCGGCCCCAGATCATCTGTTTTCAACTGCACTTCATTGACCCGATAAGGCCGAAGGTAAGGAACCAAGGCGAATCCCCGTTGGTTGGTGAGTACTCCAGTGGAGTTGACGACGCCGATGTCAGGAATGCCGGGTACTTCGATTAACCCCATGGTTTCACCCAGGTAGGGGCCAAACTCAATACCCGAATCATGCAAGAGCACGGCTCCACTGGCATTGAGGCTGAGGTTGCGATAGTCGCGACCTTGGGTAAGGCCGGCTCCCACGCTGCCGAAGGCCGCTTGGTAACCGAGGGCGATCGCTGCGGATGTTTGCTGGGTATTTTCGTGGCTGACTGATGCGCGATAGCTGAGGCGATTATCAATGGCATTGCCGCCAAGGCTGGCGCGCTGACTCAAGCGATCACCATATTTTTGTGCGTCATAGGTCAATGACGTCGAGCGACCGAAATCAAGCGGCAGTGAAAGACTTAAGCCAATTTGGCGGTGCGTCTTCATGCCATTGCGTTCACTCAGTGCTTGAGAGGCATACAGGTTGTAGCTGATACCTTTATGTTGCGTATTGAGCTGCAATTGAAACTGACGCTGTTCGTAGTCGCTGAACCAATAATCCTGATGGGAAAAAGTCAGGCCTATAGAGCTGCTTTTGCCCACGTTTTGGTAAACCGACGCTTCCAATCGGCTGCGACGACTGCCGTAGAAGCCGTCCTGACGGCGTTGATGAAGTGCTTCGTCGAAGTCGCGATAGCCTTGGGTTGAGTACCGGTACCCGGCAAAGCGCAAGTTAGTGCGGGTTTGAAACGATTTTCCGTATTTGATGGCGTAGCTCATACCTTGGACGGCGTTTGATGTATGTGAGTCCACCTGCGCATTGGAGTGCGTCACATCGAGCGAAAAAGCCCCTACCGAACCGAAATCTCTGGCGAGTCCCAGAGTGCCTGCTCGATAAAATTCGCTGGCGAGCACGCCGCCGTAGAGTGTCGAATTCCAAAGAGTGCCCATCGCCAATGTGCCTTGCCAGAGCAGCGGTTCCTCAAGCTTGTAAGCAGAGTTGTACCTCGCAACAGTGGCGCTGTAGCGCCAAACGCCACGGCGTAGCAAGTTGCCGATGCTGGCGTAGGGCAGGGTTCTGCGTGAGACTTGGCCGTCTTCTTCAGTTAAGACCACCTCCAATTCACCACTGCCCCCGACCGTACTCAGGTCCTCTATTGCATACGCGCCAGGGCTGACATAAGTGGAGTAGATTGGGTAACCATTTTGAAGCACCTCCAATTTGGCGCGACTTTGTGCAACGCCTCGGATTACAGGCGCATAACCTTGTAAAACATCCGGCAGCATGCCTAGATCAGAGTTTATTGACAGCCCCATAATTGGCATGCTGCGAAAAACGTCGCCAGAAGTGAATGTTTCGCCAAGCGTCAGATTGGCATGTGTACCGGGGAGGTCGCGTTGTAGAAAGGTATAAGCCCTCAGCCATTCGCGTTGGCTGTCGTCGTTCTGACGCAGCGATTGGCTGCTGCGAAAGCGCCAAGCTCCAAGGTTCAAGCCGCTGATCAAGTTAATGTCTTGGCTTTCTCGGCTCCCTATGTAACGACTGTTGCCTTGTTGGGCTGAGACTTGATAGTTAAGAAATGCTGCGTTAATTCCTGTTTGCCACTGTTCGACAGGTACATAACCTATGACGTCGCGGCGCATCGCAATGTGAGGAATTGAAATCGAGAGGCGCATTGTGCTGTTGTCCATAGCGCTACTTGCACCGCTGATAAGGCTTGGCAGATCGATACAAGCTTGAGCATTGTGTTCGGCTCTAAATGTCTCGGATCTAACGCCCATTTCTTTTAAAAGCTCGGCACTTAGGCACGGTGAAAGGTTATCGTTTTGATCATTTAATTCGAACGTGATCTCTCGCTCAGCAAAATAGTTTTGATTGACTCTAAGGCTTACACGGTAGCGACCGGGAGGCAGTGCGTTTTGTCCTGATAAGGTTTTTAAAGCTAAGGCGCTGACATCATCGCTGTGCTCGCTGTTTTGGCGCATGAATCCGTATTGGAATTCAACAGATTGAGCCCTAGCGGGCCGAACTTCGATCACGGCGAAAAATGCGATACCGACAGCAAAAAGCTGAGCGACGCGCACACTTGAGGGCAGCGCTCGTTCAAGGGGGCGGATCATGGGTAAGTTCCTGGCAATGAAGGGCTTGTTGCGTAGGCTCTTTAGCGGGCTGTCTGAATAGGTCGAGTCATGGGTTTGGTGTAGGCGCCATAGTCATTGATGGCGGAAAACACGACCTGCATCCCAGGCATGGGGTTTATATCGGGAAGGTCAAAGGTCTGTTCGCCAAGGGGCGTCGCCATGGTTGGCTGTTTCAGTTCAACCGTCTTGCCGTTTACCAGCACCTCAAGGCGTACAAACGACACATGAAAAGGGGTTGGGTTGTTGACCTTTAATAGGGTCTTCCCATCCACTTTCAGTACAGACCATTGCAATTCCTGTAGGCGCGCTACAGAACTACCCTGAAGAGTATGTGGGCGATAAAAGATTTTGATCCGTGTACGTAGAGCAATATTCAGTACGTTAGTAGTAATGTTGTTGGTGTGCGGAATTTCTTGGATGTTGAAGTAGAACAGTGACTCTCGATCCGTCGGCAATGAATTTGGCAATCCGTTAATTTGCACCTGTTGATCTTTGCCAGGATCGAGTCGAAACAAAGGAGGCGAGGCTATAAAGGGAACAGCGGTAGTTGTATCGTCTGCCTCGGTATTCACCCAGGCTTGGGCTGCATAGATGTCTAGGCTTGGATTGCGCACGATAATAGAAACATTGCGTTTATCACTTGTGAACACGACTCTTGTGCCACTAAGGCTCAAGGCTGCTTGGCTAGTACCCGATTGGATGGCGAGCAGTAGCGTTACGCCGATGCTGACCGCGCGACGTATAGATATTAACTTAAGCATCAGAATTACCTTCGACCAGGACGCAGAGGCGCCCTGGTGCGCAGCGTTTACAGGATACTCAACCCTTGAAGTAGGGTTTGCATCCCGTGTTGAAGGGTGTTAGTTGATTTTCACCACGAAGCCAATATTCGCCGACGCTGTACCCGCGCTGACAGGAAGAGAGCTTGAGCGGTAAAACGCCTCAAACTCCATATCAGTTTCAGAGGTTGCGCTTAGGTCGAAGGGAGAGGACTCCACACCGTTCTTCACGATTTCGCCGAGCTTATTCTTGATGACGATCACAACGCCTTTGGCAGGGTCGCCGCTGTCCTTGATTGCATAATGATCACCTGTTAAATCCGCTAGACCACTGAACGTAACAGTCGCAGTGTTTGGGTTAGCGGGGTCTAATGCGCAACCCGCGTCTGGAGACAAGCGAAGGGAGAAGGTTTTACCGCCACGGTCTTGATTAACAGCCGTAAAGCGACTGGCTTCAACATCAACCATGTTGACAAGGTTTCCGATAGTTCCATCGCCCGGGTTAACGATCTCGATAGGGCAGGTGCTACTGGTAATCATGCCTTCGAAGTCGATATTGCCAGAAGTAGCAAAAGCGGAAGAGCCGAACAGGCCCAGCGTGAGTCCGAAGCACACGTGTAATCGTGAAATATTCATATGAGTAAAGGGTCTTCTTGAGTGGGTCCAAGGCGAACAACCCGAAACAAAGCCTGGACGAACATAGGAGTGCTCAATGAGCATGTCTCGGGAGGGGCGAGTCTAAGCAAGTGAGACGCTGGTATATATGAGAGAACTCTCATTTTTTAAGATTGCGAAGTATTAAGTAATAAATTTAATTGAATTCAAGTGTTTCCCACTGCACTTTGTTAGCGTGCAGTGGGTGTAGAGGAGTTATGTAATATCTAATAATCAGGCATGCTTCTTATGCCGGACTGAGTTGTAATAACTGGGACGAAATCTTCAGGTTTGGGCCACTCTCTAGCAGCTGTAGCAATTATAACCCGGCGCTTTTTTTTGATGCGAGGTCGTTTACTCGGCGCGGTCGATTGAGAAGGCGGTGTGTCTATGGCTTTAGGCCTGATGGTTTTATTAGGTCTAGGTATATTAATGATGTCAGAAACAACACTGCGTCCGGGGAGTACATTTAAAGCTGCGGACGATGGATGTGTAAGCTTTACTCCATCTAATGCAGAATCTACCGTACTTTCTACCGAACTCTGTATGGTTTCTGAAAGTTCATTCGCCGCGATGATCGCAGGCACTGGAGTAGTTGGAACTTCCCCGCCTATCCTAGCAGCCCCCTGTAAAGTCGAATCCAGGGTTCCTTGGGCTAGTTCACTAGCAGCACCTGCTGCGGCCTTAGCAGTACCTACCGGAAAAATCGGGATCAATCCGAGGTAACCTAAATTATCAAGGGTCTCGCTCGCTTTACCCCTGTTTTTCATTGCGCCCAAGCTCAAACCCGCGGTTATAATATCGACTGATATCGCTATCAGGGAAATTACAGCAGCTGTTCCTGTACCAAAAGTGGCTACCGTTACACCGGCGGTAATGGCTGTACTAACAGCAATAACAAGTATGCCGATCCAGTTAAACCCCGCAATTGGCTCTGTGCGAGCATACATAGGGTTGCCCGGATCCAATTGCTGCCCATAAGAGTAATGCCCGGTCGGGTCGCGGAATCGAAGGGGGTTGCCCAAACAATAAACATAGGGATTAACCCCGCCTACACTAAACGGGCTATAAGAATCGGGGCTATGAAAACGCTTAAGCGAAGGGTTGTAAGCGCGATACCCTTTACCCAGCAGGTACCAACCACTGCCAGGTTCACGAGCCTCTCCGTTGAATGCTAACAAACTGTCCAACGGCCAGTCCCCTGTCTCACCATAGGCATTGTAATTCGCACTAGTGATTGTTTCTTGCTGACAGTGTGCAATGACGCTTCTGTTGGCATCGGTCATAAATAGTAATGTTTGATCAGCATTGTTTGAACGTTGCTGACCCAATGCCCGATCCGTGTTGCGAAAGAGTTGGGTGTGAATGCTGTCCTGTAGAGTGCCCGCCAGTTGCAGTCCCTCATACATACGTAGGCATTCAGTTTCAGTTGTTTGTTGAGAAGCGATTAATTGATTATGGCTGTCATAGCGATAACTCGAAACAAGGGCACCTGTGCTTTCATCCTCTGCGCACAGCAATCGACCGAGGCTATCGTACTTCAGTAGGTTGCCAAATTCATCATTCAACTGATGACCGTCTTCATCAAAAGTGAATTCACAAAATGCTCTACCATCTGCAACATAGCGCGGATGGCTGTGGCTTACAGATTTTAGTTGGCAAGGGTCATCAGGATGGTAACTGAATGAGCAAACATCTTGCGAGTCATCATCAAAGAGGGTTAAAGACATAGTGATGTTATCTAAACCATCGAAGTCAAATATTTGCATGACAATTGCTTGACCATAGTCATCTTTAGGCAAGGATTCGCCCTTGCAGTAGTACTCTGTTAAGCGATTTCTAGAATCATAAGCAAAAGTTTCTTTCAGTAGTGTTTTTCCATCGAGCTGTAGATGCCGTGATTCGAGTAACCCTTGTATATCCCAGGTTTGAGTAATGATACGCAAAGGTTGATCGTTAAGTGACATGCTGCGTTTGACCTCACGGCCCATAAAGTCATATTCCAGCGTCGTCTGTAATACACTTTCTTCTGTCGCGTGTGTGTCTTTAGTCGTCGTGGTGTGCAAACGTCCAAATGGGTCGTAAGTGAAATTGGCTTCAAGTACACCTTGTACCATACGGCTCATACGGCCTTTATCGTCATATTGATAGGTGGTATTAGAAATGGCACTTGTTATGTCGTTGATTTTTTCAACACGGCTGAGCTGCCGCCCAAGTAGACTACTGGTAAGTAGGGTATGGATGACGTTGCCGCTGCGATCATTCCACGTTTCTTCTTTTAATTGGCAGGCGTCGTTATAGATATATTCTCGAATACCTTCGCTGTTAGCAGAACGAGTGAGAAGAGCCGTCGTTTTGTCGTATTCGAATACCGCGTCTTCTTCAGCTGTCGTGCGGACCGGTGAGTCGGTAAGGTTGAAGTTGTATTCATAACTGATTGGGACGTTCTTTAGCGTTTTGCGTTCGCTGACATGGTACTGGCTATCCTTGTAAGCGCGCGTTTCGCGACGTCTTCCAACAAGGGATTCAGTGATGCGATCTATTCCGTCATATACCAGCGTACCGAGCACCACACGAGATTTGCCGTTAGTGTCTACTTCAATTTTTGCAAGCAGGGTGTCATTAGTGTGAGCTGCATAGGTATGTTGCACATGGGTTAAATCAGGCAATAGGTTAGCGGTGAGTCTACTCAAGGCATCATAAGTGAAGTGAGTTTCATGCCCACGCATATCAATTTCCGTCACACAATTGCCTGCACCGTCATAACGATACTCGTAGAGGCCGACGATATTTTCATCTGCGTCAAACTGCTCAATGGCCAGCGGTTTACTCATTGCAGACAACCGGCTGCGTGTAAGACCTTGTTTAATAGTTGGGATACTTTGTGCTTGGGTCCACTGAGTGACTGTACGCTCTCTTAAACCATCACTGTTTCTTAAACCTATGGGGTCCATGACCTCATAGTGTTGAACTCCGTCGGGCCCAATTGTGCCGATGAGTTGACTCCAGTCGTCGTAGATGAAAAGAGTGGTGAGGTCTAATGAGTTAGACTCGTCAATCCAGTCGTAGTGGGTTTCTTCAATCAGATGACCTAGGCAGTCATAGCGAGCTGAATAAGTTTTGCGAAAGTCACTGGATCGTGATGCGCTGTTGGTGTTTAGTCGTTCTTTGAATATGACTCGGTTCGAACCATCGAATAAGAGCCGAGTCATGACACCCTGCGCATTCGTAATGATCTGTTCTGTGACTAATCCTTCGGCCACTGCCAATGAGTATGAAATGTTCTGAGTGGCTGCGAATTCGGTATTAGGCGCTATACATTCATATGTTTTACGCCCCAGGGCATCATATAAATAGACGGACTCGACACCATGTTCATCGCACAAAAATATGGTTTGCCCAGAGAGATAAGACGCCCGCATTAGCCAATGGCGTGATGTCGCGTCGGAATTGTTGGTGGTTGTTTGTCGTGATTCTAAATATGGCTGACCCTGTTCGTCAGTGCCTTCTGCGTATTCGAAATGGATATAACGGGCGTGCTGATTCACGTGGGTTGTTTGGCAGTTTAGTCGCCCATGAGTTAACAGGTTTTCGGGTGTGTCGTAGTAACTGAGTTCAATCATTTGTAACGGTATATAGATTTCTGTTTGCCGTCCAAAGGGGTCTAGTTCAGTTGTAACGTGTAAGCGTCTCTCTGAGACCTGTACTATACTGTCCGGGATTTGCGGATTAAGGGATTTAATGGTGTTATAACAATATTGAAATAATAATGTAGGGGCGTTGCCATAATCAGAAGGTGCAGGAATTATTTTTTTAGTTTTGAGAGAGTGGGTAAATCCTTCAGGGTGAGCAGGGCAGAAGAGATCGTCAGTGGGTTGACCTTCGCCTTCGGCTAAATAATAAGTGCTGACTTCCGATATGCCGTCTGCGAAAAGCCTGTAAGTTACATTCCCATGCATGTCGAATTCAAGCCTTTCGGATTCTTCACGCATCGTATTACTGTCAGAGTTCAAGTACCATAATTTGCTGATGATGCGTGGGCTTTGAAAATTTCGGGGTTGATCAGAAAAATTTCGATCCGGCCTAAGATGATAGAGTGTGTTAACAACGGATACGTTATCGTTTTGTTGAGTCAGTTCTTGTGTCAGTAGATGAAAGCGGTTGTAGGTGCGTTCAATTGAAATAACAGGTTCGCGCGCCGACATAATTGTTTGAATGGAGCCATAATTGTATTCGCCAAACACTTGATAAAGGTTATCCAAGCCATTGTCGAACCAGATTATGCCAGGCCCTTGATAGCCAAGAAAATTATGTTTGTTTGATGCATTTGTAAGAACGTAGCTGTAGTGCGTGACAATATCCGGTTGGCTTGACCCGGGTGACACAGTATGAGTAGTGACTCTAGGTAAACGAAGGTTTACATCAGCAGGATGGCCATGCCCCTCATCACCATAAACAATGGTTTCTTTAGCGCCATTCGGAGTAGTAACCTCAGAAATACACATGAAGTCTCTGACCATTTTGTACCTAAAGTGCCATTGCGCTTTATCTTCAGTGGGCAGGGTTATAAACGTTTCAAGGCTGCCGGGTACGTAATCCCAAAGGTACGTACAATTATAGCCATCAAGATAGGGGTATAGTTTAAGTGTCAGTGTTGTGGAGCCAATATCATTAACTTCGAAAAGTACTTGGTTCTCAGCGTCATACACACAATTTAATACATCGACAACGCTAGAACCATTAGCCCATGAGTCATAGGTCAGGCTCAGGTCGTGGCCTTGGGGCGTATACTGCTTCACCGGCATAGCTTGCGAACTCTGCAGAACAAGTATTTCTGTGAGCCCTGAGTTATGGGCAACTCGGTATGATGTGGGCGACTCACGATAAAAGTTGAAGGTGATCAGTTTCTGCTCTTGAAAGATAGCTTTAGGGCCGTCCCAATCAATGACTTTTAATGTTTCGCCTGTGTTGAGTGTCAGGATACTGGTGCCAATATTATAGTGTGACAGTTGCCATGACCAACCAGGCCCAAAGCCCTGATTTAGGCTGCTTAATGGGTTAAAAGTCAGTGACAGTGGAAGTGTCGGGCCACACAACCGATTCGCATTGATTTCCGGGATGCTAATGGTCGCAGTGTATTGGCCAGTGCGCGGATCAACTTGATGTTGAAGGAAACTTAAGAAGTTGAACGCATTTGAATGAGGTGTGGTAGCCATATTAGAAAACTCTGAAAGATTGGTTTAAGTGCGCAGTCTTAACCCCACCCCCCCCTATAAATGTGAATAAGGGCCTATGGCAGTAACTCGGTGTCGGGCTGCATTTTACCTAGCGTAGCACCAAAAAAAAAATCAGAAACCTAGTAGTTCTGCTAGTACTCGTGCGCTCTATTAAAGCGTACAAAGGCACTACAACAAGCCTCACATAGCGGCTTCAACTTTGAGTTATCTGGGCCATTTATTGGAGAAAAATAATGCGTAATCCTCTTCCCATGCCAGTGATCCCGCAATGGTTGGGTGCTGATAACACGATTGACCTAGATGCGCTCGGCAGCTTGGCTTTGGAAACATTTGTAGATGTTGAGGATCTTAATCTAGCGGATGGAACGTTGATTTATCCCAATTGGCGTGGATGTGGCGCTCTAGGTGACGGCTATGATGACGTTGATTCCGAGGTAGTCTTCGAAAACAGTAAACTTACTCCCTACGGCTTCCCCATTACATTTTCCAACGCAGAGTTAAAAAAACTTGATCAAGGGACTGTCTTTTATTCCTTTTCTTACGAGCTAGGCTCTGGCAACACCCGTAGCGAGGAGTCTTTACGCCGTTTTTTTTACGTGGGCAAGCGTGCTGGTTGGGTGCCGCTAATGTCGGTTGTGCAGATGAGAGAAGGGCATGACCTGCATCTTGATCCAGACGGTATACCGGAAGTGGGCACAGATTATACCGCCGTTATTCCCCCCTACGAAAACATGAGGCCAGGTGATGTGGTGATGTTCACTTGGGCTGGTTATGAACAGAACGGTACTTCGCTGCCACCACGCAATTTTAAAATTACGTTGGAGGATAAACACTTAGGTCAGGCGCTAGAGTTTATTATCACCAAAGGGTGGTTACAATTTATAAGAAATGGCCGAGTTGAGCTTAGTTACACCGTCACGTATGCCAATAGCGGAAGACCGGTGACGCAATCCCCCATGCAAATTTTGAAAATATCTGCTCCCGCAACTGATAAGCTTCCGGCGATTGTTATTCCTGGGGTTTCTAATTATTTGGACCCTGGGCAATATTTAAATGGTTTGGAACTTTCAGTTGATAATTACCCGGCCATGCTGGCCGGTGATTCAATTGTAGTATCAGCGATTGCGACACGCTTTGGCAAAAATAAAATAATCACTATAAACGTTGATCAAGCGATGGTTGATCGCGGATTCTTTAATGTGTTCTATGACTATGAATGGTTACACAGCAATAGCACCGTGGATGTCAATTTTAGTTATCAGTTCTCAAGAGTAGGTGCGAATGGTTCAAGCGTCTCACTTAAAGTGAATATCAATAAGGAGCGTAAGCTAGAAGACTACCCCAACGTGCCTGAAGCGACAGACGAAGGTGTAGGCTCGGGGGAAATTAGCGCTAGACTGGCTGTTAATGGCGTGAAGGTGCTTATACCGGATATTGTTGAGTTATTTGCATCTGATAAGACTCAAGTACGCTGCAATCAAGAAGGTCAATTGGGGTACTACCTGGGCGCTAGCGACGGAGCGAGTCAGCGCCAATTGGCCCTACCAATGAGTGCGGTAGCGCCTAATGTCGGTAAATCTTTAGCGCTTTACTATCAAGTTATAGTCGATGGAGTCGATGTGCCGCTGGTATCACCTGCCTACACACTGAAGATTGGCGAGTTACTGCCTGCAGACATTAATCCCATTGTATGCACTCAACCTAAGACTTCTGTGAATTTAAGTAAGTCAGCAGTGTTAGCTGCAGGAGGGGCGGAGTTTACACAAAGCAAGTGGCCGTATTTCTTACAAGGCCAACTGGTTAAAGTGCTTGCTACTGCGAACGGGCAAACTCATTATTTGCGCGGAACCTCAGCTGTTGGTGAGGCAGTGAGTGAAAGCGAGTCTGTGGGCGGGTATGTAATAGCTAAACTATCATCAAATATAGTTCAAGCACTAGCAATCTCTAGCGAATTGAGTGTGCGGTCTCATATCAGTTTGGATGGTGGGGAAAACTATATAATTACTGAACCTATAGAGCTAAACATTGTGGCGTAATGGATAGATTTTTTGAGCTGGATTTAATTCGATTTAATTGACGAGGTGGTAGTATGAAATCGTTAGCGAATGCAAAGTCTAAAATTTTAGAAAAAATGAAAGAAGGTTCTGTGACCGCTGAATGGGATGCGGTGGTGTCATATAATCGTGAGATGGCTAATCATGTATTGATCCAGGATTATGTTGATCAGTTTTCTAACAGTGGGTGGTATGCCCCGATCAATTACACTGCCCACCTTAGAGGTACGCAGGATAGACTAGATTTTGTTGATGTTGTACTCTCTGAACCCTTAATTTCTTTTGTTTCACAAGAGGTTTATATTAAACCCACGTTGCGAGTTACCTGGTTTGCTAAGAGTGGAACTATTATTAGTAGTCATGGTGATGATGTTAGATATGAGAATGTACTTAACCCATTAATGGGGCCTACATTAGTCGCGATATTACCAGTGTCTTCTGGTGACGTAGAGGAAAGTAAAGTTTATTTAGATATATCAGGTTCCTCAGATTTTGTATTTAATTTTAGTGCGGTGGGTGATGAAAATGAGCAGGTGGGAAGTCAGCTGCAGGCGTATTTAATACAAAAGCTGAGTGATGAGCATCAAAGGATAGTGATCAGTGAAATAGTAAATACAGAGGGTTCAATATGGAAGCCGGAGTCCTTTAAAATTGATGTGCTAGTACCTCCCGCACTCAGAGAGACACGTATGTTGGACGATGCAGTCAATGATGGGGCTGTGGTTGTGTCTATTGCACTTGAGGGAAGCTCCCCTGGCGGTGTACCGGTGGAACCACTCTATATGATACCTTCCGAGGAGGGTTTTACATCGGCAATTGTAATTAGAAACAAAGCACTTATGGATAAAATTATTCAAAAAGGCTTTGCTAAAATGGGGAATGAAATATCTGGCGCATCCACACTAGAACCTATCGCCCTTGGGAATAAAGAGTTCTACCAGTTGAAGGCAATCGATGGAGCAATCAAGGGGCCTAAAGAAATTAAATTCCCAGTAGACGATTTAACGTTTAACATATCGTCTATGTATCTGGCTATGGAATCACCCGGATTCAATGGTAGGTCGAGATTCACGTGCTCGATCATTGATGACAGTTTGATGATTGAGTGGAACGGCTATAAAGAATTTTCGATACAGTATGGCCAAGCCACTTATTGGGGGGAACTGAATTGGAAAAAGGAACTTAAGGGCAAGTTTTTGATCGAAGGTGATACGGAGGTTAGTTTAAGTGTTGGGGATGATTCTACAGGAAGTGTATTGCTAGTCCCGGTGGGTTTTATAGAGAACCAACTGCCGTATACAGTCCTTGATTATTGGAACGACATTTCCGAATTATATATTGAAAATGGAATTGAAGTAGAAATTGATGATGCGCTGCAACGTTTCGCTGCACATGTGCCCGATTTTAATACGTTCGCCTTGAATAATATACTCTTCAAAAATCATGATGTTGTTAGTTTAAAAGAGGCATACACACCTGGTGATTTGGTAGTGTTTGGAAACATCCGGCCACAGCTGACAGCGATTCAAATAGATGATCCCCTGCCTAAAGTTATCAAAGGGCAGACGTATCAATTCACTATCACCCCCACTGCAAGCGCTCCGCAAATCAAATGGGCAGTTGAACCATTGGCTGATAGTAAAGGGTTATTGGTCGCCAACTTTGGCAGTATTGATGAGCGTACAGGTCTCTATACCGCACCCGCTGAACTAGGAGAGGATGGTTTTCTTCAAGTAAAAGTTACAGCAATTCATGAGCAATCGGAGGCCAAATGTTTTGCGTTGTTGACAGTTAGTAATCAATCCATACTGGTTAGCCCGGAGATGTTCAAAGTCAGTTTTAATGCTGAATTTCCAGTCCGGGCGATGGCACATGATAAATCCCCTTTAAAACCGGTATTGCCTACTGACACGGATGGCAAAATAGTAGCCAGCGAGACGGAGATGAATGTATGGATTTACTCACCTGGACCTAGGCCTGCTCCATCCGTAGGCTATAAGCTTGAAACGATAGAATTTAAATCAGAGAGTAATGGTTCTACAAATACCGTCGTTGCATTGTGCCTTGCCAGCGGTTTGATCTTAATGAAGTATGACGTGGGTGATAAACCTGGAACTTACGAGTTTTATGGAGAGTCGGCTACAGGTAATAGGAAAAAGGGTAAATGGACATTGTTGGAAGGCCCGGGGGTAATAGACTATGAGACAGGTATCTATACCGCTGATCCGGAAGTGAGCGAGCCGCTCATCATTGTTCATGGTCTTTTTAATGATGGGGAGGATATTGGTGTCGACGTTTTCAAACTTGATCCCACAGGTAAATCTTTAGCGACCCTGATTCGACATGGAAAGCATCCGGGCAATATAGGTACACCTGGTGATGAGTATTAATAACACTCTTTGATGTCTGAGTTTTTTGGATTTATTAAAAATCAATACTGAGCTGTTCAGTGGAGTCACTATTATGTCTATTAATTCCCGTGATGCCCTTTTAGATTCTATGAAGGATAAGGCTAGTACTTGGGGGTGGGGTGCAATTACGGCCTTTAGTCGGGCGCGTGTTAATAATCTCATTGAGCAACAATTCATCGAGAGTTACAGCGAAGGTCGCTATTTTCCTTTTTTCAATGCAGAGTTTCAATTAGATAAAGTATATCGGGATGTCAAGATAGTTAACCTTATTTTAGGTAAGCCGCTATTGTCGTTTGAAAGTGCCGACTTGAACAGATCCAAGGTGACAGTGACCCTGAATATAGTCGGTGGTAGCTACAGTGAAATAAAACGAATCCCAGGCGAACAACCCGTCTTGAGTTCGTGGCATAAAATCAAGGAAACACATGGTTTCTATGTGAGGTTTGAACTTGATCTTTCTGTTACTCGCGGTGATATAGATAGGGTTGGTCGTGTTACCATGAATCTCTCGGGCGCTGATAAATTCAGCACCAATCTTGGGAGTATTGGTGATATTAATGATCGTATCATTGACCTTCTTAAAGGGCATTTAAACGAGCTTCCACCCCATAAAAAAATCTATACTTTGGGTGTGCTGGATTTGTCAGGCTATAATCCATTGACGCCAGTCCGGTTTTATATACGTACACAAAGGTCGCCGGCGAGCACGTTAAATGAAGCTGTCGATAAGGGTGACGGAGCAGTATTAGTATTTATTGATTTGGCAGGTAGCATGCCTGGCATTTCATGGCCAGGGAATGACTCTGATTTTAATTATTTTATTCCTGATGATCAAACTGACCAAGGTGAACAGTATTCTGCAGCACTGGTGATTCATGAGTCTCTTGTGTCTTCTGCCAACGAAGACAATATGCAATTACTCACGACCTTACTGTTTCCAGGGCAACATCACTTTGAAGTTATCTCAGAACATACTCCTCATGATAGAGTATTTTTTGGTAATCTAGCAACTAGTACAACGTACTACAGTGTTGAGCCAACTTTTTCAACTATTAGAGCAGGCACTCAGCAAGCGTTTAGTTTTAGAAATTCAGTCGGTCAAGAGGTGCCGGCCAGTTGGGAAGTGCGAAGTCTTAATAGCGCTGGCAGTGCAGGTGCAGGCACAATCGATAAAAACGGAGTGTACACGGCAGGCACTAGACAATACGTAGGTCAGGAGACCTTGCGGGTTGTGGTGACTGGTCGTTATTCACACGCCGGGAAGGATTATAAAGCGTCTGCTTTGCTGCTTGTGGCTTATGAAGATGTGTCTATTTCACCTCGGCTCTCTGAGCGACAAGTGGGTCTCAACCCCGCTGATATTGTATCGGGTGCTAGCAAAACAGCACTGCCTGTTCAATGGTCGAACCCAGAGCCCATCGTATTAACGGCCTCGGCTGCACACGATGACAAGGTTACATGGACTTTGCTAGATACAAACTACGGGTCAATACAGCTGGAAGGTAATGTTGCGTTATATACACCCCCTCAACCTAGCGAACTCTTAGGTTTGGGCTTGGTGGAGCAACGTATTATGGCTTACAACCAAACAACTAAACAGCAAATGTTTACGTCTATTTTATTGTCTTGGTACCAAGACGTCGCCCTAGATCCTCCATTTAAAGATAATGTGGCGCCACTTCAGGCAGTTCAACTAACATCGTCTTACACTGGCCCACGCCAGCCAGTTTGGTCGGTTCTCAGTGGTGATGGCGCTGTTGATGAAAATGGTTTATTTACCGCCTCGGGTTCTGAAGAACCCGGCGTAACTGTGGTGCACTTTAGTGTTGATTTAGGCGATGGAGATTTTAAGTCCGGGTACAGCGTTATTGAAACGACTGGGTTTGAGCCCACAGAGATGTGGACTGGCATCACGATGACGGTTGTGGTGGCCGATGGTAAAGAGCCAGGCGACGGCGTAAATGAAGGCACTGCTTATGCTAATGGTTTTCAGCAAATTCACCTTGTGGTAACCCTTGTAACCACAAATGGAGAGTTGACTCCTGAGGAAAAAGACAGTTTATCTGTTGTCATGGACGGCGCTAACCATCCCTTGCTGTGTATGGACACGAATGATAACTATGGAATTCCTTTCGGTAATCCAGATATTGAATGGGCTTATTCAACACAAAACAATATTTTCAGGTTTGTAGGCGATAGGCCACCCGCACAGCCCGTTGCAGAGGGAGCCCAAATGTTAGCTACTGAAACTGTAGATCTCTATGTAGTGGCTCGCCCTCAAGACATTGAAACAAAAACGTTTTACTTACGTTTAATAGATCGTGATGGCTTTAAACATGATTCAAAACGAGATGGGGATGAGAATTTAGGGAAAGTAAGGCTCAGTCTTCTGTCTCCGCCCATACTGAATCCGGCCTCTTATACATTTGAGAAGAGCAGGGTTTATACTGAGGAGGGTGGTAATCAAGATGAAAACGGTGAATATCCTCATGAATTTAATTACGTCACCATCGATTATTGGTTGTTGTCTTATCCGCCCGCACCGTTTTTTATTAACGAAATGGTTGCTATCAAAAGAGGCCTCACGCAGGCGAATATCAGTTTGTCGACGCTGCAATTTGAAAGTAATGTCTTAGAAGAAACAATGGCTAGTTTCACGGGGCAAGCAATTTATTTAGTAAACCAGTCTGAGCCTAAACTGCTTGAATTTGACCCCCGGTTGACTGTGTTACGGCCGGAGTTGAAAGATCTGGCGATAGTGCCTGGGTATAAGCCTAGCCCTGGGCAAGCAGTCATCAGTTTGCACCGGGTTGATGATTTTGCCTATATCACACGTGATAAAATTAACAGAAAAGATATGTACGAACCCCTTAACTTTCACTTTACTGATTATGACGGTAATTTTCACGGCGTTACGATTATGTTTGACGTCGAAACGAATCCATATAGTCGAAATAAGTTGTTGCTAACTACGTTTCTTCAGGATCCAGTCACGGGCGAGGTGGTTAAGTCATGATTCGTTCAATCAACTATTTAAACCGTATGTGTCTAGGCATCTTTGTAGGCTGTACAAGTTATGTACTGCTGGGCTCAATGGCTTATGCCTCTACTGCCGTGACGAAGTTGCCGGAAGATACGCCGAAAATTATAATTTATAATGCTAGGGACGATGGCCAGGGAGATGAAAACTGTCAAATTCCAATTTTAAAGACAGAGGTGGATTTTAAAAATAACACCTATGGTTGTGACAATGATCAAGCGTATTCTTTCGAGCTGAAGAATGTGCCCTCTATGACTAAAATATCGTTCCTCTCTGAATCGAGTTGCGATCTAGATGATGCAGATGCGGATTGGATTTTCAATGTCATTACAAGGAACAAGAACACTTCTGTCCCTCAGTTATTTCTGCAAGGTTTTAAGGCGAGTCTGGACATAAAGCTTGCCAATCCTGAGCGGCATGTAATTCTAGCTCCAGGGTTAGAATTAAGCGGCGGGCTATTTAACCGATATAATATTGAGGGCAAGTTATCTTGTGTTCGAATTGAACCCTCTACACCGGATCTTTCAAGTAGTACTGGTGTTTCGACTCAGGTGGGTGCAGCTATTAAAACAGCTGAACCTACTGGCTCATCTATAAACACTGCTAATGCCTCATCGTATATTAACTTATGGGGCAAACACCCAGATCAAGGTGGAGATGGTATATTGGATTGTACGATTCCTACCTGGACTAAGTATACCCATCGCTTTCAAATATGGACGGATGAGAATGGTTATTCGATGAGTCCGACTAATCCGCAGAAGTGCCCGAATGATGATGTTTATGCGATGCAATTTGTTAATGTCGCTTCGGGAACCCTCATTTATTTGTCTTCAGAAGCCGCCTGCTACAAGAACCGTGAGGATAATCATACCCCTGACTGGACAGCATTACTGAAAGTCACCAACAAAACCACCACAATAGCGCGAGTTGAAATTACTGAGCTGTACGAAGCTGACGTAAAAATTGGTAAACCTCTACCGGTTGATATGAATGCGGCCGGTCTAGTACTGGTGGATAGAAAGTATGTTCAAGGCAATATAAAAGGAAAGCTCTCTTGTATTGAAATTACTCCTCCTACACCGGATCTGACAGCTTCAGTTAAATAGTCAGTCTATTCAATAAATCTTTACTAAATCTAATAGGGTATTCGGAGTGTTTGAATACCCTTCCTTTTTTATCTTGGTGAGCGCTCATGGCTACGTCAAATGCGGTACATTCAAATGCGTTTAATTTTATGAGTTATTTAACGGGAGGGGTTGATCCAAGAACCGGACAATACAGTGTTGCTATAAATTTGCCTGATCTAAACACCAATGATCTGATGGGGCCGATGGTGCCATTGTCTTTGGTATTCAGCGCGCTGAATATGCGTGATAGCGGCTTTGGCCCTGGGTGGAGTTTGCAACAAACCGAATATAACCTTGTTAATAAAGTCCTGTCATTGAGCTCCGGTGAAACCTATAGAGTTACCGGTGCGACTGATAATGGTCAGTTGGTGATGGATGAAAAAAAGCTCGATACTTTTCGCCTGTACAAGGAGGGTGAGCAGTATAGGGTTGTCTATAAGTCAGGTATCACGGAGATTTTGCGCGTCTATGGTTCTTTAGCATTGCCGGTCAAAATTTACAGTCGCGAAGGACGTCAGGTAAATTTAAGCTATCTACCGTACAAGGATTCATATTTACTCTCTGATATCAAAGATGGGCGAGGAGAGACTTTGCTCGATTTTGTCAGAGAGGATGGTACGCTGTTAGTGAGATTTTATCCTTACTCAGGAATAGACGGCTCGCCTTTGGCTGTCTATAAGATGGTCTATCTTGCCGGTGATTTGCAGACAACACTTTTGTTGCCGACTGAAGACAATGCGCACTGGTTATTCAGGTACATCAACGTACGTGGGTATTATTGTATTAGCGAAGTTGAGACTCCTACGGGTAGCCATGAAACGATTTACTATGAGGACGAGGGACATCAACATCCCGATGCTAATTCTCCGAACCTGCCGCGCGTAACCAGGCACCTTGCGGACCCTGGCTGTGGTCAGCCGGTTATCGAAACTGTCTATGGCTATGATTTACCAGCTCCAGAGCCTAAAACCCACCATAACTTTTTAGGTTTTGGTGCTCCAGGTTTAATATGGAACAACGAAGGTATTGATAATCTTTACCAAGTGACCGGTTATGATTACAGCACGGTCGAATACTTGATGTCTGAGGGGCGTGAGGTTCAGCGTACGGAGCGAACATTCAACTCCTTTCATTTACTGACGGAAGAGTCTACTACCCAAAATGGAGCTCTCAAGCGTGTCAGAACTACGTATCACGCGCGAGACGTTGACTTTGAATCTCAGCCCAATAATTTTCAATTACCTAAAACAGTTGAAACGTTCTGGTCGCTCAACGGGGCTGGTCGTTCAGAAGTAGTAGCGACTGATTACGATGAATACGGGAACCTGGTCCGGCAAGTCGATGCCAACGGTGTGGCTGAAATCAGTACGTACTATGGGCTTGAAGCAGAGGATGGATGTCCGGCTGACCCCGAACAATTTGTACGTAATTTAAAAGAAACCTTGGTAGTACCGGCAGACAGTGAGTATGCGGGTGCACCTACGCTGGCTACCCGTTATCGGTATATCCAATTTGCCGGGCTGGATCCCGCACATGCAGATTGGTTGAGCGTGGAGAGTGAAACATTGCTTGAAGTGTTTGGCAGTAATGAGCGCACTCTTCAAACGAGTCAGTACCATTATTATGATGATCTGGACACTCAGTACCTATATGGTCGTGTCAATTACCAAAATTTAAATTTCTCTGTGTCTTCAGAATCGCCTGAAAAAGATCGCTGCTTTTTAATCGACTTTGAATACTCATTGGCCACAAAGAGTTTTAGTCTGGCTGCTGAAACGGTATTGCACACCATCACAACGACAAGCAACAACTTTGACCAGGCAATAAAAGTTATCACCAGTGAAACCTCTCTGATACATGGTCAATCATTATTGGTGAGTGATGAGAATAACGTCACTGTCCGATACACCTATGATGTACTGATGCGAGTGGTGAGTGAGGTCGTATCGCCCGATGATCCTGAATATAGAGCTGAGCGGGTTTACGCTTATACTCTCTACACCCCAGGGTCTACTCTTTATCCGACTCAAACCACTACCAATGTCAAGGGTGTAAAAACTCAAACGTTACTGGATGGCTTCAATCGAGTAGTCGGCGAAAAAAGACAAAATGCTGATGCCGAAAATCGTAATTTATCCGATCTTTATCGGGATACCTATACTGCTGACTATGATGTTTTTGGACATGTAATTTCGGAAGTTGAGTTTGACTGGCTCGATGACACTCGTGCTCTCGAACTTAAGACTACATTCACTTATGACGATTGGGGGCAGCAGTTAACTGAAATTCGTCCTGATGGGGTACAGGTCAATGAGTCTACCAATCCAATTGGTACTGCTGATTGGAAAGGTAAAATTATAACATCCTGGAGTGCAGTGTCAGACTCATCGGTGTTTTATGACTATACTGTTACTAAAGTAAATGTTTTTGATAAGCCTGTAACCACTGACCGCTTTGACGGGACAGGTGAATTAATCTATAGCCGGGATGAAAGTTTTTACGATGGGTTGGGGCGTCTTGCTAAACAAGTGGATGCCAAGGCTCGTGAAACGCTGTACACATATGATGCTTACGATCGCGTACTCGAGACAACACTTCCTAATGGCGTAAAGGTCGTGAGGGAGTATGCGTTGCACAGCAGTGAGGATTTACCAACCCAAATTAGTGTGGCGGAGCGTATATTAGGTACGCAAAGCTTTGATGGTCTAGATCGTCTCTCATCCTCTGTTATCGGTGGCCGCAAAAAGGCGTTCACTTATAAACCGGGTGAACTTCAACCGTGCAGTGTTACTACTGCGCGTGGACAGACCATTGAATATAACTATCTCCCTCAGTTAGGGGAAGAGCCGATTGAGCGTCGATTCATCAACGAGGACGTTAATGCTTATTACGTCTATGACTCAAAAGACGCACGGTTGTGTGAGTGCAGTGAGGATGGACAGTTCTTGGCACGGGAGTATTTTAGTACTGGGGAAGTTAAAAAAGAATCGGTTTCTCACTCAGGTAATCCACCCTTAGAGATGAGCTATAAATACAGTTTGAAGTCGAGACTGCTCTCTTATACCGATGTGTTAGGTCAACTACAAACCTATACCTATAAACTTGAAGATGCTGGAAGAATGTCGCGTACGGAGTTAGGCGATACCGCTTCAGACTTTACCTACAATAGTTTGGGTTTGGTAAAAAGCATCTATACCGTTGATTGCTCATCGAGTCGTTATGTCAGTATAGCCCTTGAGTATGATGTGTATGGGCGTGAAATTTTACGAACATTCGATCTTAACGGTATCGAGCAAATCCTCAATCAACAATACGATGAGGTGGATAACCTTGTTTCAAGAGTCTTGAGCGAGGGCGATCAAATCATTAGAAGTGAAAAATACTTTTACGATACATGCAGTCGCCTAGACATGTATGAATGTACGGGCACTCAACCACCAATAGATCCATTTGGTAGGCCGATTGCTATGCAAATGTTCAGCTTCGATGACCTGGATAACATTACTGAAGTTAGGACTTCCTATGCTGATGGTGGCATGAGCGTTGCTGAGTACCATTTTAAGTCGATTGATCCGGTACAATTAACTAGTTTTTCATATTCAATTGACAATGGCACACCCACGGTTGTTGAGCTAGTTTATGATGCCGATGGAAATATGGTAAGGGATGAGGCAGGACGCATCATGGAGTACGACGAACTTAATCGCTTAAAGAGTGTCAGTGTGGGGGGGCTTAATTGTCTGTCGATATAATGCTATGACTTAAATCGAAAGTTTGAATAGTCCGAGAAAGGTCTTGCCTCTCTCGGATTATTTTGTTAATCATTAATTAATGGGGTCGACTAGTATAGTGTTATTGCTTGTTAATCGGTTCCGCGAACATAGCCGCATTGATAAATCGTATCTCGGTTTTCATCACAAGCACTGCCGGCGCCTCCTGTGCATAAATGTGCGCGTCTAATAAATGCTTGCCCATTCGTGCATACATAAGCATGATCTGACTCTTTAACTTTATGTTGAGTGCCGGGTGTTAATTTTTTAGCCTCGCCATTTATTTTCAATACGCTACAACGATAGGTTGTCCTGCCATTTTCATCGCCTGTATGTCCTATTCCGGTTAAAACTTCACCGTCCGGACATGTGTAATCGTGTCCTACATGGTTGCCATCTTCATCCTTTCCTTCGTACTGTTCTGGAGACCATACTCCATCGTGGTCAGGGGTATTCGCTATTCTTGCGGACAATGTGCCCACTTCCCCATATGAAATAAAAGGCATGCACCTCATATTTATACCTTCGTCTTCGTCCCCATAGTGTGCCCTGCCGGTCATTGCCATATTAGTTGGGCATTTATAGGTGTAGTCTTCAGCCCCTACCTCATCTGACCAGCCATTCTCACCAGGAGTAACAACTGGTCCAGCTGCAAACACAGAGGTTGATAAGCTCGCCGCCATGGCGGCGACAATTAAAAGGGATGCGGTGGGAAATACTGCTTTTGAAAAAAATCTATTAGCCATTTTTAATATCCTTGCAGTGACGTTAGGTGGGCAGCCGATAGATATCGGTTTCACGACCTTACGTCGAAAGCAAGCGATTCGATACTAGTAGTTCTGATAGGTTTTGGCTGTTTTTCGCGTGGTGTCTAGGAGGTTTGCCTTATGTTAGCAAGCCAGTTGATAAAAATAGCAGCCTATGTGCGATGTGTGCTGATTTGAAGTGTTTGCTGATAAGCGTGTTAAGACATGTTAGGGGTTAACTTTCTTTTCAGCATCTCTTGGTTCACTTTCACTGTAGATACCCTGTTTTTGCATAGCACTACGTTTCTGTCTACTGATCGTTTTTTCGCTGCGGTTGAGCCGTTTGGCTATTTCTCGGCCTGCAAGCCCTTCGCCAAGCAGTCGTATGACTTCATATTCTTTTGGTGTTAGTTTTAATTGCCTGGGTATGCCATTTTTTATGTTCTTAATGTTGCTTTCCAAGCTCGGGCTTAAATATTTTTCACCTTTTAGTACTGAAGTGACCGCTTGGCTGAGCTCATCAAGGGGACGATGTTTATCAAAAACCCCCCTAACACCTGTTGTGAGTAGGTGCTGCATCAGGAGATTGCTTCTTGCCATCGTCATCACCATAATTTTGGTGTTTTTATAATTGCGATGTATGTAGCTAATTAATGCAAGACCGTCGGGTTGCCGGCAGATGGGCATGGAGTAATCTGTGATCAGTAAATCGCAGGGTTCATGCTCTAATTGAAATATGAGTTCGGCAGGGGAGGATGCTTGCGCAACAACACTCAATGGCAACGTTGTAATAGCCTCCAGTGCCATGCGTGCTCCGAGTAATACCACTGGGTGATCATCAGCAAGGATAATACGTACAGGCACTTGGGTATGTGCCGACACGGATTGAATAAAAGTCACGATGTCGCTCTTTAGGTGGTTAAGAGAGGGCCGAACGTTAACAAGGCGTAGCCTGATCTGATGTAGGAAAGTTCCAAATATCTCGAGTTATAGGTTTTATAAAAGGTTCTTTTTAGCTTAAAGGTTGTAGGGTTTCCGGCAGTGTAGCAGGCAGGCTGGAGTAAGAAAGTTCAGAGCTGCTCAGCCTGCTGTGCTAGGTAGGTGTTTATTCTGCAATCTGTAACTTACGCGCCTCAGTATAGATATAGCGCAACTTGTCATACTCGAACGGCGAGTCGAACTGGCCATATTGGAAACTTGTGTTGTAGCGTTTATCAATGGCTTGTAAGAGCCAGATTTCCGGATGCTGGGTGCTTTCACGCGGCACGTGGAGGAAGTTGATTTCTCGGTTGGCGCCGTAGTCAACTACCAAACCGGTGGTGTCACGCAGGTTGGACGGGCCTAAGATTGGCAGCATTAGGTAGGCCCCGCCCGGCACACCGTAGAAGCCCAGTGTTTGGCCGAAGTCTTCGCTTTGGCGCGGCAGCCCCATGGCGGTGGCTGGGTCCCACAGCCCGCCAAGACCTAATGTGGTGTTAAACAGCAACCGTGCGGTGGTGGTCATTGAGCGCTCGCCCTTGAGTTGCAGCAAGCTGTTGAACAGGTTGGGCACATCGCCCAGGTTGTTAAAGAAATTTGTCACGCCGGTGCGTACAAAGCTGGGTGTGACGTAGCGGTAACCGTCCACCACAGGCAAAAATACCCACTGATCGAAGCGGTAGTTGAAGTGGTAAATGCGACGGTTGATTGATTCCAGCGGGTCATAGACGTTGAGTGCGTCCATGGTGGCGCGCTCAAACTCACGTTGGTCTAGGCCCGGGTTGAACTTGAGCAGCTTTAGCGGTTGGGTAAATCCGTCTTCGTCAAAGGTGCGCGGGTTAACCGACTTGCTGTCGTCGGCTTGGGCGTAGCCGGCGCTAAGTAAGGCAGCGAGAAGCACGAGATGTTTAGCCACGGAAAAACTCCAGCATGTCTTTAGCGTTGACGCGGTAGTTAAGGTTGCCGCAGTGACCGCCGTACGGGTAGACAGTCAAGCGGTTGCCGAAGGTTTGGCGTAGAAAACCTAGATCGCCAGGGCCAAGGATGATGTCGTCGGCATTGTGCATCACGGCAATTTTAGGGCTGTTCTTTAAGTAGTCCTTTAGCGCGTAGAGGCTGACCTGGTCAATCAGTTGCAGCAAGCTGCCGCCATCGGTGCGGGCACGCCACATCGGGATGACTTGTTCGGTGAGGTAGCAATCGAAGTCGCACTGCAGTGAACGCTTGAGGAACGGCGTCAGGCTGGTTCCTTCGGTGATGGGATAGTTGGGAGGGGTAATCAGGCCCCGGCGATTGATCAAGTCTGAAGTGAACACAATGTCGGCCGATGAGAACCGGAATATAGTGCCGATTAGCATCGCCATTTGTTCGTTGGTCAAGCGCTCCTTGGAGTTCTGCAAGTCGTAGACCAATGCGGCATTAAGGTCGACGTAGCCTTTTTGCTTGAAGTACTCAGTGAGTTTGTTCAGCACCAGTTCGTAGAAGGTGGTGCTGTTGTTGACGCCTTTCACTTCGGTTTGTACCAGCTTGTCCAAGTTGCTGATGGACGTATACAGGTTAACCGGGGGGTTGAGCATCAGCACTTTCTTGAAGTTGAAACTTTTGCGGGTTTCGTCCAAGTGGCTGACGAAGGCCGCGTCGAGTGCGCCGAGGCTATAGCCCGCGAGGTAATAATCGGTCACAGGCACGTCGGCCTGCTGTGCGCGAACGGCTTGCATCACGCGATACAAGTCTTCGGCATCGTATTGGCTGATGCCGGGTGTGGCGTAGCGTGATGCTGCGCTCATAAAGTCATAGCTGGTGGGCGATGACAGTTGCACAACATGGTAGCCCGCTTGATAAAACAGCTTTTTCAAGAACTCGTTGAGGCTGCTGTCATAAGGAGCACCGGTGCCAGCGATCAAAAAAATCAGCGGGGCAGGGCGGTCTTGAGTGGCTATTCGGTAGGTGAGTTTTTTTACCGCCCAAAAGTTGGCCGGTAAAGTGAACTCACGCTCTGGGCGCATCTGCAGGGTGTAATCCGACTGGTGAATGTCTTCTTCATTCGGAAGCAGCGGACGCATTTCCGGTGGAGTGGTTGCAATGGTGGCTTCAAACGGATTTTTGAGAGGGTAGCCGTAGGTTGCTGGGTCGACATCGACCGCCTGTGCGGACGCACTCAAAATAAGGCCGCACAGCAAGGCGGCAAAGGGTAGAGAACGAAGCATGACGACTATCCCTAATAAGGTGCGGAAAAAGATTCGCAGGCTATGACCGCAGGACTACAGCCGAAGTGCCATTTTCTGACACTAAATAAATCCCTTGGGCAGCGAAAATCAGGCAAATAACTACAAGAAGATACACGTTGGATGACTTTAGTGAACAGTTATCTGATTGCAAGGCTTGCATCGCTACAAAGGGCGATTAAGCTGGGCGCCGCTTTTACCTATTGGAGTTTTGTATGCGCATTGGTTTGCCGTGGGTCTTGCTGCTCATTGCTTTGGCTGTGTGGCTGGCAGCCAGTTATGGCTTGCGTTACGGCTTTATGGAGGACCCGCAATGGGTGGGCGCGTGTGCTGCGCAGGCTGAGCGCTGGGAGTGTGCGTTACGCTCGAACCTTGGATGGTTGATTCACTTCAGAGTGATGGGGTGGGCAGCGCTGATCACTTCGGTGATTGCTTTTTGTGTGCCGGCACGCTTAGGCGCTGCGCTGGCGGTGCTAGCTTTACTGTTTGGTCTGCCAGCATTGGCGTTATACAACGCCAGCCTAGCGGTGTTTGCTGTGGTGATAGCAGGGTTGCGCTTAGTACGAATGCGTAAGGTGAATTGAGCTGTAGGGGCGAGCTTGCTCGCGATCTTTTGATACTTTAAAGATCGCAGCCGTCGTACCTCGGCAGCTCCTACGGGGGGGGGTGTGGGTGGCGACCAACTCTGTCTGTTGGAGCTGCCGCAGGCTGCGGTCTTTTGATCTTTTGATCTTTTGATCTTTTGATCTTTTAAAAGATCGCTAACTCCTGCATTAAGATGATCGGCGGGGAGATAGGCGCACGCTGCGCCATAATGCAGCCACCATTAAAACGCTTACTAACGCCCAGGCCCATGCTTGTTGGTTGTTTAGACCCTCGCGGTACAGTTGTAGCGGTACTCCCACTGCGATAATCACAGCCAACAGGCTGAGTTCACGTCGCGGCCCGCTCACCGGTCGTAGCAGGTAGATCAAGGCTGGCAAGACCAAGGCCGCGCTTGGGAAGCTGCGATAGCGGGGCTCAAACACTAAGCCCAGCATCATGACTGCCCCAGCAAACCCCGCGGCCATGAGCCACCAGCCAGCGCGACGTTCGAGGGCGTTAAACAGGCGTTGACGCCAGCCCTCTTTCTGCCCCAATGCCAAAGCGCCTTGAGCAAGCACAATCAGGTTAAGCGCCAGCAGCAAGCCAGCCCATGTCCATTCCCCGGCGAAGCGGCTCGTCACCGCTGCCAGTTCGGCCCACGCCACCAGGCTGCATCCCGCCACGGCGCCAAGTGCTGGTAGTAATAAAGCTGTGCGCGTGTTGTGAACACGTCCACCGATGATCAAGGTGGCAGCAAACAGCGCTATCCCTATGCCTAGCCAAGCAGGCCAGTGGGGCAGGTTCGTCACGGGGCCTGCGAGAATGCCTTTATCCTGGCGGTCAGCATCGAATAGCCCCCAATACCCGCCCACGGCACCTTCACTGGCGCGCTTCCAAGGTTGATCAAAGGCTTCGATGAGGTTGTATTTCCAACCATTTTGCTCTGCCAATGAGACCACGCCGCGTATAAATTTGGCTTCGTTGACTCGGCTCGGTAAAGCCGTTTCGCGTTGGCGGCCTTCACTTGGCCAACCTGTTTCGCCGATCAAAATGTCTTTAGGGGCGAATTTTTCACCAAACTCTTGGCGAACCTGGGCGACATGCTTAACCGCTTGGTCGATACCCGCCGGGTCATCTTCCCAATAAGGCAGTAGATGAATAGTAATGAAGTCTACCGCCGGAGCTATTTCTGGATGTTGCTGCCAGAACTCCCAAACATCTGCGTAGGTGACAGGTTGTTTGATATGGCTTTTAACTTGATTGATCAACTCGACCAGTTGGGGCGCTGTGATTTCTTTGCGCAGTAAGGTTTCGTTGCCAACAATGACTGAGCTGACGACATCTGGGTTGGCATTGGCATTGGCGATAAGTGCAGTTATTTCTTTTTGTGTGTCGGTTTGGTTGCCGTTCACCCAAGCGCCACTCATGATTTTCAAGCCATGCTTACGAGCCAGCTCTGGGAGTGCTTCGAGCCCGGTTTGCGAGTATGTGCGAATACACTCAAAGCGAGTCGCGAGTAATGCCAGATCGGCATCCATACGGTCTACGCGGGGCACGAAAGGCTGATCGAAGGGGGATTGGTCTTTGTCGAAAGGTGTGTAAGACGCACATTGCAGCTTATGGGTGGGTGTTGCAGCATCGGGAAGTATGACGGGCTGGCCCAGGCCGTACCAATATCCGGCAACTGTAAATACGCCCAGCAAGCAGGCGAAGAGGTAGGGCAACACAGGAAATCGGGCAGTCGCAGACATGGTCAGGCCGTATGAAGACAAAGCCGCGCATATTACCTGCAATTAGAGGCGCTTAGCGGCTGCGTATAATTTTGTCATGCAAAGTTTGCAAACTTGTCTGGACAAAGTGCTTTCAGCTCTCGGTCGATGTCGCGGATGGATGCTTGGGCGTCGTCGTCAGAGCAGGCCGCTCAGTGGGTGAAGTCGATTATCAGGGGTGTGTTATGTCGTGGTGTTTGTAACCCCCCTGAAATTCTGATGTGGTCCGGCACTCGTCGGGCCCGGCACAGCGAGGAACCATAGATGAAGATGCGACGACTCTTGAGTACAGGAGCTGCCTTGGTGCTGGCGATGAGTGCGGGTTTAGCGGTTGCTGAGAGCAAACCGACCCTCAATATTGGCTATGTCGACGGTTGGTCCGACAGCGTGGCCACAACTTTTGTGGCAGCGGAGGTCATTAAGCAAAAGTTGGGTTATGAGGTAAAACTGATGCCGGTAGCCACGGGCATCATGTGGCAGGGCGTGGCCACTGGAAAGCTTGATGCGATGCTGTCTGCTTGGCTGCCTGTCACTCATGGCGAGTATTGGGCGAAGAATAAAGACAAAGTGGTTGATTTTGGTCCTAACTTTACCGATGCCAAAATTGGTTTGATTGTGCCGGAGTATGTGCAGGCCAAGTCGATTGCTGATTTAAAAGACGATAAAGGCTTTAAAAACAAAATTGTGGGTATTGATGCAGGCTCTGGTGTGATGTTGAAAGCGGATGAAGCCATCAAGGACTACGGCCTGGACTACAAGTTACAAGCCAGTTCTGGCGCTGCCATGACCTCTGAGCTTGGGCGCGCTTACGCTAAAAACGAACCGATAGTGGTGACAGGCTGGGTGCCGCATTGGATGTTCGCGAAATGGAAGTTGCGATTCCTCGACGATCCTAAAGGCGTATTTGGCGCTGCAGAAACAGTCAATAGCGTTGGTAGCAAGGAGCTTGAAAAGAAAGCGCCTGAAGTAGGGGCTTTCTTGAAGAGGTTTTCTTGGAACTCCAAAGACGAAATTGGTGAGGTTATGTTGGCGATCCAAGAGGGTGCCAAGCCTGAAGCGGCTGCTAAAGAATGGGTCGCTAAACACCCTGAACGAGTGGCTGAGTGGACGGCTGAATAAACGCAACGCGTCTAGCTCGCTGTACACAGAACCGCCCGAGTTTTTAATCGGGCGGTTTTTCTATTTTTGGTGCTGGCACAATGCTGTTGTTTTTCGCGAAAGCTAGAGGGCACGGGGGCTACAGGGGAGGTTGCTTCTACTACTAAAGTCGTCTGGCTTAGAAGTTCAAGCGCCCTAATAGTGAAACCGTTACATCTCTTCTGTGCTGCGAGGACAAAAATAATGAACGACAGCATTTACCTCTCGATTCAAAACAGCCCGCGTTTCAAGGAGCTGGTCAAAAAAAGGGAGCGGTTCGCCTGGATTCTATCCGCGATCATGCTCGGCTTATATGCTGGTTTTATTCTGTTGATTGCATACGGGTCGCACATCATGGGGACCAAGTTGTACGCCGGTTCCTCCATCACCTGGGGAATACCGATTGGAATAGGGTTGATTCTTTCTGCCTTTGTTCTAACGGCTATTTATATTCGCCGGGCCAATGGTGAGTTTGATGACCTGAACAATGCAATCCTGAAGGAGGCTCAGCAATGATCCGGCGTCTATTGGCAACACTGGGCATTGCTGCCTTGTCTCAGGGCGCCTGGGCGGCCGACGCCTTGACGGGCGAGGTTCAAAAACAACCGCTAAACGTAGCTGCAATCATCATGTTTCTGGCGTTTGTTGGCGCCACCCTCTGCATTACTTACTGGGCGTCCAAGCGCAATAAATCGGCAGCGGATTACTATGCCGCAGGCGGCAAAATCACCGGCTTTCAGAATGGTCTAGCGATTGCGGGCGACTATATGTCTGCCGCGTCTTTTCTGGGGATTTCCGCGCTGGTGTACACCTCTGGCTACGACGGCTTGATCTACTCGATTGGCTTCTTGGTGGGCTGGCCGATCATTCTGTTCTTGATCGCAGAGCGCCTGCGTAACTTGGGCAAATACACATTTGCGGATGTGGCTTCGTACCGTTTAGGGCAAACCCAGATCCGTTCGCTGTCAGCGTGCGGTTCGCTGGTGGTTGTAGCGTTTTATCTGATCGCGCAAATGGTGGGGGCGGGCAAGCTGATTCAGCTGCTGTTCGGCCTTGACTACCACATTGCAGTGATCTTGGTAGGGATCCTCATGTGTCTGTACGTGTTGTTCGGCGGCATGCTGGCAACCACATGGGTACAAATCATCAAAGCGGTGTTGCTGCTGTCCGGTGCCACGTTTATGGCTGTGATGGTGATGAAGCACGTTAACTTTGACTTCAACTCGCTGTTTGCTGAAGCCGTCAAGATTAACCCGAAAGGCGAAGCCATCATGAGCCCGGGCGGGCTGGTGAAGGATCCTATTTCGGCCTTCTCGCTGGGTCTGGCGTTGATGTTTGGTACGGCGGGTCTGCCGCACATCTTGATGCGCTTCTTCACTGTGAGTGATGCTAAAGAAGCGCGTAAAAGCGTGCTGTATGCGACTGGCTTTATTGGCTACTTCTACATCCTGACGTTCATTATCGGTTTCGGTGCAATCATTCTGGTTAGCACGAACCCTGCTTTCAAAGACGCAGCAGGCGGTTTGCTGGGCGGCAATAACATGGCCGCAGTGCATTTGGCTGACGCAGTGGGCGGAAGCATATTCTTGGGCTTTATATCTGCGGTGGCCTTCGCGACGATTCTTGCGGTGGTTGCAGGCTTGACGTTGGCGGGAGCTTCGGCGGTGTCTCACGACCTGTACGCCAGCGTGTTCAAGAAAGGCAAGGCTAACGACAAGGACGAAATTCGCGTTTCCAAGATTACGACGATCGCTTTGGGTGCACTGGCGATTGGCTTGGGTATTTTGTTCGAAAGCCAGAACATCGCGTTTATGGTCGGCTTGGCGTTCTCTATTGCGGCGAGCTGTAACTTCCCAGTACTGCTGCTTTCGATGTACTGGAAAAACCTCACTACGCGCGGCGCGATGATCGGGGGCTGGTTGGGATTGATCAGCGCGGTTGGCCTAATGATTCTGGGGCCAACCATCTGGGTGCAGATTCTGCATCATGAAAAAGCGATCTTCCCTTACGAGTATCCAGCCTTGTTCTCCATGATCATTGCGTTCGTGGGTATCTGGTTCTTCTCGGTGACTGACAAATCCAAGTCGGCTGCCAAAGAGCGTGCGTTGTTCTTCCCGCAGTTTGTGCGTTCGCAAACGGGTCTTGGGGCGAGCGGGGCAGTGGATCATTAAGGCGGCAAGTTTTTAGCTGCAAGTTGCACGTTAAATCAAATCCCCCTGTCGTAAGGCAGGGGGATTTTTTATGGCTGTGAGGTATGCCTCGTCAGCAACTACAGCACCGTCTGTAGCAACTATGATCTCAAGCCCACTGCGTGCCAGCATCGGTGAAGATCACAAAGATCGCAGCCTTCGGCAGCTCCAAAAGTAGATGGCATAAAGATCAAAAGATCGTGTTTGCTGCGCACAAAAAAATACGACCTCTATGCAATAGAGGCCGTATCAGTTGCAGCTAAGACGCTATCGTGGAATCAATGGTCTTATTTGCGATCTTCAAGCTTGGTGAGGTCACGCGACTCGTAGCCGGTGTACAACTGGCGTGGGCGGCCAATCTTGTACGGGCTGGAGAGCATTTCTTTCCAGTGCGAGATCCAGCCGACAGTCCGCGATAGCGCGAAGATGACGGTGAACATGCTGGTCGGAATGCCGATTGCCTTGAGGATGATCCCCGAGTAGAAGTCGACGTTCGGGTACAGCGAGCGCTCAATGAAGTACGGATCGGTGAGCGCGATCTCTTCCAGACGCATGGCCAGCTCAAGTTGTGGATCGTTTTTGATCCCCAGCTCTTTAAGCACTTCGTCGCAGGTCTGTTTCATGACTGTGGCGCGTGGATCGCGGTTTTTGTAAACGCGGTGACCAAAGCCCATCAGTTTGAAAGGATCGTTTTTGTCCTTGGCCTTGGCGATAAAAGTATCGATGTTGGAGACATCGCCAATTTCGTCGAGCATGGTCAGAACAGCTTCGTTGGCGCCGCCGTGGGCAGGGCCCCACAGTGCCGCGATGCCGGCAGCGATACAGGCGAACGGGTTGGCGCCTGAAGAGCCTGCCAGACGCACGGTGGACGTTGAAGCGTTTTGCTCATGGTCGGCGTGCAGGATAAAGATCTTATCCATGGCTTTAGCCAGCACCGGGCTGATCGGTTTGATCTCGCACGGCGTGTTGAACATCATGTGTAGGAAGTTTTCGGCGTAGTTCAGGTCGTTACGCGGGTACATCATGGGTTGACCCATGGAGTACTTGTAAACCATCGCGGCCAAAGTTGGCATCTTGGCAACCAAGCGGATCGCGGAGATTTCACGATGCTGCGGGTTATTGATGTCTAGGGAGTCGTGATAGAAGGCCGAGAGCGCGCCGACTACACCGCACATGACGGCCATCGGGTGGGCGTCACGACGGAAGCCGTTGAAGAAAGTCTTCAACTGCTCGTGAACCATGGTGTGGTTCTTGACGTTGCTGACAAACTTAGCTTTCTGTTCTACGGTCGGCAGCTCACCGTTTAACAGCAGGTAAGCAGTTTCGAGGTAGTCAGAGTGTTCAGCCAGTTGTTCAATCGGGTAGCCGCGGTGAAGCAGAATACCGTTGTCACCATCAATATAGGTGATCTTCGATTCGCAAGATGCGGTCGACATGAAGCCTGGGTCAAATGTGAATCGGCCCGTGGCGGTTAAGCCTCGCACATCGATTACATCGGGACCAACGGTGCCAGTTAAAATGGGCAGCTCGACGGGGGCAGCGCCCTCGATGATCAACTGCGCTTTTTTGTCAGCCATGTGGCCTCCTATTTATGCTTGAAATCATCAGACAGACCCCCCACGCAGGGCCCGCACCACTATAGTTAGATAAATTTGAATGTCAATTTGCCTAAAGTCTTGCTGTACAAGGCTTTCAGGAGTCATTTTTCTCGAATATCCCCGCCGTTTACGCCTTTTATGCCAAGAGTGCAATGCTCTATTAGAGGGAGGTGATTGCGTTGTCATTAGTAACCTAACTGTCTATACTCGGCAGCCGACCGCCAGAGGCTTTTGGGCCTGTTTAGATGGGGGTCGTCACTCCCGGGTGGTGGGTACCTGACCAGTGCGCATCCCAACAAACTTGCCCTGATTGTTAGGGGCTCTTCAGTGTGAAAAAAGCCGTGAATAGCCAACGACCTGTAAACCTAGACCTAAGGACCATCAAACTCCCCATCACCGGCGTTACGTCGTTTCTGCACCGCGTATCGGGCATCATTCTTTTTCTCGGCCTGGGCTTCATGCTTTACGCATTGAGCAAATCGCTGGGTTCAGAAGAAGGTTTTGCTGAGGTGAAGGCATGCTTGACCAGCCCGCTGGCCAAGTTTATTGCATGGGGCCTGCTATCTGCCTTGCTGTATCACTTGGTTGCCGGTGTGCGCCACTTGATCATGGATATGGGTATCGGTGAGACGCTCGAGGGCGGCAAGCTGGGCTCGAAAATCGTAATCGTCATTTCCGTAGTGATGATTGTTCTGGCAGGAGTTTGGATATGGTAACCAGCGTTACGAACCTATCGCGTTCGGGCCTCTATGACTGGATGGCACAACGTGTGTCTGCGGTCGTTCTAGCGGCTTACTTCATCTTCCTGATCGGATACCTCGTTGCGAACCCTGGCATTGGCTACGCCCAATGGCACGAACTGTTCGCAAGCAACTGGATGCGTATCTTCAGCCTGTTGGCCCTGGTTGCCCTTGGCGCTCACGCCTGGGTCGGCATGTGGACCATCGCGACTGACTACCTGACGCCAATGGCGCTGGGCAAGTCCGCGACAGCAGTACGTTTCCTCTTCCAGGCAGTCTGCGGCGTTGCAATGTTCGCTTACTTCGTCTGGGGTGTGCAGATTCTTTGGGGTATCTGATTCATGGCTAACACAGTTAATACACTTTCGTTCGACGCCATTATCATTGGCGGCGGCGGTGCTGGCATGCGCGCTGCTTTGCAGCTGGCACAAGGCGGTCACAAGACCGCGGTAATCACTAAAGTTTTCCCAACTCGTTCCCATACCGTATCGGCTCAAGGTGGTATCACCTGCGCGATCGCATCTGCGGATCCAAACGATGACTGGCGCTGGCACATGTACGATACCGTTAAAGGTTCCGACTACATCGGTGACCAAGACGCTATCGAGTACATGTGTTCTGTAGGCCCAGAGGCCGTTTTTGAACTCGAGCACATGGGTCTGCCGTTCTCGCGTACTGAGCAAGGCCGTATCTACCAGCGTCCTTTCGGCGGTCAGTCCAAGGACTTTGGTAAAGGTGGCCAGGCTGCTCGTACGTGCGCTGCTGCTGACCGTACAGGTCACGCGTTGCTGCACACGCTGTATCAAGCCAACCTAAAAGCTGGCACCGTATTCCTGAACGAATACTACGGTGTGGATTTGGTAAAGAATGAAGAGGGTGCCTTTGTAGGCATGATCGTCATCTGCATCGAAACAGGCGAAACCTCCTACGTTCGCGCCAACGCGACCGTACTGGCGACTGGCGGTGCAGGCCGTATCTACTCTTCGACTACCAACGCCCTGATCAACACAGGTGACGGTATCGGCATGGCCCTGCGTGCAGGCGTGCCCGTACAAGACATCGAAATGTGGCAGTTCCACCCAACGGGTATCGCGGGTGCCGGTGTACTGGTAACTGAAGGTTGCCGTGGTGAAGGTGGATACCTGATCAACAAGCACGGCGAGCGTTTCATGGAGCGTTACGCTCCGAACGCTAAAGACCTTGCTGGTCGTGACGTTGTTGCTCGCTCGATGGTTAAAGAAATCATCGCGGGTAATGGTTGCGGTCCAGATGGCGACCACGTAATGCTGAAACTTGATCACTTGGGTGAAGAAGTTCTGCACAGCCGTCTGCCTGGTATCTGCGAACTGTCCAAAACCTTCGCACACGTTGATCCGGTACTGGCTCCAGTTCCAGTGGTTCCGACTTGCCACTATATGATGGGCGGCGTTGCCACCAACATTCATGGCCAGGCGATTACTCAGGACGCTGACGGCAATGATGCAATCATCCCGGGTCTGTTCGCAGTAGGTGAAGTGGCGTGCGTATCGGTTCACGGTGCAAACCGTCTGGGCGGCAACTCGTTGCTCGACTTGGTAGTGTTCGGTCGTGCTGCCGGTCTGTTCCTTGAACAAACTCTGAAAGAAGGCGTTGATTACGCGCGTCCGCGCCAGTCCGACATTGATGCTGCTCTGTCGCGTCTGGACGGTTTGAACTCGCGTACTGATGGCGAAGACGTCGCGACCTTGCGTAAAGAACTGCAAAGCTGCATGCAGAACTACTTCGGTGTATTCCGCACTGGCGAATACATGCAGAAGGGTATTGCTCAGTTGCAAGACCTGCGCACGCGCATTGCCAACGTGAAAATCAACGATAAGAGCCAAGCGTTTAACACGGCTCGTATCGAGGCGCTCGAGCTGCAAAACCTGCTCGAAGTGGCTGAAGCAACTGCAATCGCTGCTGAAACCCGTAAGGAATCGCGCGGTGCTCACGCCCGTGAAGACTTCGAAGATCGTGACGACGTTAACTGGCTGTGTCACACCCTGTACTTCCCGGGTGAGAAACGCGTCGCTAAACGTGCGGTGAACTTCTCGCCGAAAACCGTTCCGACCTTCCAGCCAATGGTTCGTACTTACTAAGGGTGGCCGATATGTTGAAAGTCAGTGTTTATCGCTACAACCCGGATCAGGACGCTGCGCCGTTCATGCAAGAATTCCAGGTCAATACCCACGGTAAAGATCTGATGGTGCTGGACGTATTGGCCCTGATCAAAGAGCAGGACGAAGGTTTTTCCTATCGTCGCTCTTGCCGTGAGGGTGTTTGCGGCTCCGACGGCATGAACATCAACGGTAAAAACGCCTTGGCGTGCGTAACGCCATTGTCTTCCGTTGTTAAAGGTAACAAGTTAGTCGTTCGTCCTCTGCCAGGTTTGCCGGTTATCCGTGACTTGGTCGTCGATATGAGCATCTTCTACAAGCAATACGAGAAGGTGAAGCCGTTCTTGCAGAACGATACTCCGGCCCCGGCCATTGAGCGTCTGCAATCTCCAGAAGAGCGTGAAAAACTCGATGGTCTGTATGAGTGCATCCTGTGCGCTTGCTGCTCGACCTCGTGCCCGTCCTTCTGGTGGAACCCAGACAAGTTCTTGGGCCCTGCTGCACTGCTGCAAGCCTATCGTTTCTTGGCTGATAGCCGTGACACCAAGACCAGCGAGCGTCTGGCTTCACTGGATGACCCGTTCAGCGTATTCCGCTGCCGCGGGATCATGAACTGCGTAAACGTGTGTCCGAAGGGCCTGAACCCGACTAAGGCCATCGGTCACGTGCGTAGCATGCTGCTGCATAGCGGCGTGTGATTCAAAGCAGTACTGTTACAACGCTGTAACCGTAGATGCTACGGCGCAGGCTTCAACCGGCGCCGTAGTTATAACCTGAGCAACAGCTCATAAGCTGCGGCTCTTATTTTGAAGAAATGAGACCAGCAGGGGCATCCGGGCTGGTACCCGGACTGTCAGCGTGACTCAAGTGGCTTGTTTTAGTCGCTGTATTCGGACTTTCTCAAGTGCTTTGGTGTTTTCGCCGATGGTGTCCCCTAACCGAGGGTGACCAAGCATGCAAGAAAGCGTGATGCAGCGCATGTGGAACAGCGGCTATCTTTCAGGTGGTAACGCTGCCTATGTGGAAGAGCTCTATGAGCTCTACCTGCACGACCCTAACGCTGTGCCAGAAGAATGGCGCACCAAATTTCAGACGTTGCCTACTGAGGGCAACTCTGCCAACGATGTTTCGCACTCCACAATCCGCGATCATTTCGTGCTGCTGGCAAAGAACCAGCGCCGCGCCCAACCGGTGTCTGCCGGTAGCGTGAGCAGTGAGCACGAGAAGAAGCAGGTTGAAGTGCTGCGATTGATCCAGGCCTATCGGATGCGCGGCCACCAAGCAGCCCAGCTTGATCCGCTGGGGCTGTGGCAGCGTCCTGCACCTGCAGACCTGTCGATCAATCATTACGGCTTGACCAATGCCGATCTTGATACGACCTTCCGTGCCGGCGACCTGTCCATCGGCAAAGAGGAAGCGAGCCTACGCGAAATTCTCGAAGCGTTGCAGCAGACATATTGCCGCACCATTGGCGCCGAGTTCACGCACATCGTCGATTCCGAGCAACGTCACTGGTTCCAGCAGCGTCTCGAAAGCGTACGTGGCCGTCCGACCTACTCAGCTGAAATCAAAAGCCACTTGCTTGAGCGCGTGACTGCAGCTGAAGGTTTGGAGAAGTACCTGGGCACCAAATACCCGGGTACCAAACGTTTCGGTCTGGAAGGCGGCGAGAGCTTGATTCCGTTGCTAGACGAACTCATTCAACGTTCGGGTAACTACGGCACCAAAGAAATCGTTATCGGCATGGCCCACCGTGGTCGTCTGAACGTGCTGGTCAATACCTTTGGTAAAAATCCGCGCGATCTGTTCGACGAGTTCGAAGGCAAGAAGAAGATCGAGCTGGGCTCCGGTGACGTTAAATATCACCAAGGCTTCTCGTCCAACGTCATGACCTCGGGTGGCGAAGTTCACCTGGCGATGGCATTTAACCCTTCCCACTTGGAAATCGTTTCTCCAGTGGTTGAAGGTTCGGTGCGTGCGCGTCAAGACCGTCGTAACGACTTGACGGGCGAAAAGGTTCTGCCAATTTCCATCCACGGTGACGCTGCATTCGCAGGTCAAGGCGTGGTCATGGAAACCTTCCAGATGTCGCAGACTCGCGGCTTCAAGACTGGTGGTACGGTTCACTTGGTGATCAATAACCAAGTCGGCTTCACCATCAGCAACCCGGAAGACTCCCGCTCTACCGAATACTGCACTGACGTCGCGAAAATGATTCAGGCGCCGATCCTCCATGTCAATGGTGATGATCCAGAAGCCGTATTGTTCGTGACCCAGTTGGCAATCGACTACCGCATGCAGTTTAAGCGTGACGTCGTGATCGACCTGTTCTGCTACCGCCGTCGCGGTCACAACGAGGCCGATGAGCCAAACGGTACTCAGCCGTTGATGTATCAGCAAATCGCCAAGCAGCGCACTACGCGTGAGCTGTATGCCGAGCGTCTGACCCAAGAAGCCGTGGTTGATGCAGACCGCGTTCAGTCTAAGATCGACGAATACCGCAACGCGCTGGACAACGGTCTGCATGTGGTGAAAAGTCTGGTCAAAGAGCCGAACAAAGAACTGTTCGTTGACTGGCGTCCTTATCTGGGCCACGCCTGGACAGCGCGTCACGACACGCGTTTTGATCTGAAAACCCTGCAAGAGCTGTCGGCCAAGCTGCTGGAGATTCCAGAAGGCTTCGTCATGCAGCGTCAGGTGTCGAAGATCTACGAAGACCGTCAAAAAATGCAAGCCGGCGGCCTGCCGATCAACTGGGGTTATGCCGAAACCATGGCATACGCGACCCTAGCGTTCGAAGGTCACCCTATTCGCATGACCGGTCAAGACATCGGCCGCGGTACGTTCTCGCACCGTCACGCTGTGTTGCACAACCAAAAAGACGCCAGCACCTACATTCCTCTGCAGCATCTGTACGAAGGTCAGCCTCGCTTTGACCTGTATGACTCGCTGCTGTCGGAAGAAGCCGTTCTGGCGTTTGAATACGGTTACTCGACCACCACGCCCAATGGCCTAGTGATCTGGGAAGCCCAATTCGGTGACTTTGCCAACGGTGCACAGGTTGTTATCGACCAGTTCATCACCAGCGGCGAGCATAAGTGGGGCCGTCTGTGCGGTCTGACCATGTTGTTGCCACACGGCTACGAAGGTCAGGGCCCAGAGCACTCCTCTGCACGTCTTGAGCGTTACCTGCAGTTGTGTGCCGAGCACAACATCCAGGTGTGTGTACCAACGACTCCAGCGCAGATCTACCACCTGCTGCGCCGTCAGGTTATCCGTCCGCTGCGCAAGCCGCTGGTCGTCCTGACACCGAAGTCGTTGCTGCGTCACAAATTGGCAGTCTCGACACTGGAAGATCTGGCCGAAGGTTCGTTCCAGACCGTTATTCCAGAAATCGATGCGCAAGATCCGGCCAACGTCGGTCGTATCGTGCTGTGTAGCGGCAAGGTCTACTACGACCTGTTGGAAAAACGCCGTGCCGAAGGTCGTGATGACATCGCCATCGTGCGTCTTGAGCAGCTGTACCCGTTCCCTGAGGACGACTTGATTGAAGTCCTGGCTCCGTACAAAAACGCCAAACACATTGTCTGGTGTCAGGAAGAGCCGATGAACCAGGGCGCTTGGTACTGCAGCCAGCATCACATGCGTCGCATCATCAGCGGTCATAACAAGTCTCTCGTGCTTGAGTACGCGGGCCGTGACGCTTCTGCTGCACCTGCTTGTGGTTACGCATCGATGCACGCTGAGCAACAGGCCAAACTGTTGCAAGATGCGTTCACTGTTTAACGCCTTCGCGCACTGAAACCGAATTTAAGGAACCAAAGAACATGGCTATCGAGATCAAAGCCCCAACATTTCCGGAGTCGGTTGCCGATGGCACCGTTGCTACCTGGCACAAGCAACCAGGCGACGCTGTAAAGCGTGACGACCTGATCGTTGACATCGAAACTGACAAAGTGGTGCTGGAAGTACTGGCAACTGCTGACGGCGTTCTGGGCGATATCGTCAAGAACGAGGGCGACACCGTTCTGTCCGACGAAGTGCTGGGCTCCATCGTTGAAGGCGGTGCTGCTGCTCCGGCCGCTCCTGCTGCCGCTGCTCCTGCTCAAGCAGCCGCGCCTGCTGCTGACGGCGAAGACGATCCAGTTGCTGCGCCAGCAGCTCGTAAAATCGCTGAAGAAAACGGCATCAACATTGCTTCCGTTGCCGGCACTGGCAAAGGCGGTCGTGTCACTAAAGAAGACGTTGTCGCTGCTGTTGCCGCGAAAAAAGCGGCACCGGCCGCTGCACCGGCTAAGGCTGCTGCGCCTGCTGCCGCTGCTCCAGTGTTCGCTGCTGGCGATCGCGTAGAAAAACGCGTACCGATGACCCGTGTTCGCGCTACCGTGGCCAAGCGCTTGGTAGAAGCTCAATCGAATATGGCCATGCTGACCACGTTCAACGAAGTCGACATGACCGAAATCATGGCGCTGCGTTCGAAGTACAAAGACCTGTTCGAGAAGTCCCACAACGGCGTACGCCTGGGTTTCATGTCATTCTTCGTAAAAGCTGCCACCGAAGCCCTCAAGCGCTTCCCGGCTGTTAACGCGTCGATCGACGGCTCTGACATCGTTTACCACGGCTACGCCGATATCGGTGTTGCTGTATCCAGCGACCGTGGTCTGGTTGTACCTGTACTGCGTAACGCTGAGCTGATGAGCCTGGCTGAAATCGAAGGCGGTATCGCTGCCTACGGTAAGAAAGCCCGTGATGGCAAACTGTCGATCGACGAAATGACCGGCGGCACGTTCACCATCACTAACGGTGGTACTTTCGGTTCGATGATGTCGACCCCGATCGTTAACCCGCCACAAGCCGCGATCTTGGGCATGCACAACATCCTTCAGCGTCCAATGGCAGTCAACGGACAGGTTGTTATCCGTCCGATGATGTACTTGGCTCTGTCTTACGATCACCGCTTGATCGACGGCAAAGAAGCTGTAAGTTTCCTGGTAGCAATCAAAAACCTGCTGGAAGACCCAGCTCGTCTGCTTTTGGATATCTAAAAGCAGCTGCGAGCTTTAAGCCCCACGCTGCACGTTAAAGCAGTTTGGTTTGAAGCTCGTATCTTAGGTAACAGCGGCAAGCTGTGAGTTGAGTAGTGCCATGATCTGGTTTTGCTTTTAACTTGCGGCTTGCAGCTCAAAGCTTGTAGCTAACAGAGGATTCTTTTCCCATGTCTCAGAAATTTGACGTTGTAGTGATTGGTGCGGGCCCTGGTGGCTACGTTGCTGCGATCAAAGCCGCTCAACTGGGTCTTTCGACTGCATGCATCGAAAAGTACACCGACAAAGAAGGCAAACTGGCACTGGGCGGTACTTGCCTGAACGTTGGTTGCATTCCATCCAAGGCGCTGCTGGACAGCTCCTGGAAGTACCACGAAGCTAAGGATGCCTTTGCTATCCACGGCATCAGCACCGGTGAAGTGAACATGGACGTGCCTGCGATGGTTGGCCGTAAAGCCAACATCGTTAAAGGTCTGACTTCCGGCGTTGCGACCCTGTTCAAGGCCAATGGCGTTACCTCCCTGCAAGGCCACGGCAAACTGCTGGCCGGCAAGCGTGTTGAGCTGACCAAGCCAGACGGCAGCGTTGAAATCATCGAAGCTGAGAACGTGATCTTGGCTTCCGGCTCGCGTCCGATCGACATTCCGCCAGCTCCAGTTGATAACAACGTGATCGTTGATTCGACCGGCGCCCTCGAATTCCAATCCGTACCTAAGCGTCTGGGCGTTATCGGCGCTGGCGTTATCGGTCTAGAACTGGGTTCGGTATGGTCGCGTCTTGGCTCTGAAGTGACTGTTCTGGAAGCTCTGGATACGTTCCTGATGGCTGCTGATGCTGCTGTGTCTAAAGAAGCCTACAAAACCCTGACCAAACAAGGTCTGGACATCAAGCTGGGCGCTCGTGTGACCGGTTCTAAGGTTAACGGCGATGAAGTCGTTGTGACCTACACCGACGCCAACGGCGAACAAACCATCACGTTCGACAAACTGATCGTAGCGGTTGGTCGTCGTCCAGTGACCACTGAGCTGCTGGCAACTGATAGCGGTGTGAACATCGACGAGCGCGGCTTTGTGTTTGTTGACGATCACTGCGCAACCAGCGTACCGGGCGTTTACGCCATCGGTGACGTGGTACGTGGCATGATGCTGGCACACAAGGCTTCTGAAGAAGGCATCATGGTGGTTGAGCGCATCAAAGGTCACAAGACCGAGATGAACTACGACCTGATCCCGTCGGTTATTTACACTCACCCGGAGATCGCATGGGTCGGTAAAACCGAACAGACCTTGAAAGCTGAAGGCGTTGAAGTTAACGTCGGCACCTTTCCGTTCGCAGCCAGTGGCCGTGCCATGGCCGCTAACGATACCGGTGGCTTTGTAAAAGTCATTGCTGATGCCAAAACTGACCGCGTACTGGGTGTCCACGTGATTGGCCCAAGCGCAGCAGAACTGGTACAGCAGGGCGCAATCGGTATGGAATTCGGCACCAGTGCCGAGGACCTGGGCATGATGGTTTTCTCCCATCCAACCCTGTCCGAAGCGTTGCACGAAGCAGCGCTGGCGGTGAATGGCGGTGCTATTCACATTGCCAACCGTAAGAAGCGTTAAGACCAGACAATAAGAAACCACGGCGGTTTGCCCGTCGTGAGCCTTGCTTGCAAGCCTCACCGCGGAACTTCCGCCGGACGCAGTCTTGTCTTGTTTTAACAGAGCCCGATCCTCGCTCGCGCGGGGAGCGGGTTAGCTAAAGCAGGACAAGCAGCAGTCACAGGTGGTGCGGCACTAATTAAAGTGCAGCGCCGAATGCGCAGTACCTAACGAAGACGGTAAAAAGCATGAATCTTCACGAGTATCAGGGTAAGCAGCTGTTCGCTGAGTACGGCCTGCCAGTATCCAAGGGTTACGCAGTAGACACCCCGGAAGCGGCGGCAGAAGCTTGCGACAAAATTGGCGGAACCGAATGGGTTGTTAAAGCTCAAGTTCACGCAGGCGGTCGCGGTAAAGCGGGCGGCGTTAAGCTGGTTCGCAATAAAGAAGACGCTAAAGCATTCGCACAAGAGTGGCTGGGCAAGCGTCTGGTGACTTACCAGACTGATGCCAATGGTCAGCCGGTCACCAAGATCTTGGTTGAGTCGTGCACTGATATCGCTAAAGAGCTGTACCTGGGCGCTGTCGTAGACCGCTCCAGCCGTCGTATCGTGTTCATGGCTTCCACCGAAGGTGGCGTGGACATCGAGAAGATCGCACACGAAACTCCAGAAAAAATTCTGAAAGCAACCATCGACCCACTGGTTGGCGCACAGCCATTTCAAGGTCGCGAGCTGGCTTTCCAGTTGGGTCTGGAAGGCAAGCAAGTTGCTCAGTTCGCCAAGATCTTCGTAGGTCTGGCCAAACTGTTCCAGGACCACGATCTGGCCCTGCTGGAAGTTAACCCGCTGGTTATCAAGACTGACGGCGATCTGCACTGCCTCGATGCAAAAATCAACATCGACGCAAACGCCATGTACCGTCAGCCTAAGCTGAAAACTTTCCACGATCCGTCGCAAGACGATCCGCGCGAAGCGCACGCTGCTCAGTTCGAACTGAACTACGTAGCACTGGAAGGCAACATCGGTTGCATGGTCAACGGTGCTGGTCTGGCCATGGGCACCATGGACATCGTTAACCTGCACGGCGGCAAGCCAGCCAACTTCCTTGACGTGGGTGGCGGTGCAACCAAAGAACGCGTAACCGAAGCGTTCAAAATCATCCTGTCCGACAGCAATGTCGCTGCAGTATTGGTTAACATTTTCGGCGGCATCGTTCGTTGCGACATGATTGCCGAAGGCATCATCGGTGCAGTGAAAGAAGTCGGCGTGAAAATCCCGGTGGTTGTGCGCCTTGAAGGCAACAACGCTGAACTGGGCGCTAAAGTACTGGCAGAAAGCGGCTTGAACATCATCGCTGCTACCAGCTTGACCGACGCTGCTCAACAAGTTGTTAAAGCTGCGGAGGGCAAGTAATGAGCGTCCTGATCAATAAAGACACCAAAGTTATCTGCCAAGGCATCACCGGTTCGCAAGGTAGCTTCCACACCCAGCAAGCCATCGAATACGGCACCAAAATGGTGGGTGGCGTTACTCCGGGCAAAGGCGGCACTGAGCACCTGGGTCTGCCAGTGTTCAACACTGTGAAAGACGCTGTAGCTGCTACTGGCGCTACTGCCAGCGTGATCTACGTTCCGGCTCCTTTCTGCAAGGACTCCATCCTTGAAGCAGCGTTCGGCGGCATCAAGCTGATCGTTTGCATCACTGAAGGCATTCCTACCCTGGACATGCTGGACGCTAAAGTTAAGTGCGACGAGCTGGGTGTTACCCTGATCGGCCCTAACTGCCCAGGCGTTATCACTCCAGGCGAATGCAAGATCGGCATCATGCCAGGTCACATTCACTTGCCAGGCAAAGTAGGCATCGTGTCGCGTTCCGGCACCCTGACTTACGAAGCTGTTAAGCAAACAACTGACGCCGGTTTCGGTCAGTCGACTTGCGTAGGTATCGGTGGTGATCCGATTCCTGGTTCCAACTTCATCGACATCCTGAAGCTGTTCCAGGAAGACCCGAAGACCGAAGCGATCGTTATGATCGGTGAGATCGGCGGTTCGGCTGAAGAAGAAGCGGCTGCCTACATCAAGGCAAACGTAACTAAGCCAGTTGTTTCCTACATCGCTGGTGTGACTGCCCCTGCTGGCAAGCGCATGGGCCATGCTGGCGCAATCATCTCTGGCGGTAAGGGCACAGCAGACGAGAAGTTTGCTGCCCTGGAAGACGCAGGCGTTAAAACCGTGCGTTCGCTGGCAGACATCGGCAAGGCTCTGTCCGAGCTGACTGGCTGGGCCGTCAAATAAGCCTCGTGCTTAACTGATAGCAACACCAGGCAAAGGCCACCTTCGGGTGGCCTTTGTGCTTTCTGAGTAAAGCAAATCTCCCCCTGTAGGAGCTGCCGCAGGCTGCGATCTTTTGATTTTAACGATCAACAGATCGCAGCCTGCGGCAGCTCCTACAACAAACGGCCGCGCTTGAGTTTGAAACCGGGCCCAGCCCTTGCAGGAGCGAGCTCGCTCTTACAGTCTCTATTCCATGTAGGAAATCACGAACCTATAGCTAGGAAAAGCACACCAGTTCAATTTTCGATGTCATTTATGCGACAACTGCGTTTGTTAATCGGACAGGATGCCCTGTGACAGTGCGCTCTTCTTAAAATATAGGTAACCTTGCCGCCATTCTGCTTTTCTGCGTGTGCGTCCCACAAGGAAGCCTCGCGCTAGACGGGTCGGTCTTACTCAGGCTGGCAGCATTTCCCACATCCGTACGGGAAATTCCCCTCTAAATTCCGATTTGCTAGTGTGGTATTTCCGTAATGAAAGTGTTGAAAGGCCAGGACATCCTGGCACTTGGCTTTATGACTTTTGCCCTGTTTGTTGGGGCTGGCAACATCATTTTCCCACCGATCGTTGGTTTGCAAGCCGGGCCGAACGTCTGGATAGCCGCGCTGGGTTTCCTAATTACCGCTGTAGGCCTGCCGGTTGTCACTGTTGTCGCGTTGGCGAAAGTCGGCGGCGGCATGGATGCGCTGAGCAGCCCTATTGGTAAATTCGCTGGTGGTTTACTGGCAGCCGTGGCTTACCTCGCCGTGGGCCCACTGTTTGCTACCCCGCGTACAGCAACCGTGTCGTTTGAAGTAGGACTCGCGCCCCTGACCGGTGAAAGCCCTCTCGCATTGTTCTTGTACAGCGCGGTGTACTTCTTGGTGGTGTTCTTTGTTTCGCTGTATCCAGGTCGTTTGTTGGACACCGTAGGACGTTTCTTGGCGCCCCTCAAAATCATCGCCTTGGCCATTTTGGGCATCGCAGCCTTTGCCTTGCCTGCCGGTGATATTGGTACAGCAACGCCTGAGTACGTCGCTTCACCGTTCTCTCAAGGGTTCATCAATGGTTATCTGACCATGGATACTTTGGGCGCACTGGTATTCGGCATCGTGATCGTCAACGCGATTCGGTCCCGTGGCGTCGAATCGCCAAAACTGATTACCCGCTACGCGATCATCGCCGGTTTGATTGCCGGTGTCGGTCTGGCGCTGGTGTACATCAGTCTGTTCCGCTTGGGCTCAGGCAGCCATGAAGTGGCGGCGGGTGCGACCAACGGTGCAGCGGTGTTGCACGCCTATGTTCAGCACACCTTTGGCTCGCTGGGCAGCGGTTTTCTCGCGGTATTGATTGCCTTGGCGTGCTTGGTGACGGCTGTAGGTCTGACCTGTGCGTGTGCAGAGTACTTCAGCAAGATCTTGCCACTGTCCTACAAAACACTGGTTGTGATGCTGGCTGTGTTCTCGCTGGTGGTATCTAACTTGGGGCTGACCAAGCTGATCGCGTTCTCTATTCCGGTGCTGACCGCCATTTACCCGCCGTGCATCGTGCTGGTGGCGTTGAGCTTCTGCAAAGGTTTCTGGAACAGACAGACGCGTATCGTAGGTCCGGTCATGCTGATGTCGTTTATTTTTGGCATGGTCGACGCCCTTAAAGGCGCCGGTCTGGCTGATGGCCTGCCGAACTGGCTGACTCACATGCCATTCAGCGAGCAAGGCTTGGCTTGGCTGGTGCCTTCGCTGGTCGTGTTGGTGGGTGCATTTGTCTTTGATCGCCTGCTGGGCAAGCCGCGACACGCTGTGGCGTAAAGCGCTGCGCGGTAAAAGCGCGCGGGTCGTCCATAAAAAATGCCCTGCATCTATTAGATGCAGGGCATTTTTTATGGGTAACGATTGAGTTACGCCATTTTCAACACAGCACCCATCGACGCCATGCTGCTATCTGTAGGGGAGGGCTAGCCCGCGATCCTATGCCTGTGCAAAAGATCACGAGACAAGCCGGTGCCTACAAAGTCGCTATTACTTGCTTTCAGCTTGTGGAGCATCTTCAGCCGCTTCTTCAGCTGCGGCTTGGTTCGATTCAGCCTGAGCTTTAGCCGCTTCGGCGTTCTCTTTAGCAGCATCGTTTACCTTGTCTTGCGCTTCAGACATTTTTTCTTGAGCTTGTTCGGCATGCTGATTAGCGTCCTGAGCTTTATCTTCAGATTTCTTATCGCACGCAGCGAGGCCCAGGGAAGCAGCAAGCATCAAGGCAACAGCAACGGAATTACGCATGGGATGTTTCTCCTTATGAGTGAATCTACGTGGCGTTTGAGCAGACCCGATTCATTTAAGTTCCACGCGTGTGCAGATATATAAATAGCGCCGCATGGGCAGAATCTATTGGTAAAAAGTGTCAGGCCTTGAAATTTCAAGTTCAGGCCCCACCTTTCATCACATCCAGCCGCTAACCCATGTGGGCGTGGCACATGCCATCTAATCGGAGTTTGATAACAATGAGCGTGGAAACTCAAAAGGAAACCCTGGGCTTCCAGACCGAGGTTAAGCAACTGTTGCACCTCATGATCCATTCGCTGTATTCCAACAAGGAAATCTTCCTTCGCGAATTGATCTCGAACGCTTCTGATGCTGTCGATAAATTACGTTTTGAAGCGCTGTCTAAACCAGAGCTTCTGGAAGGCGGCGACGAACTTAAAATCCGTGTGAGCTTCGATAAGGACGCTAACACCGTTACTCTCGAAGACAACGGTATTGGTATGAACCGTGACGACGTGATTGCCCACTTGGGTACGATCGCCAAGTCCGGCACTGCCGACTTCATGAAAAACCTGACCGGCGATCAAAAGAAAGATTCGAACCTCATCGGCCAGTTCGGTGTGGGTTTCTACTCGGCCTTTATCGTCGCCGACAAAGTTGACGTGTACAGCCGCCGCGCTGGGACACCCGCTAGCGAAGGCGTGCACTGGTCTTCAAAAGGTGAAGGCGAGTTTGAAGTCGAGAACATCGAAAAAGCGTCTCGCGGCACCAAGATTGTTCTGCACCTTAAGTCTGGCGATGAAGAGTTCGCCGATGGCTGGCGCCTGCGCAACATCATCAAAAAATACTCCGACCACATCGCTTTGCCGATAGAGCTGCCTAAAGAGCAGACTCCAGCCGAAGGCGAAGAAGCTCCGGCGCTGGAGTGGGAAACCGTCAACCGCGCCAGCGCTTTGTGGACGCGTTCGCGCACTGAGGTGAGCGATGAGGAGTATCAAGAGTTCTATAAGCACATTGCCCACGACTTCGAGAACCCGTTGGCCTGGAGCCATAACAAGGTTGAAGGCAAGCTCGAATACAGCTCGCTGCTCTATGTGCCAGCACGTGCGCCGTTCGACCTGTACCAGCGTGAAGCGCCTAAAGGGCTGAAGCTGTACGTGCAGCGTGTCTTCGTGATGGATCAGGCTGAGTCTTTCCTGCCGCTGTACCTGCGTTTCATCAAAGGCGTGGTCGACTCCAACGATCTGTCGCTGAACGTGTCGCGTGAAATCCTGCAGAAAGACCCGATCATCGACTCCATGAAGTCAGCACTGACCAAGCGTGTGCTCGACATGCTGGAAAAACTGGCGAAGAACGAGCCTGAGAAGTACCAGGGCTTCTGGAAAAACTTCGGTCAGGTCATGAAAGAAGGCCCGGCTGAAGATTTCGCCAACAAAGAAAAAATCGCCGGTCTGCTGCGTTTTGCGTCGACCCACGGTGATGACGGCGAGCAAAATGTTTCTCTGGCCGAGTACTTGGCCCGTGCCAAAGAAGGCCAAGACAAGATCTACTACCTGTCTGGTGAAACCTACGCACAAGTCAAAAACAGCCCGCACCTTGAAGTCTTCCGTAAGAAAGGCATTGAAGTGCTGTTGCTTACCGACCGTATCGACGAATGGTTGATGAGCTACCTGACCGAGTTCGACACCAAGAGCTTTGTTGACGTGGCGCGTGGTGATCTTGATCTGGGCAACTTGGACTCCGAAGAGGACAAAAAAGCCGCAGAAGAGGTTGCTAAGGCAAAAGAAGGTCTGGTTGAGCGTATCAAGGCAACTTTGGGGGAAAGTGTCAGTGAAGTGCGTGTATCGCACCGTCTGACCGACTCGCCAGCCATTCTGGCTATTGGTGAGCAAGACCTCGGCCTGCAAATGCGCCAGATCCTTGAGGCCAGCGGCCAGAAAGTACCGGACTCCAAGCCGATCTTTGAATTCAACCCAGCTCACCCGCTGATTGAAAAACTCGATGCAGAGCAGAGCGAAGAACGGTTCAACGAGCTTTCGCACATCCTCTTTGACCAAGCTGCTTTGGCGGCGGGTGACAGCTTGAAAGATCCGGCGGCGTATGTTCGTCGACTAAATAAGTTGTTAGTTGAGTTGTCCGTGTAACAGGTCTATAAAAAACCCGCTTCGGCGGGTTTTTTTTGCTTTGAATTCAGGAGTTTTTAATGAAATCCATTACCGTCAGTTCAGTGGTCTACCACGTCGATGGCCAACCTTACGAAAGCCGCCTAGCTTTTGACCCTAGCCGCGAGGATTCGCTGCCGGGTTTGCTGATGGCGCCTAACTGGATGGGCATCAGCGCAGATGCAGAAGAGATTGCGAAGTCCGTGGCCGAGCAAGGCTATGTGGTATTGATTGCTGATCTGTATGGTCAAGGTATTCGCCCAGCCAATGGCGACGATGCGGGTGCCGCGATGATGCCGCTCAAAAATGACCGGCAATTGCTGCGCAAACGCATGTTGGCGGCCTATGACGAGCTTAAAAAGCAAAACCTCGCGGTGGTCGACAGCAGTAAGTTGGCGACCTTTGGTTTCTGCTTCGGCGGGTGCTGTTCACTGGAACTGGCGCGCAGTGGCGTCTACCTTAACGCCGCGATATCGTTCCATGGCACGTTAGACACGCCTAATCCGGCAGACGCTAAGAACATCAGCGGTTCGGTACTAGTGCTGCACGGTGCGGCTGACCCGATGGTACCGCATGAGCAATTACCAGCGTTTGAGGCTGAGATGAGCGCGGCCGGTGTGGACTGGCAATTGACCAGCTACGGCGGTGCCGTGCATTCCTTTACCGACGTACACGCTAACGTACCCGGCAAAACGATGTATGACGCCAAAACCGCCAGCCGTGCCTTCACCGCCATGCACAACTTGTTGGATGAAGTGTTCAAGGGCTGAATAATCCGCAGGCTGCGATCTTTTGATCGTTAAAGCAAAGCTAGCAGCCTGCGGCAGCTCCTACAGCTCATCTGAACGTTAGAATGGGCCGAGAACACAGTGGCTGTGGTTGGTTCCAGATCTTCAGGCTGACCTTTCTAGCGTTTCGCTCACGGTCAAATCGCGCATCAACAGCGCATAGTGCAAATCCACTTGCTCGGGGATAGGCAAGTAAACAGTGTGGCCATCACCCGGTGCGACTTCGATCGGTAAGCCGGTGGTGTTATGCAGTTGGTCCAGATCGAAGTGGTAATTGCCCTGTGGAGTCATTAACTCTAAGTGATCGCCCAAGGCAAACCGATTTTTGACGATGACCTCAGCCAGCCCTTTTCGGCGTTCCCCAGTCAATTCGCCGACAAACTGCTGGCGATGTGACAGTGAGCTGCCGTACACATAATTCTGGTATTCGTCATGCACATGCCGACGTAGAAAACCTTCGGTATATCCGCGTTGCGCCAGTGACTCCAGATCGTTCATCAGATTGCGATCGAATTCACGGCCCGCAACGGCGTCATCAATCGCCTTACGGTAGACCTGCGTGGCTCGCGCGCAATAAAAGTGCGACTTGGTGCGGCCTTCAATCTTGAGTGAGTGAACACCCATTTCCGTCAGACGCTCGACGTGTTGCACGGCTCGTAGGTCTTTGGAGTTCATGATGTAGGTGCCATGCTCATCCTCGAACGCCGCCATCGGCTCAGCTGGGCGATTGCTTTCGTGCAACACGAACACCTGATTTGTTGGTGCGCCTAGGCCGAGCGTGGGCTCAACGACCTTCACCACGTTACCTAATTCGTTTTCAATGGCGGGTTTGGCCTCGTACTTCCAACGGCAAGCGTTGGTACAACTGCCTTGGTTGGCATCACGTTTGTTCATATAGCCCGACAACAGGCAGCGGCCGGAGTAAGCCATACACAGCGCGCCATGGACGAAAATCTCAAGTTCCATGTCAGGCACTTGTTGACGAATTTCTTCTATTTCTTCAAGCGACAGTTCGCGGGACAAGATGATTCGGCTCAAGCCCTGCTGGCGCCAAAACTTTACGCTGGCCCAATTAACCGTATTGGCCTGTACCGACAAATGAATAGGCATGTGCGCGAAATGCTCGCGCACCAACATGATCAACCCTGGGTCAGACATGATCAGTGCGTCTGGGCCCATTGCTATCACCGGCTCTAAATCTTTAAGAAAGGTGCGCAACTTGGCGTTGTGCGGGGCGATGTTGACCACCACGTAAAAGCGTTTGCCCTGGGCTTGAGCTTCGCGGATACCAATGGCCAGATTGTCGTGGTCAAACTCGTTATTGCGCACCCGCAAGCTATAGCGCGGCTGGCCTGCATAGACCGCATCGGCGCCATAGGCGAAGGCATACCGCATGTTCTTCAGGGTGCCAGCAGGGGCAAGGAGTTCGGGCGGAGCAAAGCGCATAGTCGAGTCTTTCACAAAAAGGCGCGAGGGTAGTCGAATCTACCTTCGCGCCTATTGATCTGGATCTAAGAAACCACGCTTGGCCGCTGGTGGCCTATCTAAACGCCGCCTTCTGCAAGGCCAGCATCACGATACCGGCCACCACAATCAACCCGCCGATCACCTGACCATTGCTGAGGACTTGATCCAGAATCAGCCAGCCAAACAGTAGACTCGCCACGGGTTCGACGTTCATGACCGGTGCGTTTTGAGCCATGTTTAAGCGCGTCATGCAGATAAACAGTAAGCAGAATCCGAACCCATACAGCGTGACCAGACAGGCGAGGGCGGTCCAGCCGGTAGACGAACTGGGGAGCGACAGCCCACCTGGCAGCACACCGCTAACTCCGGCCAACGTGGCGGCGCTGAACACAATCAGCATCGTCAGCATGCTACGCACCGTGCCGCGCAGGCTCGACAGCTTGTGATCGGTGATCCATAGGGCACAGGCAAACACGGAGGCAGCACCAAAACCAAACAGAATGCCCTCCAGCCATTGCGCTTCAGTGCTGCCTTGGTTTGACAGACGCTCGGGCACGTCCAAGGCAAACACCAGGCCGCACATGATCAGGCCCATCAACAATGAGGCGCGCCGGGTGGGGCGCGAGCCGCCCAAGGCCCATGTCAGTAACACCAGCAGAATCGGCGCCATATTGCCGATCAGCAACGCCAACGCCACCGGAATCCGTGCCACTGCTGAGTACAAAAAGAAGCTTTGTGCCGCAATCAGCAGCCCCAGCAGTAACTGCCAGCGCCAATTGGCAGCGGTTAGCCGAGGCCGTTCACGTTGCCATAGCACCAAACCGGTGAGCACGATCAGCGTAACGCCAGCGCGGCACAGAATCGCCAGCAACAGCCCTGTGTCGTGATCGAAGGCAATACGCGCGGCGATGTGATTACCGGCGAATGCACAGGCCAACAGCACCAGAATCAATACCGCAATATGACGGGGAAACAGAGCAGGAGCTGACATAAGCAACCAGCCTCCTTGGCTGGATAAATGCACGCTGTAGATGCGAACTTGCTCGCGATCTTTTAAAGACCGCGAGCAAGTTCGTTACAGGGCTAGGGGTTACAACACGACGCTTGGTAGCCACAGTGAGATCGCTGGAACGTAGGTCACCAGCATCAATACGCAGAACAGTGCAACGTAGAACGGCAGCAAGGCTTTAACGGTGTTTTCGATGGTCACTTTGCCCACCGCAGCGCCGACAAACAGTACCGCACCGACCGGCGGCGTAATCAATCCGATCCCCAAGTTAACCAGCATGATCATGCCGAAGTGCACGGGGTCGACGCCGATACCGGTGATGACCGGCAGCAGAATCGGAGTCAGGATCAGAATCAGCGGCGCCATGTCCATCACCGTGCCCAACAGCAGCAACATTGCATTGATGCACATCAGAATCACGTAACGGTTATCTGACAACGTCAGGAACGCGGTAGTGATTTTCATCGGAATTTCCATCAGCGTCAGGATGTAACCGAAGCTGGCGGCAAAGCCGATCAGAATCATCACGATGGAAATAGTACGCACCGCCCGGTGCATCAGTTTGGGCAGGTCGCGCCATTTATAGTCGCGGTAGATGAACATGGTGACGAAGAACGACCACAGAACGGCAATCGCTGCGGATTCTGTGGCGGTGAAAACACCCGACAAAATACCGCCCAGGATGATGACCATAGCCATCAAGCCCCACAGCGCGTCACCGGCGATTTTCAGCGCCTTTTTCAGTGGGATCACTTCGCCCTTTGGGTAGTTGCGCTTGCGGGCAAAGATCATGCACATGCCCATCAGGACTGCGCTAAGTAACAACCCTGGCATAATCCCGGCGATAAACAGCGAAGCAATAGAGACCGAGCCGCCCGCAGCCAGTGAGTAGAGCACCGAGTTGTGGCTTGGCGGGGTTAACAGCGCCTGTACCGAACCGCTGACAGTCACCGCTGTCGAGAACTCACGTGGGTAGCCTGCGCGTTCCATTTCTGGAATCAGCACCGAACCGACAGAGGCCGTATCGGCCACCGACGAACCCGATATGGCGCCGAAGAACGTCGAGGCCACGATGTTCACCAACGACAGACCGCCACGCACAAAGCCTACCAGCACCCCGGCAAACGCCACCAGCCTGCGTGACATGCCGCCCTCGGCCATGATCGCGCCGGCTAGGACGAAGAAGGGGATCGCCAACAGCGAGAATTTGTTCACGCCTCCGGCCACTTGGATCATCAGCGCGTCCAACGGAATATCAATCCACCAGGCGCCGATCAAAGCTGATAGGCCGAGGGCGTAGGCCACCGGCATACCGATGAGGATCAGGGCAACAAAGCTGCCCAGCAGTACCAAAGCGTCCATTTATACGGCCTCTTCGCTGGCTTCTACGATGTCGAACCGCACAACACGGCGGTGGCTTTGGTCCCCTAGAAAGAGCTTTTCCAGGACGAAGATCAGGGTGATGAGGCCGCCGATAGGAATGGGTAAGTACGAAATCCCGACCCGCAGCGAAGGCATTTCCCCTAGAAACTGATTCCAGGTCGTTGCGCAGAGTTTGAAGCCCTTGACGGTCATAAACAGGCAGACGATGACCATCAGGATTTGCACCAGCAAAGCGGCGTGTTTGCGCACATTAGCTGGCATGCGTTCAACCGCCATCGCGACAGCCATGTGGGCTCCGGCGCGATAACTGGCGGCCGCGCCAAAAAAGGTAAACACCACCATCAGCAAAATGGCAGTGGGTTCCGGCCAGCTTGAGCCTGTGCCCAGCACATAGCGGGCGAAGACGCCCCAAGGAATAATCAGGGCCATCGTCAGCACCGATAACCCGGCGATCCCGATACAGACCCTGTACAGCAAGTCGTTGAAACGCAGCACGGTATTTTTCATGGGGCTCACCACATCAGCGGCAAACGGGCTTGCGCCCGCCGCCGCAGCGTTATCAGACAGGCTTATTGAACAGCTTCGATACGCGAGATCAGCTCTTTGTAGTTCGCGCCGTATTTGTCACGCACCGGCTGAGTGGCGTCGTAGAACGCTTTTTTCTGCTCTGGGGAGAGGGTGATGAACTCAACGCCAGCGGCCTTCAGTTTGGTTTCGCTCTCGGCTGATTTTTTGTCCCACAGCACGCGCTCTTCCATCTGTGCTTCGCGGGCGAGTTTTTGCACCAGCGCCTGTTGCTCAGGGTTGAGCTTGTTCCACGTGGATTTGGCGATCACGATAGGCTCAGGCAGGATCAAGTGATCGGTCCAAGTGAAGTATTTGGCGTTCTGGTAATGGTTGTGCTCAAGGAAGGTCGGTGGGTTGTTTTCGGCGCCGTCGATCACACCGGTTTGCAGGGCGCTGAAAATTTCACCGGTGGACATGGCAATGCCACTACCGCCCATGTCATTGATGGTGTCGATAAATACCGGGTTGCCTTGAACGCGAATCTTCATGCCTTTGAGGTCGGCCAATTCGCGTACGGGCTTTTTGGTGTAAATGTTGCGCGTGCCGCCATCCATCCACGCCAGTGCGACCATGTTGAAATCGGAGTTGGTGATTTTATCGAGCATCTCCTGGCCGATTTCGCCGTCAATGATTTTGCGCATGTGCGCTTGATCGCGGAACACGAAAGGTAGGTTAAACGCATTGGTTTCTGGCACCACAGGGCCAAGAATCCCAAGGCTTACGCGCGTCATCTGGATAGCGCCACTTTGTAACTGCTCGACCACTTCTTTCTCTGAACCCAGCACGCCACCGGCATACATCTTGAACGAGATATCGCCTTTGCTTTGCTCTTGGAGCTTTTTGCCCATTTCTTGCTCAGCCACTACCGGCGGATAACCCGTGGGGTGGACTTCTGCGAATTTAATTTTGACTTCGGCCTGGGCGACGCCAGAAAGGCAGAAAGCCAGCGGTAATGCAGCGATGAGTAAGGTGCGTTTGAAATCCATGGGTTACTCCACATTTTGTTTTTGTTTTTTAAGGTTTTGGATCAGCAAGGTTTAACAGTCAGCTTTAAAAACGGGCTCCGCTAACCCCTTTACGCCTGGGTTAAGGGCAAATACGCCGCCCGCGAGGGGTTGATCACTGAGATCGCCGCCCGGGCGAATGGAGGTGACGAACAGGGTGTCGAGATTCGGCCCGCCAAATGCGCACATCGCTGGCTTTTTGACGGGCACAGCCAAGGAGCGGTCGAGCGTGCCTTGGGGGGTAAAACGATGGATCAATCCAGCATCGTTGCCGCAAATCCAGTAACAGCCATCGGCGTCGACGGCGGCGCCATCGGGGCGGCCCAGATGCGCAGTCATGTCAACAAAGAGACGCCGGTTGTAAGGGGTGGCGGTGTCGATGTCGTAATCAAATGCCCAAATTTTTTGCACGCTGGGGTGCGAGTCTGAGAGGTACATCGTGAGGCCGTCAGGGCTGAAGGCCAGGCCGTTAGGCACGATAAGCCCGGTTAGTTGCGGGGTTAGAGGCTCTTTTTGCCCAGCGTTGTAACGATACATCGCGCCCACAACCCTACCCGCGGCCATGTCCAAGTGCATGGTTCCGGCCCAGAATCGGCCTTGCCTGTCACAGCGGCCATCATTGAAGCGCATGTCCGATTGTGCATGGGGCACGCTGCTCAACAGCTCAGTACTCAGGCTGCCATCGGCTTGTGGGCTGAGCGCAAACACGCCGCTTTGCATGCCGCCGATCCAGTTGCCGTCGCTGCTCCGGGCAATGCACGCGAGCATCTGCGGGGCTTCCCAGCTTTGGCTGTGGTTGTCGACTAAATGCCAGCGGTGCAGCCGTTTTGCCGGGATATCAACCCAGTACAACGCTTGCTCTGCAACGCTCCAGACCGGGCTTTCGCCTGTGGCATTTCGTGCATCGAGAATCAGTTCGGCATTCATGCGGCTTGATCCCTGTCGTTATTATTTTTATAGGAGGCGTGGGGGCTTACTTATCGCCAAATGGGCCCGCCGCCACAAAGGCGCCGCCCTGATACACCCTGTTCGGATCGTTGGCAGCGGGCATGGGTTGGGCTTCAACCTTGTCGCGGAACACTTCTGAGGTGTCTTTGGGTTCGAACCCTAAATGCGCTGCGAAGCGGTTATCCCACCACACGTTCAGATTGTTCGAGGCACCGTAAACCACGGTGTGACCCACATTGGGGGTGTAGAGCGAACGCTCGAGCAAGTGCGTGAGGTCGGCAAAACTGAGCCATGTGCTCATCATTCGGCGGTTCTGCGGCTCCGGGAAGGAAGAGCCGATTCGGATGCTGACGGTTTCGATGCCATAGCGGTCGAAATAAAAAGTCGCCATGTCTTCGCCGTAGGACTTGGACAACCCGTAATAACTGTCGGGGCGGCGAGGGGAGTGAGTGTCGATTCTCTGGTCTTGCTTATAAAAGCCGATCACGTGGTTGGAGCTGGCGAAAATGACGCGCTTAACCCCGTGTTGGCGAGCGGCTTCGTAAATATGAAATACGCCGCTGATGTTGGGGCCGAGGATTTCTTCGAAGGGGCGCTCAACAGAAACACCGCCAAAATGAAGGATGGCGTCAACGCCTTCGACCAATTGATGCACCGCCTGCTTGTCAGCCAGATCGCAGATGATGGTTTCTTCGCGGCTGTCAACGGCGGGCGCCATTGGTGCGATATCAGACAGGCGCAGAACGTTGGCATAAGGCTTCAGGCTTTCGCGCAATACCTTGCCTAAGCCACCCGCAGCCCCGGTGAGAAGAAGACGGTTGAAGGGAGTTTGGACATTAGGAGTGTGTGTCATCAAGGAGCCCTACATTTTTATTATTGTCATCTGTTGTCGTATGACTTGGCTTGAATTATTCACAGCCATTGCCGCTCTTGTCAATGCGCGATTCAATGAGCGCAAGCCAATTGCCATCATTGCGGATGAATAACCTGTAGAGGCGAAGTTGTTCGTGATCGTTTGACCTTTTCAAAAGATTTCGAACAAGCTCGCTTCTATAGGATTTAGGGTTTACAGCAGCGACAGCGGGTAGCTGATGAAGATACGGTTCTCGTCAAATTCATTGGTGCTGTAGTTGCGACGGATGCTCGCGTTACGCCAGCGCACGTTAAGGTTTTTAAGCGTGCCGGATTGCACGGTGTAGGCCAGTTCTGATTCGCGGCCCCATTCCTTACCGTCGGTGTACGCGCCGGTGTGCACGTTATCACCGCTGATGTAGCGGTTCATCATGGTCAAGCCCGGTACACCGAGCACTGCGAAATCAAGGTCGTGACGCAGTTGCCAAGAGCGTTCTTTGGCCTGGTCATAGCTGGAGTTGTAACTGTCGTTAGCCAGGGTGCCGCCACTGGTGCCGTTGACACGGAACCAGCCGTCGTCGCCGCCAACCCGTTGCAGGCCCACATAAAAGGTGTTGCCTTTGTATTTAGCTGAGAGCAGGGCGTAGGCGGTTTTGTTGTCCAGATCGCCTGCCCGCTTGCTGCCATCTTCCTTGCCCCAGAAATAACCCAGGTTCGCACCCAGCGTGACATCACCCACCGGTTGGGTGTGAATCACGTTGAGGAATTGTTGCTGGTAGATGTTTTCCAGCTCTGCGTACCAGGCGCCCACTTGAGTGCGCTTTTCATTGAAGGTGTAATCGCCACCTGCAAAGTTGAAGCGGTCGGAGGTGAACGCCCCTTTGCCATTGAGCGACATGTCTTCCATGCTCGCGTCGTTACGTGGGCTGTTGGCCCGGAACTGGCCGCCATAGAGGTTCAGCCCAGCGATTTCTTTAGAGGTGATCTGTGCGCCGCGAAAGGTTTGCGGCAGTGAGCGGCCGTCATCCGATCGCAAAATAGGCAGCACCGGCATCCATTCACCCACTTTCAGTTCGGTGTCGGAAAATTTTGCCTTGGCGGCCACGCCTAGGCGCCCGAAGTTCTTAGCGGGTTCGCCATCACTGCCTATCGGCAATAGTTGAGTGCCTGCGGTCCCTTTACCGCCATCAAGTTTCTGCGAGTACATGCCCAAAACATCCACCCCGAAACCGACAGTGCCTTGGGTATAGCCTGACTTGACGTCCAGAATGAAGTTTTGCGTCCACTCTTCAGCCTTGCTCTGCGGGGCGCGGCTGTTGGGGTAGTCAGGGTTGACGAAGTTACGATTGATGTAAGCGTTACGCAGCGTGAGTGTTGCTTTGGTGTCTTCGACAAACCCGTCAGCCACTGCGATCAGCGGCAGCGTGAAGGTCATACTGCCCAGCCCCATAAGAATCAATGAACGGGTGTTTTGAGATCTCATTATTGTTGTGCTCCCATTTTTGACAAAGCCGTCCCCACTTAGCCGACTAAAGCGGCCTGTTATGTGAAGGCGGTATGTGGTGCCCTAGTGGTAGGGCGCTGACTCAGTCCGCGCAGGCGGATGAGCCATTTGCTGTAAAGCAACGTTCAGCAAATACGGCAGGCAATCGACCCGTGGTGAATCGGGTTCGACAGGAATCTGTGGGGGGCGTGATAGCGTGCGCAACGCTTGAGAATGCGGTCATACGGAAAGTCCTTGATTATTATTGTTGTGTTATCCGTTGTCGTACAACTTTGGCGAATTATTTACACCTTCGCTACGCTTTGTCAATGCAGTCCCGAGCAAACAAGTTAGGGTTTTACCGGGGCAAGTGGCGGCGGTGATGACCGCCGATTGGTGATCGTACAACCCGCATGAGCTATGATGCGTGAACTTGCAGCTCGTGCCCCTGAATTCGAGAAAGATTTTGACCATGGAAAAACCGACCGACGTTCCACGCCTTCCTCGCAAACGCCGCAGCCTTGCGCAGGAATTGGTAACGGTGCTGTCCGAGCAAATTCGTGACGGCTTGCTCAAGCGGGGTGACAAATTGCCCACCGAGTCCGCGATCATGGAAGCGCATGGTGTTAGCCGTACCGTGGTCCGCGAAGCGATTTCCCGTTTGCAGGCGGCGGGGCAAGTGGAGACTCGGCATGGCATCGGCACTTTCGTGCTGGACACTCCAAGCCCGAGCGGCTTTCGCATCGACCCGGCAACAGTGGTTACGTTGCGCGATGTGCTAGCGATTTTGGAGTTTCGAATCAGCCTAGAAGTAGAGTCGGCGGGGCTGGCGGCGCAACGCCGTAGCCCTGAGCAATTAGCCTTGATGCGCTCAGCGCTAGACGCCCTGAGCGAAAATACTGCGCGTAACGGCGATGCTGTGGCTTCGGACTTTCAGTTCCACTTGCAGATTGCCTTGTCCACCGGCAATCGCTACTTCACCGACATCATGAACCACTTGGGCACCAGCATCATTCCGCGGACTCGCTTGAACTCGGCGAGCTTGGCCCATGATGATCAGGCGCACTACATGAACCGTTTAAGCCGTGAGCACGAAGAAATCTTCGCAGCCATTGCCCGTCAAGACTCAGACGCGGCCCGAGCGGCCATGCGTTTGCATCTGACCAACAGCCGCGAACGTTTGCGCCATGCACATGAAGAGGCTCAAGCGCAGGGTTAAAGAACTGCACTTGTAGTCGCTGCCAAAGGCTGCGATAAGGGCCGCACGACCTTCGCTTTTAATTCACTAGCAGAGGCCGCAGTGTGGCCTATAGCAGCCTGCGGCAGCGGCTACACGTATTGATGCGTGGTCTAAACTTTTGAATCGGCGCACTGTTTTATTGACATGGAAGGCGTATGAACGAAACGAGCCTGCAACGTAAAACGCTGCTCTTGCTACTGGCCTTTGTCACCATTGCCTTTATCTGGATATTGATACCGTTCTATGGCGCGATTTTTTGGGCAGTAGCGCTGGGTATTCTGTTCGCCCCCTTGCAGCGCAAGCTGCTCCTCAAGTTTAAAGGCCGACGTAATCTAGCCACCTTTATCACGCTGATCGCCTGCACCTTGATCGCGATTCTACCGGTGATCATCACCACGACTTTACTGGTGCAGGAAGTTGCCACGCTCTATAGCGATGTGCAGAGCGGCAAGATCAACGTGGCCCTCTACGTGGCGCAGTTGCAAAGCCTTCTGCCTCGTCAAGCAATGGAATGGCTCGATCAGTTTGGCTTGAGCAGTCTGGATGGCATCAGCGACAAAGTCGCCAAGGGGGCACTTGAGGGCAGTCAGTTCTTCGCCACTCAAGTGTTCAACTTTGGGCAGAGTACGTTTGATCTGGTGGTGGGCTTTTTCATCATGCTCTACCTGCTGTACTTCTTCATTCGTGATGGCCAATCCATGGTGCGCCTGATTCGCAACGCGGTGCCTATGGCTGAACAGCACAAACGTCTGCTGCAGATTAAGTTACGCCGGGTGGTCAGGGCTTCGGTGAAAGGCAATTTGGCCGTGGCGGTGGTTCAAGGTGCGCTGGGGGGGATCATCTTCTGGATACTGGGCATCCAAAGCTCGCTGTTCTGGGCAGTGCTGATGATGTTTTTGTCGCTGTTGCCAGCCGTGGGTGCAGGTATTGTCTGGGCACCGGTAGCGGTTTACTTTTTTGCCTCGGGGATGGTCTGGCAAGGTGTCGTGTTGTCGCTGTTCGGGGTGTTCGTCATCGGCATGGTCGATAACGTGCTGCGCCCGATTTTGGTGGGCAAAGACACGAAAATGCCAGACTTTCTAATCCTGATCTCAACCTTGGGCGGCATGGCGATTTTCGGCCTTAATGGCTTTGTAATCGGCCCATTGATTGCCGCGCTGTTCCTGTCGAGTTGGGGGCTGTTCAGCGGCACCCGGCGTAAGGTACGACTGCCAGCCGATAGAATCCAGCACTAGGCGCTGTACATAATCGTACTGAGCCTATCGAAAACTGTACGAGACGCCCACGTAGGCGCCTCGACCTTCCCCGGGGGTAGAGCGCGCCGCGTCTTGCCCTTTATCGTCGTAGCCCGGCGTCACCGTGGCGGCGTAGCGCTCGCCTGTCAGGTTGCGCAGGTCAATCCAGGTTTGCCAGTCTTGCTTGGGTGACGCATAACCCAAGGTCGCCCCCCAAAGCCTGTAAGACGATGCGTAATACGAGTTGGCATAATCCACCGCCATACGCGAAGCCACTTGGGTGTTGACCCCTGCGTAGAAACCTTGCGGGTGGTCGTAGCGGATTTCAGCTTGGTAGTAATGCTGTGGGATGCCCGGCAGGCGGTTGTCACCAAAGCGTGAGTCATCCCGATAGTGGAAGTCGTTGAAGGTATAGGCTTGGCGCAACGAAACTGTGCCCACGCCATCGCCTTCCCATAACGGGCTGTTCAGTCCGGCCTCAATCCCCTGATGGACGGTCGGGCTGGCGTTGGACTCGCCGACAATCGGCGCTAGATCTGTCGTTGCAGCTTGCAGTTCAACCGTCAGCAGTTCATGGCGGACCGCAGAGTAGTACCAAGCCACATCCCATTGGCCGATCCAGGCGTCACCGCGGGTGCCAAGTTCAAGGGTAGTCGCGGTTTGGTTCTTCATAGCGATCGGGCCGCTTTGTCGTCCTGTCGCCGCACCACTGCCCACCGGGAATACGTATGGCGAACTCCAGATCATCGACCATGGGTGTGGCGGCTCAACCGAGCGACTGAGGTTGCCGTACACCTGCAAGTGCGGGTTGAACTCGTAACGCAGACCTAAACGCGGCGCGTAGTCCCAATCATGCTGGCTCACTTTATCGCCGCTCTCGGGGTAGCTCACGTCGCTCTCGCGGCGGGTATAGATCAGCGCCATGCCAGTGGTAAGCCACAGGTCGGGGATCAGCTCCAGATCATTGCTGGCGTGCAGCACGGTATCTGAACCCTGATAACTGAAGTCGCGCATCTTGGTGCCGGGGGCGTAAGCGGCCGTATTGGCGCGGGGGATGCGTACATATTCTGAAGCCCCACTGTTGGGCAGGTGTTTGGTGCTGCGCAGCCCGACAGTGGTTTGGCTTTCAAGCCCGAACAAGGTGTCGCGGCGCTTGTAGTTCAGCGTGCCACTGACATCGGTATAGGCAACCTTGAGGCGGTTGGGGCCTTCGCGCAGATCCATCGGGTAGTCGTGGTAGACCAGACCCACTTCCAGTTGTGAATTGTCGTCCAAGTACATCGTGGTCTTGTTACCCAACCATGTACTGCCGGGTTGCGGACGGGTGTAGTCGCCGCTGACATAGGCCGGGTTGGCTGCGCGGGGGTGATGCTTGATCTGCTCTTTGGTTACGCGCCCGGCCAGTTCGTTATCGGTTTCGCGGTAGCGCAGGTAAAAGCGGGTTTCCAATTGTGGG